>NZ_QWDE01000001.1:336930-673861 GCF_003432065.1 Mucilaginibacter terrenus | reverse complement strand
TTGGAGTTATTATTTGCCGGGCAAAGATATGCTTTTAATTCGATTAAAAGAATTGCATTTTGATATTTGTTTAATGTGACACTAGGTTGATCTTAGATCAACCTAGTGTCACAGCGTACTGTTAATACTTCCCAACAATCACTTTGTAGAACTCATCAAAGTTCCAGTATTTCTGCGCCAGTTGCTGCAGTTCTTCAGCGGTGATGCTTTTCACCGTGTTTGTGTAACGCTCGTAATAGTCGTAATCCAAATTAGAGAAGTAGAGGTTCTTGAACTTGTCAGCATGCGAAAACACATTCTCCAGGCTGCCTAGAAGCGAACCCAGCATAAAGTTGCGCACAAGGGATAGTTCTTCTTCGGCTACTAACTCGTTTTTCAGCAAGTTTACTTCTTTTTCTATCTCTGATACGGCTGCCTTACATACATCCGCACCAACTTCTGAAGCGATAAAAAACGAGCCACCCTGCTTAAAGGACGACACACCCGAGCCAATACCATAGGTATAGCCCTTATCCTCACGAATGTTTGCCATTAAGCGCGAGCCAAAGTAGCCACCCAAAAGCGTGTTCAGCACTTGCATGCCAGGGAAGTCCGGATGGGTGCGGTTGATGAACGGCATGCCAATCCTAATTGCGGATTGCAGCGCACCTTCCTTTTGCGTATAATAGAACTTTTCTGCTGCGGGTTTAATCGCTTCCTGTACAGCATCGGCAGTTTTAGCGCCGTTCTCCCACCCTTTCTCAAAATGTTCAGCCAACAGGTCGATGTGCAGTTTTTCTATTTTGCCGGCAAGGATAATAGTACAATTGCCAGGCTGGTACATCTCTTTAAAGTGCGTCAGCAGGTCTTCCCGTACAATACTGCGATAATGTTCGGGCTCAGCGGTGAGGCCGTATATATTGTCTCCATTTACCGCACGATTAAAAATGCGACGTGCAACAAAATCGTTCTTCTGCAGGCTTACCGCAAGTTTTTGCTGCTGGTTGCGTACGTAGGTTGCCAATTCCTTTTCAGGGAAGACAGAATCAGTTATTACATCCCTGATTATCGGCAATATTTGCGGCAAATGCTTGGTTAATGAATACAGCGTAACCTGCGAAGTATCGTAGCTATAATCTACCTGCAAAAATGCGCCATAAAAATCCACTTTGTCTGCAATTTCTGCCGAAGTTAGTGTGTTTGTGCCCTCAGTTAGCATGGTGTTTACCGCTACATTAAGCAGCGGCTTAGCCGGATTAAACCGAAGATTATTGAATATCCATTCAATACGTACTAACTCCTGCCCGCCAGAATTAAATGAATATAAATTGCAGCCGTTGGCAAAGGCGGTATGTTCCGGACGAATGAGGTTTATGGCTTCCACCCCATTAAAAGCCGGTGGTATAGTTCTGTTCAGTGTCATGTGCTTGTTTTTGAGTTCTTAACAAAAGAACTGCTCAGCATTTTGTTAATTTTCGAGTTCTGAAAACTCCTGTTCCGATGGTACCACCTTTTCAGCAAGGTATATCAGTGTTGATGAGTTCTCTTTTCGGAATATCTCTATTGCCTGCTGTTGTATTTGTGCAGGCGTTACAGCCAGATATTTAGCTGTTTCCTGGTTCAGCTCTTCTGCATCACCCATTAGCTCATAATAAGCCAGGTTCATGGCCTTGTCAAGCAGGGACATTTCTGAAAACGCCATGGTCGACTCAGTCTTATTCTTCACCTTGGTAAGTTCGTCTGCAGGTACAGGTTCTGTTTTTAGCCGTTCTAGCTCGGCCCAAAGCTCCTCTTCGGCTTGCTCTATGCTGATGCCTTCTGTCGGTTTACCCTCAAGTAAAAACATTCCTTTATCTAAACTGCCGGTGATGTAGGCATGAACTTCGCTGAAAATTTGCTTGTCCTTTACCAAACTTTTATAAAGGCGGGATGAATTCCCCCTGGAAAGTATGTCAGATATTAATTCAACGGCATAATAGCCTGGATCTGCACGATTACTCATTTGAAACGCGATATATACATCGTCCAGCGGAACTTTGGCCGTTACTGTTTCACGCCGTTCTTCGTTCTGCGGCGCTTCCACAGGTAATTTGCGGTTGTACTTCTCTCCTGCCGGTATTGGTCCGAACCATTTTTCGGCAAGTTCCCTAACCTGCCCTGTCCTCACATCACCGCCAACAACCATTATAGCATTGCTGGGGTTGTAATGCTTTTGAAAGAAGGCTTTTACGTCTTCTATTTTAGCGTCCTCAATATGCTTTATGGTTTTGCCAATGGTTGCCCACTGGTAAGGGTGCTGTTTGTATACCATCGGCCGCAGCCTTAACCAAACGTCGCCGTATGGCTGATTTAAGTAGCGCTGTTTAAACTCCTCTATCACAACGTTGCGCTGTACCTCCAGGCTTTTTTCGCTGAAAGCAAGGCTTAACATCCGGTCGCTCTCGAGCCAAAAAGCGGTCTCGATATTTGCCGAAGGCAGCGTTATGTAGTAGTTAGTAATGTCGTTGCTGGTGAACGCGTTGTTTTCGCCGCCGACACGCTGAAGCGGACCATCATAGTTGGGGATGTTAACAGATCCGCCGAACATCAGGTGCTCAAACAAGTGCGCAAAACCGGTCTGATCCGGGTTTTCGTCACGTGCACCTACATCATAAAGTATATTTAATACGGCCATTGGCGTGGTGCTATCTTCATGTACCAGCACCCTGAGGCCATTTTCCAGTGTAAATCGGTTGAATTTAACCATGTAATAACAAGTGTTTAACCTGACAAATGTATAATTTTTGTGTATCCGTAAGAATCAATACACCTATTATGTTGTAAGGCTCATGTCAGTTTATTGTTTTACCTGGCGGTAATTACAAAGCAAAGTGTCCCGCTTTTAAAGCGGGACACCCCGGGACACCTAAAACAGTTAAGTTCTTGTTAAATAAGTACTTACTTAGAGTAAGCGGGACACCCCGGGACAGTACAAAAACTTCATATGAGTGGGTATAAATACCTGTGTATTAGTATAATAAACAGATTTAAGATGATTTACCATCTAAAGAATTTCGACACTTGGGACACCCTTAATCGGTCATCAATTTTCTTCAGATTTCGCACTTTTACTTACATCTTAGTTTTGGACTTTAGCCTTCGTCCTTAATTGAAGTTCAATGTTATAGTACGGTTAACCTAAACACCTATTTAAAACGACTTACTCTGCAGACTGCTCTTCAGCAGACTCATCGCCCGGCTCCCAAAGTTCTATTATGTTTCCTTCAGGGTCCAGTATATGAACAAATTTACCGTAATCGTACTCAGCAATCTGATCAACAATCGTTACGTTTTCTTTTTTAAGTTCTTCTACTAAGGCAGTTAAATTCTCTACACGATAGTTGATCATGTAAGGCTTGGTCGACGGATCAAAGTTCTTTGCATCGTTTGGAAAAGCGCACCAAGTTGTAGAACCCATTTTTGATTGATCATCAGCATGCCGCCATTCAAACGTTGTTCCATACGCGCTGGTCTCCAAACCCAGGTTTTTCGCATACCACTCGTTCATGCCTTTCGCGTCGTCGCATTTAAAAAAAACACCACCAATACCAGTTACTTTCTTCATAATGTATATTTATTTATATTAATAGTCACTTTAATTACTGTGTATAGCTTGTAACACTATCGTTTTACCCAGCACATCAAAATTGCCATAATCAGCCGACAATTACCTCATACTTTAGGATGATTTTTGCAAAACCTGTTTGATTTTAGCTGCTACATTGGTGTAACGGCATTTTACGCTAACCTGACCCTTACATCACGTTTAAACACTTATCTTTGCAACCATAATGAGTAAGCACGGAAGAATATTAGTGGCCATGAGCGGCGGGGTTGATAGTTCGGTAGCAGCAGTAATGCTGCACGAGCAGGGCTACGAAGTTATTGGCCTAACTATGAAAACATGGGATTACGCCTCTTCCGGCGGCAGCTCAAAAGAAACCGGTTGCTGCAGTCTCGACAGTATCAACGATGCCAGGGCGCTTGCTGTTGGCTATGGTTTCCCGCATTATATACTGGATATCCGCAACGAGTTCGGCGATTTTGTGATCGACAACTTTGTTGACGAATACCTGGCTGGCCGCACCCCAAACCCATGCGTACTTTGCAATACCCACATTAAATGGGAGGCATTGCTTAAACGCGCCGATAAGCTCGATTGTGAATTTATTGCAACGGGCCACTATGCCAACATCCGCCTTCAGGATAACGGCAGGTACGTTATATCTAAAGGTAAGGACGAAAATAAAGATCAGTCTTACGTGTTGTGGGGCGTATCGCAAAAGAACCTGGCCCGGACAAAGTTCCCGCTGGGCAGCTTTTCCAAGCCCGAAATACGCCAGATGGCGGTAGAAATGGGACAGTTAGAGCTTGCCGGTAAAAGCGAAAGCTATGAGATTTGCTTTGTACCCGATAATGACTATCGTTCTTTTTTACGCCATAAGGTAGAAGACCTGGACGAACGCGTTGGCCCGGGTAACTTTGTACTTACCGATGGTACCGTGATAGGCAAACACCAGGGATATCCTTTTTATACTATTGGCCAGCGTAAAGGCCTGGGCATTGCTTTAGGCAAACCGATGTTTGTTACCCAGATACAGGCAGATACTAACACCGTGGTATTGGGTACAGCTGAAGAACTGGAACGTAAAGAAGCCTGGGTACGTAATCTTAACCTGATAAAGTACGACAGCATTACCGAGCCGCTTGAGGCTATTACCAAAATACGTTATAAAGACGTTGGTGCCCAAAGCAAGATTGTGCAGATAGGCGATCACATGAAGGTGTCTTTCGACCACATGGTTTCCGGCATTGCACCGGGCCAGTCTGCTGTTTTTTACGAAGGCAGCGATTTACTGGGCGGCGGCTTTTTACTGTAATTAAACCAATTTGGCGGGAGCTTTTTCCTGCTCGCCAAAACAACATTACCATATTATATCTTACAACTGTGCAGAGCTGTAGCGGAAAAAACATTTGTGTTTCTGTTACTTTATAGTTTCTTTGCAGAAAAATACCTGTTAATGGCTAAAAATTTATTGATAGTGGAGTCGCCGGCGAAAGCCAAAACCATAGAAGGATATCTCGGGAAAGATTTTACCGTTAAGTCCAGCTATGGCCATATACGCGACCTTGTGAAGTCCGAAGATGCCATTGACATTAACAACAATTTTCAGCAGCGGTATGAAGTACCGGCTGATAAGAAACAGGTAGTAAGCGAATTAAAGAAATTAGCTAAAGAGGCCGACATGGTTTGGCTGGCATCGGACGAGGACCGCGAAGGAGAAGCCATTTCGTGGCACCTTTTTGAGACCCTTGGCCTTAAGGAAGCCGACACCAAGCGCATTGTTTTTCATGAGATAACCAAGCCCGCTATTTTAAAGGCTATTGAAAACCCCCGCAAGATAGATTACCACCTGGTAAATGCACAACAGGCACGCCGTGTTCTGGACAGGCTCGTGGGCTTTGAGCTATCGCCTGTACTATGGAAAAAGGTAAAACCATCATTATCTGCGGGCAGGGTACAATCGGTTGCGGTACGTTTAATAGTAGACCGCGAGCGGGAAATAAATAAATTTACATCAGAGGCCGCTTTTAAAATAGTGGCCCTGTTTGGCAAAGGGCGCGACGCGTTTAAAGCTGAACTGGCAGAGCGTTTTAGCAAACAGGAGGATGCTGAAAAGTTTCTTCAGGACTGCGTAAGTGCAACTTTCGAGATAAAATCTCTGGAGACCAGGCCAACCAAACGTTCACCGGCCGCACCGTTCACTACCTCTACCCTGCAGCAGGAAGCCAGCCGCAAACTGGGTTTCTCGGTAGCGCGTACCATGCAGGTGGCTCAAAAGCTTTACGAAAGCGGTAACATTACCTATATGCGAACCGACTCGGTAAACTTGTCTGACACAGCTTTAGCTGCAGCGGCAAGCGAGATCAACAGTGCATGGGGTGATAAATACCACCAGCAACGTAAGTATAAAACTAAAAGTGCCGGTGCGCAGGAAGCTCACGAAGCTATACGCCCCACTTATTTTAATAAGCATACCATTGAAGGCGACAACTCCGAAAAGCGTTTGTATGACCTGATCTGGAAACGCGCAATAGCATCGCAAATGAGCGAAGCACAATTTGAGAAAACTGTTGCTAAGATTGGCATCTCTACCCGTAAAGAAGATTTGGTTGCCAACGGTGAAGTAATGAAGTTTGACGGCTTCCTGAAAGTGTACCTGGAAAGCAGCGACGACGATGACGATAACCAAACAGCAGACGGCGAGAACGCCATATTGCCACCATTAACTAAAGGGCAGGTATTGCAGCTACAGGAAATGAACGCTACTGAAAGGTTTTCGCGACCGCCTGCACGTTACACAGAAGCCAGTCTGGTAAAAAAACTGGAAGAACTGGGTATCGGCAGGCCGTCTACCTACGCCCCTACAATCTCTACCATCCAAAACCGTGGTTATGTGGTTAAGGAAGAACGAGAGGGCCGTCAAAGAAACTTCCGCGTGTTAACCCTTAAGGGTGGGAATATCAGCAAAGAGGAAAAGACCGAAAATACCGGTGCCGAACGCGGGAAACTATTTCCCACAGATATAGGTGCTGTTGTGAACGACTTTTTGGTACAGCACTTTAAAGGCATTGTAGACTTTAACTTTACCGCCAGCGTTGAAAAACAGTTTGACGAGATTGCCCAGGGTTTACAGGAATGGACTAAAATGATCCGCACGTTTTACGATCCTTTCCACAAGGACGTAGAGAGCACCATACAAACAGCAGACAAAGCTACCGGCGAACGTGAGTTGGGCGTACACCCGGAAACCGGCGAAAAGATATCTGTACGCATAGGTCGTTTTGGGCCGTTTGTACAAATTGGCGAACAAACCGAAGATAAGAAGCCGCTGTATGCAAGTTTGCGCACCGGACAAAGCATAGAGACAATATCGCTTGAAGAAGCGCTGGAGTTATTTAAGCTGCCAAAAGTTGTTGGCGAATACGAAGGTAAGGTAATGAAAGTGGCTATAGGCCGTTTCGGGCCATACATTAGCCACAACAGTGGGTTTATTTCGTTGCCGAAAGAAATTGACCCTCATGATGTCACCGAAGAAAAGGCAATTGAGCTTATCAATGAAAAGCGTAAAAAGGACGCCGAAAAGCTGATTAAGAGTTTTCCGGAAGATGAAACGGTAAAGGTGCTGAATGGCCGCTTTGGTCCTTACATTGAATTCGGAAAACAGAACGTTAAGATACCTAAAGATAAGGACCCAAAATCACTCACCTACGAAGAGTGTAAAGCACTGGCCGATGCTGCACCGAAAGATGTAAAAAAAGGCCGGTTTGGAAAAGCTGCAGCTGCAAAGCCCGCTGCTAAAGCGCCTGCAAAGAAAAAAGCGGCACCAAAAAAGAAGTAATCAGAGGTAATGCATAAATGTAGCTGCAATGGCAATCAGCGGCAACATTTATGCGTTACAATCTTGCAACTTTTTAATAACAAAACATGATCAAGGACCTTCCCCAGAATGTAGTTAAGGATATCGCCATAGCTGTGGCATTGGAAAGCGAGAACGCGGAGAGAAAGGTGTGGTATGTATACCTGATCAACCTTAAAAACATCCCGCTGGAAACGGTGCTGATCACCTCGAAAGGTTATGGTGAGAAGGATGGGGAACAAGTTAAAACATCAGTACTAAGGCATGCATTTCCAACAATACCTGCCAACTCCTTTAAACTGATAGAGCCGATAGATGAGCAAACCTTTGGGCTTACCAACGAGTACTGGCTCAGCTACTACATTGGCAAAGAAATATTCGACAAAAAATTCATCTTCCTGCCGGAGAGTATAATCGACGATAATTTTATTAAACTTCCGGTTGTGAACAAGCCCGGGGTGATGATTTTATAGATCGAGGTCGTGCAGTTTATGCATTGCCGATCTTACATCGGCATATAGTTGCCGGTATACGGCAAACACCCTCGTATAAGTTTGATGCGCATCCTGATTAGGATTTATAGTTTTCGCCTCTGCATCAGCTTTGGCCAATATTGGTGCTATATCAATCCCTAAAGCTTCCATTGCCAGGTAAATAGCACCCAGTGCGGATGAATCGCCGCCTTCTTGCAATACCAGTTTTTTTCCGGTGATGTCCGCCAGTATTTGTACCCAAACTGGTGAGGAGATAAACCCGCCGCTTGCCACAATCTCGTTTACCTTGCTGGATGATTCTTCTACGGCATTAAGCACGTCGTTCAACGCAAAGCATACACCCTCCAGCGCAGCCCGGAGAAAATGTGCCTGCGTATGCTTAGGGCGAATATTTAGAAACGCCCCGGAACTTTTCGCATCCCACACCGGCGCCCGCTCGGCATACAGGTATGGCAAAAATACCAGCCCTTCGCTACCCGCACGTATAAGTTTAATAGTTTTAAATAGTTGGTTGTAAGCCACACCGGATACCGGCTCCAGACCAAGAAAATCCTTCAACAACCAGTCAATTGCTGCACCGCCGTTATTTACCGCACCACCGCAAATAAACGTTTGCTCGTTAAGCAGATAGTTAAATGTCATTGCCTTATAGTTATAGGCAGGTTTGTTTGACCCTACCCTAACCGCGCCGCTGGTACCAATTGTTAATGCGCCCACGCCCGGCCGTATGGCATTACCCCCGAGATTGGCGCAGCAACCGTCGCTGGCACCTATTACAAAAGCGGTCTCTTCTGCTATGCCCGGAAACGACCCGTTTGTAATACGCCGTATATAGGTAGTGCTTACCGCTACAGATAGCTGCGTGGCGTTTATAGCTGCCAGTTCTAAAGCTTTAGGATACCACGTGCGCTGTAGAATGTCAAACATGCCGGTAGCCGATGCAATAGAATGATCTACTTCGTACACGCCGAACAGCTTGTACCAAATGTATTCTTTAATAGATATGAACTTGTAAGTTGCAGCAAATAATTCGGGCCTGTTTTCGCGCAGCCACATGATCTTGCAAAGCGGCGACATGGCGTATATGGCTGTACCCGTTGTGCGGTACAAGTTTTCGCCGTTTACAGATTCTCTTAACGATTGAGCTATTTCGCCGCTCCGGGCATCTGACCAAATCATCGCGTTGGTTAATGGGTTGCCGTTGGCGTCTAACGGCATTATGCTGTGCATAGCACTGCTGAAAGAAACCGCCGTAGGCGATTGTTCAAAATGTGCGATAACATCATTAAGGCACGTTTTAAACGCTTGCCAAATCAGGCTGACATCTTGTTCGTTAAAAGCAATATCAGAAGTAATAGTGGGGTAATGTTGCTGCGTTGTGTAGATGGTGTTCCCCAATTCGTCAGTCGCCACGGCCTTGGTACTGCCGGTTCCTAAATCAATCCCAACAAAATATGCTTTCAAACGTAGTAGTGACATATGATGGCTAAGGTAATTACACGTACTCAAATATTTGCAAATAATCCACAAATGTGGTTTTTGCCAACAATTGCACTACACCTGGTTTCGGTAAACCTGTCTGCAAACGAAATCGTTTAATTTTACAGCAATTATCGGCACGATATTTTAACACAACTTATAGTTGTTAATCATCGTACAATTGATAATATCGCTGTAAAACACCGATCGTATTATTTTTTTGACACAAATTTTTCAATAAAAAGTGCCATATTTATAGCACTAACTACCACAGTTAACGGATGAAGAAAACATTACTAATTGTTGACGACGACCTGAGCATACTTAAACTTCTCAGTTTCATCCTATCCAAGGAATACGAAATCGTTGTAAAAAACAACGGTATAGATGCTTTTAGCTGGCTGGAAGATGGTAACAGGCCAAAGCTCATTATCTCTGACCTCCAGATGCCTTATTTTGATGGTCAGTCATTCATAAAAAACGTAAAGATCAGCGGTTTTTACCGCAATATACCAGTGATAGTGCTGTCAGCAGCCCATGACCTGGAAGAGCAGGTTGCAAACATGCCGTTTAAATTAGACGCCTATATACATAAGCCCTTTAACCCTACTGTTTTAAAGTCCGCAATCAACCAAGCCCTGGAAGTTTATGATGAATCAGACAACAACTAACTGGAACGAGAACTCGGGCTCGCAAATAAACGTTGCCTATGCGGGTTTGGAACTAAGGGAACTGATAGCTAAGGACCTGGGAGATAGCTTTCACTTCGCTTTTAACGATACGGTAGAACAATTGGGCGAATACCTGGGCAATCAATCTATACTTACTATTCCGGAAATCGTATTAATGGAGGTAGATAAGGAAGAGAAATGTTTTGCAATGGTGGAGACACTGCGCAAGAACTTCCTGATGAATGGGGTAATTATTGTAATGCTTTCTACCCGTGCAGACAAGCGTTTGGTACAAACCGCCATAAAGCTGAAACTGCATGACTTTTATACCTACCCTTTTGCAACATCAGACCTCCGCGAACGGCTTAACTTCCTGGTAAGGTTCAAGCTGATAAAACCGAAGCTGCTGGAGATTGGCAAAGAGGTAGATACCACCTATAAAATGCCTGCCGGTAAACGGTTTCTGGATCTGTTCATATCTATAACCATGCTTATTTGTTTATCGCCAATAATGCTGATTGTAGCGCTGGCAATAAAGCTTGATTCAAAAGGTCCTATTTTTTATAAAAGTAAGCGTGTTGGTACCGGGTACAAGGTATTTGACTTCTACAAGTTCAGGTCTATGCGTACCGATGCGGATCAGTTGCTGGCTAAGCTTTCTGAAACCAATAACCAATACGCCGCCGAAGAAACCGGTGTGGCAAAATCAGCTTTTGTGAAGATCAAGAACGACCCGAGGATTACTAAACTGGGTAATTTCCTGCGCAATAGCAGTCTTGACGAGCTCCCGCAACTATTTAATATCTTGCGCGGCGATATGTCCGTAGTTGGTAATCGTCCGCTGCCTGTTTACGAAGCAGAGATGCTTACGTCTAACGAGTGGTCCATGCGCTTTTTGGGCCCTGCAGGCTTAACAGGCCTTTGGCAGATAAGCAAACGCGGTAAAGAGGATATGAGTGAACGCGAACGAAAAAAACTTGATAACTTTTACGCTCAAAAATATTCTTTCTGGCTTGACCTAAAGATCATATTCGGTACTATCCCGGCCATGCTCCAGAAAGAAAAAGTTTAAACTATGTACATTAAATTAAAGCTGTTCGTTGTTGTTTTATTTTTCGGACTAATCTGCTCATTATCGCTCCGCGCACAGGAGACGATGATCAATGATATCAATTATCAATACCTGGAGAAATTAATTGCCACGGCAAAAAAGAACTACCCCCAGGTAAAGCTAATGGAGTCAAATTTAGTAATTGCCAAAACGGGTGTAAGCCAGGCAACTGTAGGTTGGCTGGATGCTTTTACAGCCTCTTATATATATAGTCCGCGGAACTCACTTAACCTCATTACGCCTAATATCTTTAACGGTTACCAGCTAAGCATATCTGTTAACATAGGTCAGTTTTTGAGAAAGCCGTTCGCTGTAAAAAGCGCCAAAGAATCGGTAAACATAGCCCGCTACCAAAAAGAGGAGTACGATTTAAGCCTAACGGCGCAAGTAAAAAGACTGTATTTCTCGTACCTTAGCGCCCAGGCCGAATTACGGTTGCGTTCTGGTGCTATAGTAGACGGAGAGACTGCTGTTAAACAGCTAAAATATTCCTTCCAAAAAGGGGAAACGACATTCCAGACCTATAATGAGGCTTTAACAAGCCTTTACCAGCAAGGTGGTTACAAGGTACAGGCAGAACTATCTCTGCTAACTGCAAAAACTAATCTTGAAGAGTTGCTGGGTGTTAAATTAGAAGATATTAAATAAAATGGAGTTTGCGAGTTTTCTGAAGGTATTATGGAAAAATAAGAACCTGCTAATTATAATTCCGCTTGTTACCATTATAGTGTCTTACTTTTTGGTAAAAAACCTGCCGGACAAGTACCTGTCTTACGCCCATATCGCCACTGGTATTGTTGATGAGTCTCGTCATTTGCTCGACAATGACAATAACCAGGTACAACGGCAGCAGATAACCCAGAACTTTAGTAACCTGATTGAAATGATGAAGCTGAGCAAGCTTTACAACCAGGTATCTTATCGCCTAATTCTGCACGATCTTACACAGCCTACCCCTTTTAAACCCTATAGCAAGCTGTTCATGACCATGAACGATGCTGCAAAGAAACATGCTATAGTAGTATTTACGGACAAGCTAAAGCGCATGGAGCCGCTGGATACCTACGATAAAGACCAGAGAGGACTTAACAACCTCCTTAACTCGATGTGGTATGACGAGCGCAGCCTTAGGGGTATACTTTGGGCAGAGCGCGATGGTGACAGCGACTTTATTACCGTAACCAGCGAATCGTCGAACCCGCAAATGTCTGCATTTGTGGTAAATGCACTTTGCGAGGAGTTCATAAGTTATTACACCCATACCGTTCGCCAAAATGAAACTGATGCAGTTACGTTTTTAGCCGGCCTGCTTAACGAGAAACGAGAAGCCCTTAACAGGAAAACTGCACAGTTACAGCAGTACAAAATAGAACATGGCGTGCTCAACATTGATGAACAATCAAGGGGCATCTTTAGCCAAATCATGACGTACAACGACCGCAGGCTATCTGCGGAGAAAGATGTTGCTTCTTATGAGGGTACAATAAAAAACATCAACGGAAAATTTGATCCTAAGGACAGGCAGTACATAGAAGCATCCCTTAATAAATACAACACATCGGTAACTGCTACACAAGATGAGCTGCACGCATTAACTAACAAGTACGTTAGAAGTAACTTTGACCCTGCAGTAAAAGCACAGATAGACTCGGTTACTAAAACGCTGTCGCAGCAAATAGCATTAACGTCAGACAAGTACCTGACAAACCCGTTGGCAACTAAGGAAAACCTTGTTACGCAAAAAATAAATCTTGAGATATCGCGTGATATTGCTAAGTACAGTATAAAAGAGATTGACAAGGCACTTGCTGGTCTAAATGCTAAATTCCAGCAATTAGTGCCGTTTGATGCCACCGTAAAAACGTACAACTTTGAACTTGATATAGCAAGCAAAGAATACCTGGATGTATTAAACAAGTATAACGAGACTAACCTGCAGTCCACCTTTTCGGTAAAGCTGCAACAGGTTGAGCAAGCAACCCCGCAGGGTGCCGAGCCGTCAAAGAAAATGCTGCTGATTATTCTCAGCGGTATTATAGCTTTTGCGTTTTGCGTAGTTATACTCTTCATCAGGTTCTTCCTTGACGATTCCATTAAATCCCCTGCGGACCTTGTAAGACAAACTAATTTGCCGTTGTTGGGCTACCTAAATACTGTGAGCGGCGGTTCATTAGACCTGAGGAAACTTTGGGATGTGGAACACCGTGAAAAAATGAAGCACTTTAAGGAATTAATCCGTTCGATAAGGTTTGAGATAGACCAGGAACTTAAAGGCGACAAGGTTTTAGCCATCACCAGTTTGGTACCTGACGAAGGAAAAACCGTGCTGGCAATAAGCCTGGCATATTCTTATGCCATGATCAATAAAAAAGTATTGCTTATCGATGGTAATTTCTCCCACCCTACAATCACCAACACCGCTCAGCCAAGGCTGTTTGTGGAGGACTACTTTAAGAACAATCCTGATAATTATGAAGCGTTCTCAGGCGCTACCACAGTGTTAGGGAACCATGGTGATGATGTTACGCCGCTGGAAGTAAGTGACGAAATTTTTATACGAAACAGGTTTGCAGAACTGAAGACCAAGTACGACATCATCATTATTGAAACTCCTGCCCTGTCCTCGCTAAATAAATCAAAAGAGTGGATGCTGTTTGCCAACAAAGTAGTTGCGGTTTATGGCGCCAGAAAAAGTGTCAAAAGTTCACAAAAAGAGAACTTAAACTTTTTGCGCAGCCTTGACAACAAATTTGCAGGGTGGATATTAAACAAAGCAGCTATCCCTGAAGATTAATTCGAACATTCTTTCGGACAAATACTCCGGCTACATGAAAATAGTTCCTCAAGATAAAACCAAGCAAGACCCTTACGCACAGCTTTCCCCTTTGGAGAAGCGTACACGCACTGCGGCTATATGGTTTGTTTTTGTAGGTGTATTTTTTTGGGCGGTAAAAATATTGTTCTTAGCGTAAGCAAGTTAAATATGCTCAATAACCGGGTACGTAATAGCAGGTTTAAAAGTCTCCGCGATAAACTCGCGCCTGCTAACTGGACACCCGGCACTCTTATCATCCTGCTCATCCCTTTTGCCTTGCTTATCAGCTTTATAGTTGTTAAAGGTGGCATTATTGGTGCAGCCGGTATTTTAGCAGTTGTTGTGGGTCTGCCTATAGTTTACGGGATAATTGCCTATCCGGAATTTGGTATAACCGTATTGGTTGTTGCCTCTTTTATGCTCAACTATGTTTCGGAGTTTTTACCTAATGGAACACCTACGGGTATATTGCTGGATGCGATTACCTACATGCTCATCTTCGGTTTTTTTCTTAAGAAGAAGTTCGATAACAGTTGGTATTACTTTAAAAATCCCATCAGCTACCTTGTACTGGCATGGCTGGCTTATAACTTTTTAGAAGCCATTAATCCGGTATCACCATCCATACTTGCATGGGTGTATACCGTACGTACTGTAGGCTTTATTATGCTGATGTACTTTATTTTCCTCTACCAAATACAAAGAATAGAGTTTATTAAGTTCCTTTTTAAACTGTGGCTTGGCTTGTGTTTGCTTGCGGCGATATCCGGTTTTCAGCAGGAGAACTTTGGATTTCTCAGTTTTGAAAAAACCTGGTATTACTCGGATCCAGCAAGGGTAAAATTTTGGTTCATTAATGGCCACTGGCGCAAAACGGCAATTTTTGCCGACCCGGTAACTTTTTCTTACAATATGGTTGTAGCAGTTACTATGTGCATTTGCTTTGTGATGTTAAAAATTAGCCGTTGGAAAAAGGTGCTAATGATGTTACTTATCCCGTTCTACATTTTGGCCATGTTATACTCCGGTACCAGGGGTGCTTATGTACTTTTACCGGCAGCGCTGGCCTTACTTGCAATACTTAAGTTTAACAAAAAGATAGTAACAGGAGTTGTAGCGGCAGGCTTTTTGTTGTTGATAGTCATATTTATGCCGACGTCTAACCCCACTATAAAGCGGTTTCAATCTGCCTTTAACCCTTCAAAAGATGCATCCTTTAATGTGCGTGCAGAAAATCAGCGGCGTATAAAGCCCTACATACTCTCGCACCCAATTGGTGGTGGCTTGGGTTCTGTAGGTGTTTGGGGTAGACGGTTTGCGCCAAACTCTTTTCTTGCAAATTTCCCGCCGGACAGCGGCTACGTGAGGGTTGCTGTTGAGATGGGCTATATAGGTTTAATACTATTTTGCACGCTAATGTTCGTCATTTTAAAAACGGGTATAAACAATTATTATCTTATACAGGATCCTGAGCTTAAGAATTATTGCCTGGCCATGATACTGGTAATATTTGTATACAATGTAGGCAATTACCCGCAGCAAGCATTAGTACAGTACCCATCCAACATACTGTTTTATATGGCGAGTGCGCTACTTAGCATCACTCTGAGATTAGATATTGATAAAAGAAAAGAATTAGCAGATACAACGGCGAAGTCGTTAAAAGATTAAGTTTTAAGGATGACGTTAGGAGAATTTATTAAATCGAAGCCCAGGCTAAAAAAGTTTGTGCATAAAATGCTGGTGCGGTCGGGTCACTCCCGCCCACGCTTCTGGACGCGCTGGTTTGTAAACCCTTTTTTTCACAAGTATGAAAAAAGCGTTAGGATAGGCTTCTATTCCAGAATGGATCTTTTCCCATTCAATAAATTCGTTATAGGACATCACAGCATCGTAGAAGATTTTGCAGCAATTAACAATGGTGTTGGTGATGTTATCATCGGCCATAATGTAGGTGTTGGGCTGAGCAACATAATTATTGGCCCGGTAACTTTGGGCAATTATGTCATGGCAGGGCAAAATGTTGTATTTTCGGGCTTGAACCATGGTTTTGAAGACATTACCATCCCGCCACGGTTGCAAAAGGTTAATACCAGCAAAATTACAGTTGAGGATAACGTTTGGATAGGTGCTAATAGTGTAATTACCGCTGGGGTTACAATTGGTAAACATGCTATAGTTGGGGCCGGAAGTGTAGTAACAAAAGATGTACCGGGCTATAGCGTTGCTGTAGGCAACCCTGCAAAAGTGATAAAAATGTATAACTTCGAATCTGGTAGCTGGGAAGCTGTTTAGCCAGAAATATAATAAACCAATATCCTTGTTAAAAAAGATCGTAAACAAACACACTATCAGTCTCGCAAGCAGTGCTGCTATGCCTGTAATCGGCTTGCTGGTACTGTCGCAATTAACGCGCAAACTTGGCAAGGTTGACTTTGGAAATTACATTTTCTTTCTCCAGACCTTCTTACTTGCGGATATGTTCAGGACAGGTTTCCTGCAAACATCTCTTATTAAATTTTACGCAGGTGCGCCAAAAGAACGTGCTGCAAAGGTGGCTGGTTCCGCCTGGTCAGTAGGTTTTATATTAACCTTCGGGTTGGCTGCTATTGATCTGCTTGCCTTTATATTTTACAAAGGCGCTGACGCTAACCTTACAGCAACACTAAAGTGGTTCGGGCTTATCTATGTTTCTACCCTTCCTTCGGCCATTGCAGGCTGGATGTTGCAGGCTGACGGCAGGTTCGACAAGATGTTTATCATCCAGATCACTAATCAAGGCGGGTTTTTGTTACTTGTACTGGCAACCATTTATTTGAAGACCATAGATTTTGAAACGGTAATACATTGCTACCTGGGAGCTAACGTATTTACAAGTTTGATGTGCCTGTTTACAGGCTGGTCGCAAGCGCATACCATAAGGCATAAAAGCGTTGAGGCTATGAAAGAGCTTGCAAACTTTGGCAAGTACAGTGTAGGTACCTCGCTTGGTTCTATTCTACTGAGGAGTTCAGACATCTTTATCATCAAATGGATGTTCCCTACAGAATTAGTTGGCGTGTATTACATTCCGCAGCGTTTAATGGAGTTTTTTGAGATCCCCATGCGTAGTTTTGTGGCAACTGCCCTGCCAGAACTTTCCGCAGCGTCGCAAAACGACAACAAACCCCTAGTAGCCACCATCATGAAAAAATATGCGTCGCTACTTACGGTTTTACTCCTGCCAATTGCAGTAGCCGGCTTTCTGCTGGGAGGCTTAGTGATTCATATTTTAACGGGTGAGAAATACGCGGGATCAGATGCATTCAACATCTTCCGCATCTTCTTGTGCTACGTAATCATTATGCCTGTAGATAGGTTTCTGGGCGTAACTCTCGATATATTAAACAAGCCGCATCTAAATATGATGAAGGTTTTCCTGATGCTTACTGTTAACGTGGTAGCCGATTTCCTTGGCATAGCTATTTTTCATGATCTGTATGGCGTAGCAATAGCATCGTTGTTCACCTACTACTCCGGCCTAATATTTGGCTATGTGCAACTAAAAAAGAACCTGAACTTTAGATTTAACGATATTCTCAGTGTAGGTTACGGAGAATTAAAGAAGATGATACAACATCTCCTTCACAAAAAAGCTACACAACAAGGGAATGTCTGACTTCCTATCAAAGATATAAGTCAAAATAGTTGATCAGCTATTGCACAATAAACTACTTTTAAGGGGAACTTTACCTATGCTGTTACGTAAAAGCACAAGTGTTTTTGTAAAACATGACATTAAGTTATGGTAAATGTTGCTAAGTTTACGTTAGAACACGAAAGCGATATTGCTTTATAATTGAATTAACCAAAAGCTCGCTTAGTCTGTAAAATTATGATAGAACTAATACGATTTATTTTCTGGCTTTTATTTTCGCTAGTGTTCATCTATCTGGGTGTTTACAGCTTATACCTGTTCGTATTCTCAGTTACCGGTAAGCTAATCATCAAAAAGGCACCACCGGTTGCCCGCGGATTTAAGAAGTTTGTAATTTATATCTGCGCTTATAAAGAGGACGCTATAATACTGAATTCCGCAGCACAGGCACTTACAATTGATTACCCCAAGGACAAGTTCCATGTGTGTGTGATAGCCGATTCTATGCAGCCGGAGACAATTGTAAAGCTTAAAGAGATGCCGTTGCAAGTGGTTGAGGTGGTTTTTGAGAGCAGCACCAAGTCAAAAGCATTGCACAAAGGCATAGCTAACACGGAAGAAGGTTTCGATGCCGCCGTGGTATTTGACATTGACAATATTGCCGCCCCGGATTATCTGCATCATATCAACAATTATCTTTATGCTGGCGATGTAGTAATACAGGGCCATCGTGTAGCCAAAAACACAGAGACACCTGTAGCCATACTGGACGCAATAAGTGAAGAAGTAAATAATCACATTTTCCGCAAAGCGCAGCGTGTATTTAATTTGTCCGCGGCAATAATAGGATCAGGCATGGCGCTTGAGTACCGGTTGTTTAAGGACACTATGGCCAAAATAGATGCCGTCGGCGGCTTTGACAAAGAAATGGGCCTGGTACTTACCCGCCAGAAAATACATGTAGCGTATGCTGACGCCGCGCTGATTTATGATGAAAAAGTAAGCAACCCAGAGGTATTTAAAAAACAACGGCGCAGGTGGTTATCTGCTCAATTTAACCTGCTTAAAACTTACGGTGCTACTGGCTTTACAGAGCTATTTAGACGCGGTAATTTCGACTACTTTAACGAAATCTATCAAACAGCCATATTACCCAGGATATTGATGCTTGGCTTAATGCCGTTTATGCTGCTGGTGTCTATCATCTTCCCCGGCGTCGGCCCTACCTGGCAGGCCTGGGCTACTGCAACTGCATTATGCTACATCGGCATCTTAGTGGCTATACCGGGACAATTCTTTAACGGTAAATTGTTAGGCGCTGTAATGAAGCTCCCTTTGATCTTCTTTACTATGGTCATGCTGTTGTTTAAACTTAAGGGTGCCAACAAGAAGTTTATCCATACACCACACAACCCAACCAGCCACTGATTTTATTATACCTCTGGCTGGTCGGCAAAAAAGAGATCATTAAAGTTGACAAGAAATAGCTCATCGGTAGCCCTGGTACAAGCCGTGTAGAACCAACGAAGGAAATCGGTGTTCACCATCTCTTCTGTTAAGTAACCCTGATCAACAAAAACAGCACCCCATTGCCCGCCTTGCGCTTTATGGCAGGTAATGGCATAAGCAAACTTCACTTGCAGCGCATTGTAGTACGGGTTCTTTTTTAGTTCATCGTGCTTGCTCTTTTTACTGGGTATGTGTTCATAGTCCTTCATTGCTTCCATATAAAGGCGCTTTTGCTCTGCAGGAGGCAATGCAGGCGCATCGGTATACATTGTATCCAGCAGTATTTTGCAATCCATAATAGGATCTTCTGCGTAGTCTATAAACTCTAACTGCACATCAGCAAAGCGGAATCCGTACATATCTTCAATCCTTCTCACCTTTCTCACGCGAGCTATATCGCCGTTGGCAATAAATCCCGTACTTCCCTCCTCCTGATCCTGCAACCAGAAGTAGTTGTTGCGTACAATCATCAGTTGGTCGCCGCCGGTAAGTTCTTCTTCGCGATATAAAATCCGTCCACGTATCTGGCGGTTATACAGGTTAGCATTTTTGTTGCTGCGGCATATTACCAGCGCCCCATCATATCCATACTTGCGGTAGGCATAGTTAAGGCCTTCTTCCAGCATATCGCCGCGCATGCGGTAAACATCCTTATAACCTTTTGTCACTATTCGTGGCATTTGCTCCAGCCCTTCGCGTATCATGTCTCGAACCTTAGTAACATTAAACAGAATGCCGGAGTCCTGCTGCTGGCGCAGCACGTGGGTCATCTCGTAACTATAAATATCAAGCATAAACTGGTCTTTCATTAAAGCAGCGTCCAGCGCCGGGCTTTCATCCGTTCCTACAGGCGGGAGCTGGGCAGTATCGCCTACCAGCATCAACTTGCAATTGCGTGTATTGTAAACGTAATTAACCAGATCTTTTAGTAAACTGGATATATTATGGCCATTAATATCGTCAGATATCATAGATGCTTCGTCTATGATAAATAACGTATTGGCATGCATGTTTTCGTTCAGCAGAAATGCCTCGTCCATATTCATGGCCGAGCGCTTACGATATATCTTTTTATGGATTGTAAATGCCTTACGGCCCGAGTAGTTGGTTATTACTTTGGCTGCGCGGCCCGTAGGTGCTAGTAGCACTGACTTGTAGTTGTATGCAGCCAAAGCTTTTACCAGCGCGCTCACAACCGTTGTTTTACCGGTGCCGGCGTATCCTCTCAGAATAAAGCACTCGTTGCCATCGTCGCTTAACAGAAAGGTATGTAGCTTTGTAAATAGTTCCTGCTGCTGCGGTGTAGGCTCAAACGGAAACGCTTTGCTGATCTGCTCAGATGTAGGCATATGCAAAAATGATGATAATTAAGCAGATCAACTATGGCAAATTATATTACTTTTGTTTACCTGAATGAGCGAGCACAACTATAAATATACCGACGAAAGCCTTGATTTAGGCGCCGCGCGCGACTATGTTTTGTTGTTGCAAATAGACGCCGCCAGCTTTTCTTACATCATAGCACACAACGGGCAGCTATTGGCTTGGGCAGAGAATTGCCCGCTAGCCGAATTAACCAACCCACAAGAACTGTCAGAAATTTTAACAGCAGAGTATAAGCAGGTAATTGCCGGGGTTAATGACACCGGGTTCACGCTGGTTCCAAAAAGTTTATACGATGGTGAGTATGCCGCCAACATTGCGCGTCTGTTAAATGTGTCGGCAGAGAATAGTGTTTACGCTCAGGATTTCGATGGTAATAATGTTATAGTATATAAAACGCAAATCGGCACGCCGGATGCTTCCGGGCTTGCTGCTCTGCATGAACAATTAACAGTTCACCGTGCAAAAGGCTGGGTAAGTGCTGTAGCTAACAACTATCCTACCAGTACCGACATATTTCTAAACGTAGAGAACAGCGTCGTAGAGGTGCTTAACTTCAATTATAACCGTTTACGTTACTTCAATTCATTCACTTATAAAAATCATGAGGAGCTTGGCTACTTTGTGGCCCTGGTTGCCAGTGAATTAAAGCTTAAACCAGCGGATATTACGTTGGTATTTAGCGGCGATATCAATGCTGCCGATATGAGCTTTAGCTATCTTACAGACTTTTTTGGCCATGTTAAGTTGAATACCATTCAAACGCTGGACTTACCCGAAGCTATAGTTCCTCACAAAATTCTTAGCCTCGCAGCTCTTTCGCTATGCGCATCATCGGAGGAAAATTAAAAGGATTACGGCTCAACCCGCCTAAAAACCTTCCTGTACGCCCAACTACTGATCTTGCCAAGGAAGCCCTGTTTAACATTCTGCAAAACCAGATAGACTTTGAGGAGATTGCCGTGCTTGATCTTTTTAGCGGTACAGGTAACATCTCAATGGAATTTGCATCACGTGGTGCAGCGCAAGTTACAAGTATTGACCGTAGCCAGCAATGTATATATTACCTGAAAGACACCTCCCGGCAGCATGGGCTGGATCAGATAAAAACCTACAAGGCGGACGTATTCAAATACTTGCAGGCCGAAACGGAGCAGTACGACCTGATATTTGCCGACCCACCATATGATCTTAACAGGATACCTGAAATATCTAAGACAGTTTTTGAAAAAGGACTTCTGAAAGATGGCGGCCTGCTCATCGTAGAGCATCAAAGCATGCAAAACCTAAGCAACCACTCAGCTTTTGTTGAACAGCGTAAATACGGTCATTCATCCTTTTCTTTTTTTAAGAAAATATTATAGACATTTCGAGTTAAAAAGCATTGTATTATTAGTTAAGTGTAAGTAAACCTTTATGCAATTTTTTCAGATGATATTTAATTATTGTTTATTATATTCGTTTAAATAAATATTAATAAACAAATCTTATCACATGAAAAAAAAATTGCTATTAGCAGGGGCATTGCTCTTGTTTTTTGGATCCTCGTGCCAAAAAAATTCAGAAACTCATTCAAGTAACGAAAGCCAAAAACCTAATGTTTCTGAAGAGATCACAAAATTTTACGATTACAATCTTCAGCAAAGGCAAAGTAGTGCCGGTACTACGTCAGGTTCGTTAAGTAAAGCTGAAGAAAGCTTTTCTTCTTATGTCAATGGTCAAGCAGAAAAAGTAAAACTGTTCAACTCATTGGTAGCTGAGCTTTCAGGGAAATTTATTAATCCGGATAAAAGTGTTAAAAGCATTTTAAAACCAAACCTTGTGAATCCCAACCCGAGTGATCCGCCAACTCCGGTTACACTTTTCTCTGACTATATGGCGCAAGCATCTACTGTTCCAGCAGAAATGCAATCTAACATACCGACTGCCTCATATTCATATTTAGACAACTTAAACAGGTCGTTCATTTCAGCAAGTGAAACCGCCTTTTCTACATACAGCAATCAGACAAGCTTCACGGCAACGGATGTAAGTAATATTAAAAGGCGTTATACCAACATAATATCCAATACACAGTCTCAGGTAGAGAATGATTTTTCGTTACCTAGTGATCAAAAGACAGCTATGGTAAACTCACTAATAGCTATTAAGGCTTATATTAACAGCTCTGATTTCGACTACAATTTTAGTAGCCTGATTAACGCACCACTTGCCGTAGATAATGTAAAACACTTATCTACAAACGCCCTACAAAACCAATCGTTGTGGAGTGCGCTGGCATCTATCGGCAAGGCAATTGTTGCTGTAGTAGTAGTAGTAAGTTGTATAGCAATCGGCGCTGCAATTGGTAGTCAAATCAATCCGCTTTACGGTGGAATTATTGGTGGAGTATCCGGATATACTGTAGGCGGCTACCTGGCTGAAAAATGGTTTGGCGTAAGTTTCCTACCGGGAGGTATTGATTAAACATTGGAATTTAATAAAATAACAGAATGCTTAATAGCGTTCTGTTATTTTATTATAAAAAACTACTTAGCTATACTTATAATTGTACATCCATAATTATGAAAATAGCGCTCTTTCCTGGTTCGTTCGATCCTATTACAAAGGCCCATGTGGACATAGTACGCCGGTCGGTTGATCTTTTCGATAAATACTACATTGGTATTGGTGTAAACAGTACCAAGCAGGGATTACTAAGTGTTGGTAAAAGGGAGGAGATGATACGCGCTGTATTTGACAACGATCCAAAAATACACGTTGTTGCTTACGAGGGGCTTACGGTAAATTTTTGCAAGAGCATAGGCGCGGAGTACATGATCCGGGGCATACGAACTGTGTCGGACTTTGAATATGAAAAAGCCATCGCTCAGATGAACCATGCGCTGGAGCCCGAAATTGAAAGCATTTTTATTGTGAGCAAGCCGGGGTATTCCTCTATTAGTTCAAGCATCGTCCGCGAGATCATCCGTTACAATGGAGATGTAACGCAATTTATCCCTAAGGAAGCCTTACCCTATCTGTAAGGAGTTCTGCTTTCTCCAGCACATCCATAATTGATGGAAAGGTATTTTTTACAATTGCCGCTATCTGTGTTTTATCAAACCAGCGCACATCGGTAATACCTTCTTCGGTCTGCGGCACCAGTTTTGCCTTGCCTTTATGGCTCATGAGGTACCAATATGTTTTTTTAACAACCGTTTTTCCCTTCCAGGTGTACATATGGTACGTTCTGCAGAGCTTTTCCTCAAGCTTATTTACTTTTATACCACACTCCTCTTCTACCTCGCGTACGGCAGCTTCTTTCTTTTTCTCGTTTTTTTCAAGCTTGCCCTTTGGCAGGTCCCACTTTTCGTTACGATAGATGAACAGGTAGGTGCCATCGTCATTCTGTACTAAGCCTCCGGCCGCCTCAATTAAGGTTGCTGTTCTTACTGCCTTCTTCAAAAAGGCTTTAGGATCATTAACTCTAACGTAGAAGTACTTCCCTGGCTGCGCATCTACCCACGGATAAATAATTTTCAAGTCAAAATGCTCAGCATCAATTCTTTGAAACTTGTTAGCCTGTTTAGGAGCAGTGTTGGTTATCAACACTACTTTTTCGTTTATATAAATTCTGTATTTTTGAGACATGTTAACCTATAGTGAGACCGAGCAGCAGGTGGCCGAATTT
Source organism: Mucilaginibacter terrenus (assembly GCF_003432065.1). Lineage (NCBI taxonomy): Bacteria > Pseudomonadati > Bacteroidota > Sphingobacteriia > Sphingobacteriales > Sphingobacteriaceae > Mucilaginibacter > Mucilaginibacter terrenus. Next base: position 649,650 of record NZ_QWDE01000001.1, on the reverse strand, counting down.
CTGCTGCAAATTAAAGCAATAAAATTACAACCTAATAATCCTTTTACTTGGGCTTCGGGCTGGAAGTCACCTATTTATTGCGATAACCGCATAACGCTCTCCTATCCTACTATCCGCACATACATTAGGCAGCAGCTGTCTTCCTACATACAGGAAAAATTTGGCGCTGTTGGCTGTATTGCTGGTGTTGCTACCGCCGGCATACCACAGGGTGTACTGGTGGCACAGGAGCTTGGTTTACCTTTCATATACGTTAGGGCCAAGCCTAAAGAACATGGCACCGGTAGCCTTATAGAAGGCGAAATATCTACAGACAAGCGTGTAGTGGTTGTTGAGGACCTTATATCTACCGGCAAAAGCAGCTTACAAGCTGTAAACGCGTTGCGTGATGCAGGGTATAATGTAGCAGGGCTTGCAGCTATTTTCAGCTATGGATTTGATGTTGCCGAAGAGAATTTCAAAAATGCCAAATGCCCGTATGTAACTTTATCAAACTATAACGCGTTAATTAAATACGCCAGCGATAAACAATACATATCTGAAGCGGATACTGATATGTTAAGGAAGTGGCGTGAAGAGCCGTCTACATGGGGAAAATAGTATGAGTGTTTTTGAGAGTACAGTCCAAATAAATCAACCTGTAGAGCCGGTGTATAACTTCTTGGCCGACATGAATAATCATGGCCGGCTAATGCCTGATAACATCATCAACTGGCAATCTAACGCTGAAGAAGCAAGCTTTGAGATACAAAATATCACCAAACTCAGCCTAAAGATTAGTTCGCGTGTTCCTAATTTTGAGATCACGATTATCCCGGCAGAAAAACCGCCGTTTGATATGGAGTTGAAATGGAAATTAGAGGCTGATGGCAATACTACCCAAGCGACATTTATAATAACCGCCAGCCTTAGCATGATGATGAAAATGCTAGCCTCCAGCCAACTGCAAAAGCTTACAGAAAACGAAACCCAAAGACTTACTGAGGTTTTCAGCTGATCTTTGGGTTAAGCCGGGGAAGCGTTTATATTTATTTAATAAATTTTTCTTTCCTCCACGTTACGCAGTGCCGTTGCAATATTAACGACAACCAAACAGATTATTACGGATCCCATAACTAAAATATAAAAGGTTTAAATAGTACGTTTTAGTAAATGCTAGTCAAAGGGCGTTCCAAAAGGTAGTAGCGGCTGTAAATAGGTTAATTACTCATAAATAACGCGTTGGATAATTGGTTAGTTTGTTTTCAAATGTAATTTATGGGTACTACAATCCCCAATTTTTTTAAACTTTTGGGGAATTTTTAATGTTAGTGTGGAAACTTAATTTTCTTAATAATCAACCACCTTTATTCATGCTAAAAAACTAAGTTTTAAAGCGTATTTTTGCAGAAATTACAAGTAAATGATTACGGTATCTAATTTATCTTTACGTTACGGAAAGAGAACGCTGTTCGAAGACGTTAACCTTAAGTTTACACAGGGAAATTGTTATGGTATTATTGGTGCAAACGGTGCCGGTAAATCTACCTTTTTAAAAATATTATCAAAAGAAATTGACCCTACTAGTGGGTCTGTTAGCTTCACTCCAGGCGAGCGCATGGCGGTACTTAGCCAAAATCACTACGCTTTTGATGAGTTCACCGTTCTCGAGACTGTTATGATGGGTCATAAAGAGATGTACGCGGTGATGAAGGAGAAGGACGCTATTTACCTGAAGGAAGATTTTAGCGATGCTGATGGTGAACGTGCCGGAGAACTGGAAAACCTTTTTGCTGAAATGGATGGATGGAACGCGGAAAGCAATGCTGCAACCCTCCTGAGCAATCTTGGCATTAAAGAAGAGTTCCATTATAAATTGGTGAAGGAGCTTGACAATACTCAAAAAGTAAGGGTATTACTTGCCCAGGCACTTTTCGGCAAGCCCGACATCCTGTTACTGGATGAGCCCACCAACGACTTGGATATACATACCGTAACCTGGCTGGAAGATTTCCTTGCGTCCTACGAGGCTATTGTATTAGTTGTATCGCACGACAGGCACTTTCTGGACACCGTGTGTACCCACGTAGTAGATATCGACTTCAGCAAGATGACTACCTACACCGGTAACTACACCTTCTGGTACGAATCTAGCCAATTGGCCTTAAAACAGCGTGCTGAGCAGAACAAGAAGGCTGAAGACAAGGTAAAAGAACTGCAGGAATTCATCCGTCGCTTTAGCGCAAACGCATCAAAATCTAAACAAGCTACCAGCCGTAAGAAAGCTTTGGATAAGATCAATCTGGACGAGATACAACCATCTAACAGAAAATATCCTGGTATTATCTTTAACAACCAGGGCCGTGAAGCAGGTGACCAGGTGCTGCAGACAGAGAAACTCAGTAAAACTCTTAACGGCGAACTGCTCTTTTCTGATGTAAACCTACACGTAAATAAAGGTGACAAAATTGCCATCCTGTCAAACAACAGTTTGGCCACTACCGCCTTTTACGACATCCTTACCGGTCGTGATGTTGACTATAAAGGCTCATTCAAATGGGGAGTTACGATCAACTGGGCTGATATCCCTATCGACAACGCAGAATACTTTAAAGGCAAAGATCTTAATCTGATTGATTGGCTGCGCGAGTACTCGCCGGGCGAAAAAGATGATCAATTTATACGCGGTTTCCTGGGCAGGATGCTGTTTAGCGGTGAAGAGGTGCTAAAGAAGAGCAACGTACTATCAGGCGGTGAAAAAATGCGCTGCATGTTCAGTCGCATGATGTTGCAGCAGGCTAACTTACTGATGTTTGACGAGCCAACCAACCACCTGGATCTTGAATCTATCACAGCCCTTAACAACGGCATGAAAGACTTCCGTGGCACTATCCTGTTCACATCGCGAGATCATGAACTTGTGGAAACAGTAGCTAACCGTATAGTGGAAATTACCCCGGGTGGCACGATAGATAAGCTGATGACCTACGACGAGTACATCAACAGCGACGTGGTACAAAAGCAGCGCGAGGAAATGTATGCAATGGCATAATACACTCCTTGCAGAGTATTGACACAAACCTGTTTGTAAAATCACATAAAGCTGTATATTTGCAGCCCCGACTCGGTAGCTCAGCTGGTAGAGCAAATGACTCTTAATCATTGGGTCGAGAGTTCGAATCTCTCCCGGGTCACGTTTTAAGTATAAAGCCTCAGGTCGAAAGCCCTGGGGCTTTTTTGTTTTGGCGCTATTCTCCCCCCTTTTACTGTCGCATTTGCCCCTCATTTTTCGCTTTTTTATTGTTGATGTTTGTAATAATTAATCACAAGCAAAGCAATAGCCATGAGAAAGATAATCGTTTTAACATTCATCACATTGGATGGTGTGATGCAGGCGCCGGGCGCACCCGACGAAGACACATCAGGCGGCTTCGAATACGGTGGATGGTCTGCACCTTATAATGATGAGGTTTCCGGGCAGATGATGCGAAAACAAATGGCACCTGCAGACCTCCTCCTCGGCAGGAAAACCTACGATATATTTGCCGGCTACTGGCCGCAGCATGCCGAGTACTGGCCCGGCATTAACGAGGCTACAAAATACGTCCTGTCCAACACGCTTGAACAATCTGACTGGAGCAATACCATTTTTCTCAAAAACGTTGCAGACATTCAAAAGCTCAAGAACACCGACGGTCCCGACCTCAAAGTTTGGGGCAGCGGCGAACTCGCCAGGTTATTGCTTAAACATGACCTGGTAGACGAGCTCTGGCTCAAGCTCTACCCCGTAGTGCTGGGCAACGGCAAACGCCTCTTTAACGATACCATTATCCCTGCGGCGTTCACGTTGACCGAAAGCACGGTTACGCCGGGCGGTGTAATCTTTGCCAATTACAAGCGCGCCGGTGAGGTTAAAACAGGTACCATCGGCGGGTGAACGAACGTAATTCCTGATGCTGTACGAGCGGAACAAGTAAAACTGTTCCGCTTTTTGGTGCCGAAGTGTCCCGCTTTGAGAGCGGGACACCCGGGACACCTGTTTTAAACAATAATCTGTACACCAGCAACTTACACACCTCAAGCGGGACACCCCGGGACAGTACAAATACTTCAGCTAAACATATCTAATTAGTTGTTATAGATGTTGTTAAGCTATTTTCAGGTTGTTTGTCTCGCAAGCAGTGGGACACTTCGGGACGCTGAGGTTGGGACACCCACTGACAAAACAGTGTCAGCACTTCTTATTTTTATTATGGGTAAATTTGTAATACAAATCCACAAATTTCATGACCTATTACCCATCCTATCACACGGCCGAACGCCCTATGGAGATCGAGCTGATACGCTCCATGATCCGCGGCGACATTACCTCCGACGAAGCTTTTGAACTAAAGCGAAAACACGACGAGGACAAAGAGATAAACACCGACGACGCGTTTATTTCTAAAACAGCTACCGAATGGCTTAATGTACCCAAAGAAGAGCTGTCCTTCAACCGGCTCTTTGGTACCTTTTGGAGCATGGGCGAACTGTGCATCCTGTTTGCCGATACCAACGTAGGCAAGTCCATCCTCGCCGTACAGATCGGCAACTCCATCACCAGAGGTGAAATGATCGGCGGCTTGTCGTGTACAAAGCAGACAGACCCTGTGCTGTACTTTGATTTTGAACTTAGCGCGGCCCAGTTCGCGCTGCGGTACAGCAACCGCGGCTACAATACGTACGAGTTTGCCCCGCACTTCCATAGGCTGGTGATCAACCCTGATGCCGGACGCGAACGCAAGTTTGCCAGCTTTCATGATTACATTATTAATGCTTTTGAGAACGTGCTGGTAACTACAAAGGCACGGACGATGATCATCGACAACATTACCTGCCTGCGCACCAGTACCGAATCCGGCGCCGGGGCCATAAAGCTGATGCAGAGCCTGCAGCGTATAAAGCAGAAGTACAACCTGTCTATACTGGTGCTGGCGCATACGCCAAAGCGTAACCCAGCCCGGCCAATTACCCGTAACGATTTGCAGGGCAGTAAAATGCTGCTGAACTTTGCCGACAGCGCCTTTGCCATGGGCGAAAGCCACACCTCCCCCGGCATGCGCTACCTTAAACAAATAAAAGCGCGTAACGATGAGGTGGAATTTGGCGCAGATAGCGTAATGCTGTGCCGCATAGTTAAGCCATACAGCTTCTTAAAGTTCGAGATGATTACCAGGGAACCGGAAGCTGCCCACCTGCTCACCCATACCGAGCAGATGCGTAAAACCAACGAAGATACCATAAGCAAGCTGCACGCTGAAGGCCGCAGCGTACGCCAGATAGCCGCCGAAGTTGGGCAATCGCGACAAACGGTATTCCGGGTATTGAAGAAATTGGAGAGAACGGAGGAGAGTGCTGGCTCACCTATAGGCGACCCGCCATAAAGGTTGATGTGCAAGCTTGTAACATGTCATCCATTAAAAAAGCTACTTGCATTCTTTTAGTGCAAATATAGGTAGTAAGGAGGCACCAATAGCGCCAACAACAGAAGCTCCGCTTGTTTCTCCCAATTGCTTTTTTCATAGCTCTACTTGTTGGTGACAACACCAACAAAGCTCACGAAACGGCAATTAGGGCTGAATACTTACCTAGCCTACATATTTTTGCCAACAGGGTTGGTAAACTAAGCATCTTGAACAGCATCCCAAAAGTCAAATTCATGTATTAACGAAATCCTCGATCCCTGCTTACGTAAGTTTACTGCACTTTCTACCTTGCGACCATAGCAAGCAAATACCCAACAAGGATTACCCCCTTCACCTACAATCAAATAATCTGTCGTTTGCAGAACATTGGAGTGATACTGTCCGCCAAGTTCCGTTATTCTCTTTTGTATAATAGAACGAGTGTAATTTTTGGCAACGCCGGTAAAACAAAACGTTTTTCCGTCAAAGCTTATATCAGGATCAACTGTACAAATACCATTTATTTTTATGTCCTTAATGTCTAATTCAATTTGTTTTGTAAGTTGCTTATCGTTCAAGCTTACAAATTCATTGAAGTAGGCAGTTAAGCGCAATCGCTCATCCTCGGTCACTTTCCCATCTGATAAGATACAAACAACTAAGCTTCTAAGCTCATCATAAGGATAGTAACTGGAGAGATGTTCGTTATTTTCCAGCCACCGATCCAATTCAAATATTTCAGCGTTATTGATTACACCATCTGAAAGAATTCCATGACAAATACCTTGTAAAATTTGCATGTCGGCTGTAAATGCGTCGTAGTAATAACTGTCTGATTCATACTTTTGGCAAAGCCAATACAAGTCATTTATTATTTCAACTCTGTTCTCCTGCTCAATTACAGCTTGTTTAATACAATCCATTAAATCTTTGAACGGGTTTCTATTAACAAGTTCTTTGTGCTTTGTACACCATTCAACAAGCTCCGATATTTCGGCCTCATTGATTTCTTTATCGAACTGTATTCCGAGTAAAATACCTTTTAACGAATTAATAGCTTTGTCAGCCTCTGATTTAGTAGTAAATGTTCTAAAGCTAAGATTCTCATAAGATTCCATGTGATAAGAATTGGTTGGTTAAATATAACAACAATTATTTATACAATGAGGATTTGACCTCGTGTTCATCTTTTTCGTATTTAGTGAATGTCTAACGGCACCATACCTACCGCATGCGTATTTGATTGTTGGCGCTATTTGTTGGTGACAACACCAACAAAGGCTCAAACAGCGGTTAATATTATTTGCGTTATTAAATCTAATATGTATATTTATGAAATACAAACCTTATCATAATTAGCTATGTATGCTAGATACCTTCACCTACGGGACGTATCTTCCAAAAGGAAGGTGGGCTCTGGCGATCGTTTGAATAATGTCCTAAATGCAATAAGCGACGACCATAAAAAAAGCGCTTCATCACATGGCTCCTATGGTAGTCTACTTTTCGATGAAAGGTGGCGAGCAAAAAGGGCTTTAATCATCAAAAGGGACCATAACAAATGCGTTAACTGTCAATCATCAGATGAGCTGCAGGTTCACCACCGCCAATACCACTTTATAAAAAACATCAATCAATTCAAACCTCCTTGGGATTATCACAGCAGCTTGCTTATAACTTTATGTAAACGCTGCCATAATAAAGGTCATAACAAGTTCAAAGTGCCAAACATCAGTATTTAATATAATGGGAATATTTAACTTTTTAAAAAGAAGAGAGCCTGAAATAGACATTCCACAGATCATTTCGCTTAACTCAACTAAGGATCAAGAACATGCAGACATTCCAGAAAACGTGTTTATTCAAAGCGATGCTGTTGGTCTAACTGAAAAAGAAGAAGGTAACATTGTTGATAACAATATTAATTTACTCTTTAGCTTTTTGGACCGTAACCATGAAAGTAAGGGGTACAATGACGCGCTTATCAATCCAGATGTTAACCACTTAAATCAAAATTTGGATGCGATCAAAAATGAATTACTAAGGGTGGTAAACAAAGTGAAAACTTTTTACGAAGATTTCATTCGAGAAATCAACTATCATATCGATAGCCGAAGTAGAAGCGGTATGGTTGACACAGTCGAGGAGTTGTTAATGAAGAAAGGCATTGCTGAGAGTCACATAAAAAAAGTATTAGAGATTGAAGCTGATGCTCAAAATGGAACAGGTGATAGTCAAGGTGTTTTAATTAGTTATACAAGAGGGTTTAAAAATGGACTTGCAGCAATTTCTCACCACTCGATTTTAAACAGAAAATTTTGACCATGAAAAGTTGGTGGATAAAGTTTGGTTGTTTTCTCACAGGTTACAACTTCAATATAATTAATGTATCAAGTGAAGTTTCTGCAAAAGCTGTAAAGCGCTACACTTCAGCAATGTTAATCGTCTGTATTCTGTGGTCTTTTATTGGTTTCGTTTTCACGCAACGATACTTAAAGACTGGGTTTGTTGGTGCGATTTTCGGAGCAATCGTTCTGTGTGTTATAATTATTCAAGTAGAACGACAGATAATTTTAGCAGTTAAGAAGGACTGGAAAATGTATGCCTTTAGAAGTTTAATTGCATTAACGATGGCGATTATTGGTTCAGTGATAATCGACCAAATAATATTTAAGGAAGATATTGAACAAAAGCAATTGTATCTTCTGGATTCGAAGGTAAATCAAATTTTGCCTAACAAACAAGCCGAGCTGAAGAAGCAAATTGCTCAACTAGATACAATTATCAACGCTAAAGAATCAGAAAGAAAGAAAATTGTTGAAGACATTTCATTACACCCTACGATAAAAAATATCACCACTCAAACTCAATCTATTCCTGTAAGCAATACAGTCAAAGATTCTTTAAATACAGCGATCACCAACACCAAGATTGTAAAAGCAAACAGCATTACCGTAAATTCTATCAACAACCCTAAGATTGAGTTGCTGACTCCTTTAAACAAGCAAATAGAACAACTACGTGCTTCGAAATCTCTAAAAGACAATCAACTATTAGCTCTTAGACCATCGTTGGAGAAAGAAATTCAGTCTAAAGTTGGCTTTTTGGATGAGTTAAATGTAATGTTCCTCTTAATTACAGGGTCTGGTGTTGCTTTGTTTGTTTGGTTACTATGGCTGATTTTTTTGCTATGTATTGAGCTATTTATAATGATGAGCAAGATTGGGGAAGAACAAAATGATTATGACGCTACTGTGTTACACCAAATGGAACTACAAAAGAAAAAGCTCCTTTTATTATCAAATACGAACTGATATATACTAAAGAATGCTAAGTGCCTCACACCTGTTCCCGTGTTTGTGCCTAGCCAAACAGATAAATCACTTTTAGCCCTTGTTGGTGTTGTCACCAAAAAGTAGCCTACTGATGAATGTTCACCGGCACCGCAGCTACGGCAAAGGACTTTTAGTACGTATGCCAAACTCAAGAAGTCCAACTTACAGATTTGTTGCTCTCGGATATAAAATTGGCAACAGCTGTTTCACATAATGCTTTTCAGGCGTAATACATCTTAAAACCTAAAACGCCGAAATGAAAAACATTTACCTCTTAATGGTGATCGCTTTGCTGCTGGTCTCCTGCAAAAAAGAAAATACCAGTCCCAAGTCTGAAACCATTACATCGGGTTCAAAATGGGGTATTAGCATAGGCAGTTCGCCCCAGGAGGTATTTGCGCAATTGCAGCAAGCGGGTGTGCAGTATAATTTCAATACCGTTGCGATATTGAACCGCCCGGTTTACACTAAACCCGAACAGATAAAAGACTTGCTTCCTTTATACCAGTCGGTAATCTTACAAAGTAATGCATCGTTGCCTGCCGGCGCTTACATACAATTCCCGGGCGATAAGGTTACTGCTATAGTTCAATTTCCTAGCAGCAACGCACAAGAAACCAAATGGCCGCTGGATGTGCCTGATGATGCAGCCATCCACATAAACGACGCAGTGACCAGCCTTTACAATAAATTGGCAGCCATATACCAGGTGTCGGCATATAGCAACTACCAGTTGGTTTTACCCGATAAAACACTGGCAAAACCTTACGACACCGATATGGCTAATTATGAAGAATGGGCCTTTTCGTTCTCTAAAGATGTAAAAGCAGGGCTAACCGGTACAACCTCTGCCAGGCTCATCTTTAAAAACAAGAAGCTGGTAGCAATAAAGTACGACTATTCAGAAAACGTTTTAGCTATTTAGCTACGGGGTAAACGAGCCTTTAAACATTTAAAGCATAGTTTTAAACTTAACACCAGTTTGTTGGTGACAACACCAACAAAGGCGAAAGTAAAGGGGGTCTAGTATTAAATTATTGTACTGTGCACTCATACTACTGGCTGGTACCGCCAGCACGCTTTGTGCGGCACCAGTCAGAGCAATACTTAACTTCGTCCCAAACCTTTTCCCACTTTTTGCGCCAGGTGAACGGCCGTCCGCAGGTTACGCATATCTTTTGTGGCAGGTGTTGCTTTTTAACCCCTTTCATGTTTCCATTGCTTTTTTAGGGTACTGTAAACCGGGTTTGCCTTTGCCGCTTTCCATTGTTCGTAAAATACAGCCGCGGCTTCGGCTTTCTCCTGTTCGCCGGTCCCGCGTTCCAGTAAGCGGTAGTTGTCTGTCTCGTCGTACTTTTTACCGCCCTTGTAATTGGCATAACGCCGGGCCCGGGTGTAGCCCATTTGCAGGTACTTGCGGGCCATATCTGCACCAACAAAGTCACCTGCTTCCACATAACTGCAAAACATGGCGTAGATAGTCGCGCTGCTTTCCAGTGCTATTTCCTTGGTTTTAAAGCGCCAGTATTGGCCTATCTCGCTTTTGTAAGGCTCGCAAATCAGCACGCCTTGTTCGCCTTTGCCTACCCTGTATAGCTCGGGATGGTCGCGATAGTTAATGTCAGGCTTCCAGGCATAGCTTGTCAGGTCAAAATTAAGGTAAGATGGTTTGTCGGGCATACGTTAGGATAGCAAAACCTTTAACAACAAAAAAGGCCTTCCAGTTTGGAAGGCCTTTTTCTATTGCAATGAGCCGGTTTATTTTACCGCATCAACAATCGCTTTGAAAGCGTCGGGGTTGTTCATCGCCAAATCAGCTAACACCTTACGGTTAAGGCCGATTTCTTTAGCTGCAAGTTTACCCATCAATTGTGAGTAAGAAATGCCGTGCTGACGTGCACCTGCGTTGATACGTTGTATCCACAACGCTCTGAATTCTCTTTTCTTGGTTTTACGGTCGCGGTAAGCGTACTGTAAACCTTTTTCTACTGTGTTTTTAGCAACGGTATAAACCTTGCTGCGTGAACCCCAATAACCTTTGGCGAGGTTCATGATTCTTTTGCGGCGCCTTCTCGAAGCTACTGCATTTACTGAACGTGGCATTTTTGATTGTTTTTGGTAGTGAGTGTCCCCTGCGGGCGCTTTAGTACTCTAATACCTGGTTAAAAAATTAATTTGATTACTTCCCGATACAAAGCATACGTTTAACGTTACCCATGTCCGCATCAGATACTAAGCTGGTGTGGCCTAAGGCACGCTTACGTTTTGTAGACATCTTGGTTAAGATGTGGCTTTTGTATGCGTTCTTACGTGCAATTTTACCTGTTCCAGTAAGCTTGAAGCGCTTTTTTGCACTGGAATTGGTTTTCATTTTTGGCATAACTCTATTTGTTTGTTTTTAGATATTTACGTTTCGCAACGTTTTATTTTCAATGTACAAGCACTTTTCAGGTGCTGCACGTAATTACTTTTTAGCTGCCTTTGGCGCCACTGTCAGGAACATGCGTTTACCTTCCAGCTTTGGCAATTGCTCTACTTTGCCTACCTCTTCTAATGCCTGCGCAAAACGAAGAAGCAATATCTCCCCTTGTTCTTTATAAACAATGGCACGGCCTTTAAAGTGCACATAAGCCCTTACCTTTTCGCCGGATTCCAAAAACTTTGTAGCATGTTTCAGCTTAAATTCAAAGTCGTGGTCGTCTGTGTTCGGTCCGAAGCGTATTTCTTTAATTACCGTTTGCTTGGCATTGCTCTTTATCTCTTTTAGCTTTTTCTTCTGCTCGTAGATAAATTTGTTGTAGTCTGTTACCTTACAAACGGGCGGATTGGCGTTGGGAGATATCTCTACCAGGTCAAGTTCCAGTTGCTGAGCAATAGCTAAAGCTTCTTTAAGCGGATAAACGCCCTGCTCTATATTGTCGCCAACAAGGCGCACTTCCTGTGCCCTGATGAACTGATTAATATTATGTTCGGCTTCCTTTTTCTTAAATGGTAGCCTGGGTCCCCGGTTGAAAGGTTTGTTTAATGCCAAGTTATACTGTTATTTCTTTAATTATTTGTTGTTTAAATTCCTCTATGCTCATGCTTCCTAAATCGCCCTGTCCGTGTTTACGAACAGAAACCATGCCTTCGGCAGCTTCTTTCTCGCCCACTATAAGCATATATGGGATCTTTTTAACTTCAGCGTCGCGTATTTTACGCCCGATTTTCTCGTCCCTGAAGTCAATTAGCCCGCAAATATCGGAATTTTTTAACACATCAGAAACATTTTTTGCATAATCTTCATACTTTTCAGATATAGGCAAGATAATAAATTGCTCGGGCGACAACCACAGCGGGAAGTTACCTGCGCAATGCTCTATCAGCACCGCAACAAAACGTTCCATTGAGCCAAACGGCGCACGGTGGATCATCACCGGGCGGTGCTTTTGATTATCGGCACCGGTATATTCCAGTTCGAAACGCTCGGGCAGGTTATAATCAACCTGTATGGTACCTAGTTGCCACTTACGGCCAAGGGCGTCTTTAACCATAAAGTCGAGCTTAGGGCCGTAGAAAGCGGCTTCGCCTGTTTCTATTACTGTACGCAGGCCTTTTTCTTCAGCCGCTTCAATAATAGCAGATTCTGCTAATGCCCAATTCTCATCGGTACCAATATACTTGGCCTTGTTGTTAGGATCGCGTAGGGATACCTGCGCAATGTAGTCTTCAAAACCAAGCGCGCCAAACACGTAAAGTACCAGGTCAATTACTTTCTTGAATTCTTCCTTCACCTGGTCCGGACGGCAGAACAAGTGCGCGTCATCCTGAGTAAAGCCACGTACACGTGTAAGGCCATGCAGTTCGCCGCTTTGTTCGTAACGGTAAACGGTACCAAACTCAGCTAATCGCACAGGAAGGTCCTTGTATGAGCGAGGCTTTGTTTTGTATATCTCGCAGTGATGCGGACAGTTCATCGGCTTCAGGAAGAACTCTTCTCCCTCCTGCGGTGTTTTAATCGGCTGGAAAGAATCCGCGCCATATTTCTCGTAGTGACCCGATGTTACATAAAGGTTCTTATGCCCGATGTGCGGGGTAATCACCTGCTCGTAACCTGCCTTAACCTGCGCTTTCTGCAGGAAATTAGTAAGGCGTTCGCGCAATGCGGTTCCTTTTGGCAACCACAATGGCAAGCCCATGCCAACCTTTTCACTAAAAGCGAAAAGTTCCAGTTCCTTACCCAGCTTACGGTGATCGCGCTTTTTAGCTTCTTCAATTACATGAAGATATTCGGTAAGTTCGCTTGCCTTCGGGAAAGTAACGCCGTAGATGCGTGTAAGCTGCTTGCGGCTCTCGTCGCCACGCCAGTATGCACCGGCAAGGCTCATGAGCTTAGCGGCCTTTATAAAGCCTGTGTTGGGGATGTGCGGCCCGCGGCACAGGTCAGTAAAGTTGCCTTGTGTATAAAATGTAATGCTGCCATCAGGCAGATCTTTTATCAGATCAAGTTTGTACTCGTCGCCTTTTTCGGTAAAGTAAGATATCGCATCCGACTTGCTTACCGGCTTGCGGATGTACTCGCTTTTAGCTTTGGCAAGCTCTATCATCTTATCCTCAATCTTCTTGAAATCGTCGGACGAGAGGGTCTTGTCACCAAAATCTACATCATAGTAAAAGCCGGTCTCTATTGCCGGACCGATACCAAACTTTGTACCAGGGTACAACGCTTCCAGCGCCTCGGCCATTAAGTGGGCAGACGAGTGCCAATAGGTTGATTTACCTTTAGCGTCGTTCCAGGTTAACAGTTTTACGGATGAGTCTTGTTCTATGGGGCGGCTTGCGTCCCAAACTTCGCCATCAACTTCGGCGGCTAAAACGTTACGGGCAAGGCCCTCGGAGATAGACTGCGCTATCTGCATGGAAGTGATCCCTTTGTCATACTGACGAACGGAACCATCAGGGAGTGTAATATTGATCATATACAACTATGATTTGGCTTTTTTTGCCGGGTTGCTACAGCGCAGCCTGCTTAAAAGCCGGTTTTAAATTTGTTTGTTAGTCGATCACCTACTACTGTGATCTTCATTTTATGGAGACAAAAATAGAATAATTTGGCAATTAGCCTGCAATCTCAAAGTAAATCCTCAGCGAAGTCGCTTTTAGTCCAGCGATCCTTGTAGTTGTTGCGTACATCTTCATGCTGACTGATGTAGGTACTAAGCCCCTCTCCTTTTTTAGCGAGTGCTATCATCTTCTTAACGTGCTGCAAACCGGGCTTGTCGCTGTTGTACAGGTAATAGTGGTCATCTCTAAAAACCAGTAAAATACTTGTTTTGTCAAACGCATACGCCACTACACCACTGTCGTGCCCAAGCTTACCGTAAGGATGCATTTTTATGGGTGCCATGCCTCAACAAAAGCAAATTGGCTGCCAAACAGGTGTATGTTGTTAAACATTACCCCAGCCATTTGCCAGCACATCGGCAATATGGTAGGTTTTAATCGGAAGGTTGTTCTTGTCGATATAGCTTTGCAGGTGTAGCAGGCAAGATGTATCCGTAGAGATAATGTAATCGGCTTTGGCATCCATAGCGTGGTTTACTTTTTGCTGAGCCATGGCGGTGGAGATACCATCAAATTTCACGGCAAAAGTACCACCAAACCCACAGCAGGTTTCGCCATCTTTAAGGTCTACCAATTCCAATCCTAATACTTTGGACAGAAGCTGCCGCGGCTCTTCTTTGATCTTGCATTCGCGCAAACCGCTACAGCTGTCATGATAAACCGCCCTGCCATCCAACTCGGCACCAAAGTAATCTACGCCGAGTATATTCACCAGAAAATCGCTTAGTTCGTAAATGTTACTTTGGATGTTACGGCACTTATTATGCAAAATGGTATTGGTGAACAAATCGTTATAATAGTCGCGCACCATACCTGTACAGGAGGCAGATGGCGAAACAATTACGCTATCTTCCTTAAAGTCGTTCAGAAACTTGGTGCCGACGGTTTTGGCATCGTCCCAAAAACCAGCGTTGAAAGCAGGCTGACCACAGCACGTTTGCTCGGGATTGTAGTTTACTGTACAGCCGGCTTTCTCCAGCACCTTAACGGTATTGAAGGCAGTTTCGGGGTACAGCTGATCGATAAAACAGGGTATGAACAAATCTACAGTCATCAGCACAAAATTATCCGCCGCTAAAATCTTAAATTTTCTGCACTTTATGCTCTGTTCTTAATAAAGAAACCAGCAATAGTAAACCTACTACGAAAAACCCGCACAATGCCAGTGTAGAATTGCGCATGCTGCCGGTAAGTTCTTCTATGAATGCGAAGCTGAACAAGCCTCCAACTATTGCCAGTTTTTCGGTTACATCATAAAAGCTAAAGAAGGATGCCGTGTCGGTAGTGTCTTGAGGCAAATACTTGGAGTAAGTGGACCTTGATAATGACTGTATGCCACCCATTACCAGCCCAACTACAACTGCAATAATATAGAACTGCGTTTGTGTGGTTGTAAAGTAAGCTGCTAAACACACTCCTATCCATATCACGACTACAAATATCAGCACCCTGATATTACCGTACTTGTCAGACAACCGCGACATCAGCATGGCGCCAAATATGGCGATGATCTGGATGATGAGTATAATGGTGATAAGTGCCGAAGTATCCATATGCAGTTCCTTGGCTGCAAAGGCGGTTGCTGCAAGCATTATGGTTTGCACGCCCATAGAGTAAAAGAAAAATGCCGGCAAATACCCGCGCAGCATTGGTAAAGCCTTTATCTTCTGCCAAACCTTGCCGAGTTCTATGAAGCCACCTTTGATAATGTTTTGATGGTGAGATGTTGCATTAGGGTTGCCTTTTGGCAGCCTGGAAAAAGGGATCATGGCGAAACCAATCCACCATATACCCACAAGAAGAAAAGATAACTGAGCAGCGGACGACTTATTTAAACCAAATTTATCTGGCATAAGCACGAACACAAAACAGATAAGCTGAAGCAAAACACTGCCCACATAGCCGTAAGTAAAGCCTTTTGCGCTAACGCGATCCTGCATGTCCAGTGTGGCTATCTCAGGCAGGTAGGAGTTGTAGAATACAAACCCTCCACTATAACCTATGGCAGCTATAGCAAAGCATATAATGCCACGTTCGATGTGTGCTGCATCAAAGAAAAACAAGCCACAGCAAGCCAGCGATCCTATTATGGTAAAAAATTGCATGAAAACTTTCTTGTTACCACGATAATCAGCTATTGAGCTAAGCACCGGCAACAGCAGCACCATTATCAGGTAAGCAAATGAGAGTGAATAATTCTGCAACGCCGTGTTGATAAAGCTATGCCCAAAGAACTGCACCCGGTTTCCGTTTGAAGCATTTTCGGTTATGGCAACATAGTAGGCGGGAAATATGGTGGTGGTAATAACCAGATTATAAGCTGAGTTTGCCCAGTCGAACATGGCCCAGGCGTTAATTATTCTCTTATCGTTCTTTTCAGGCATGGTGGCTTAAAAGTAATCAAATTTTAGGGACGGCAAAATTAGACGGTAACCCTCATACACATTATCTTCAACAACTAACCGGCAGTCAAAATCGGCTTACTAATGGCTCTATTAAGTAGTTTATACTTTACTTTTGATATGTAAGATATATGCCACCAAAAATCGTTACCATATCTATAGATGTTGCCTTAGGAAAATCTACCCAAATGCGGTATGTTCATCCGGAAGGAGCTTATAGATTGCCTGTTTTGATATTGCCGGCGTTTGGCATTTCAGCTAAGTTTTACGACCGGTTATTAAAGAGCATTGCCCTGAGAGGGAGCGCGGCGGCTATCATTGACTTTCAAGGCCAGGGTAGTAGTTCAGTATTGGCTGATCGGAAAAACGACTTTGGGTATAATGACCTATTGACAGAAGATATTCCTGCGGCAATTAGCTTTGCCTGTATCTTATTCAACACCAAAAAGATTGAACTTTGGGGCCATAGTATGGGTGGCCAGTTAGGAAGTTTGTATTGTGCCACGCACGATCAGCGTATTGCTCGTTTGGTCTTGTGTACAACCTGTTCGGTTTACTACCGGTCATGGAAGGGTTTTGGTATGCTCAAAGTTCTTTTGTTCAGCCAATTTGTACGATTAATAGCAAAAATATACGGTTATTACCCCGGAGAGCGCCTTGGTTTTGGTGGCCGTTCAGGCAAAAAGCTTATAAACGACTGGGGACAGCAGGCATTAAGCGGTAGATATAAAATCGAAGGTAGTAATACAAACTGGGAAATTGCTCTTCAATCAATTATGATCCCTATTCATGCCGTTTATCTGAAAAAGGATTTTTTGGCACCTCCACGCGCTGTAGAACACCTGTTAGAAAAATTTACACCAGCAAACGTTACAAGTGTATGCCTGGATGAGCCAGACTTAAACCATACAAGTTGGGTGCGGCAGCCACAAACTTTTTTGAATGTGATTATGGGCAATTAGGAACAGCAATTCAATGAGCTCAAAGTTGTATTTTAAGCAGCAAGTAAGACATCTGCCCTAAAATATTCCCAAAAACTTCTTACGTTTCTTTTTAGGTTTTTCCGGTTGGGAGATCACAGGCGGAGTATATTTATACCTTTCCGCTGATACAGCAGCACGCCACTTGGCAATCGAATCTGCTTTCATACGAGCGAACTGCTGGGTATGAACCAAACTATCATAGTTATAAGGTTTTAACAATAAAATGGATTTATAGGGTTTAAGCGGTACGCCGGCTCCGTCAGCGCCATATTGTGCAGAGTTGCTGTTGCCGGCTTTCGAAACGACAAATAGTACCATAAATAACGCCGCCAGGAAAACAAGCCCTGCAAACACGCTTTTTTGCATGTGTACTACGCCCTTATCCATCCTGAGGATCCCAACCTTCTCCGGATCGCTGCGTTCCTGTAGTTTAGTTTGCAGTTTTTCGTTTTCGCTTAGTAAGGTAGATGCTCCTATGTTCACCTGTTCGCCGGCTGTTGCTAATGTTCCGTTAACAATTGCGTCGTGTAAAGCCTGACCGTCCGGAAAACGATCCTCAGGTTTTTTTTGGAGGCATTTATCAATCAGCGCCAGCAGCCAGGCAGGTACCTGCATTTCCATCTCACGTTTGTCGGTTCCCCAATTTCCGGGTAGTGCTGCTTTACGTAATGGAAGCGGATCAGGAACCTTGCCTTCCAGGTGCCCCATCATCACGTTGTTCCGTCCGGTGTCTCCACTTGTATTCAGGGGAAAAGGTACCTGTCCGGTAAGCAGCTCATACAGGATTACGCCATAGCTGTAAACATCAGTCTGCATCAGCATTTTACCGTCCGATTGTTCAGGTGCCATAAACTCCACTGCACCAGCGTTGCGAATGCTGCTGCGGCGTTGTTCCTCACTCATGATGGCTAGGCCAAAATCCAGGAGTACGTAGTTACCGGTGTTTATATTGTACTTAACGTTATTACTTTTTATATCGCCGTGCTTTACTCCTACTTTATGGCAATGGGCAAGCGCGCAGGCAAGCTGATCAGCTACTTTAAGCAGCTCCTTCAACATGAAAATCTTCTCATGTGGTGGCTGTAGCAATTCACTTAGGTCGGGGCCGTCTATATACTCCATTTCTATGAATGGGAACGATCCACTTTCGGTAACACCAAAACTTAAAATTTTAACAACGTTTGGATTTGTTATTTCGTTAACCTTCTGCAGCTTGGCTACCTCGTTCTGAAAGTTACGGTAGTTTTTATCTTCGCCGCTTTCCGAATAAACCGGGGTTGGGATCATTTTAACAGCTGAATAGATAACACCTGTCCTGCGGCCCTTGTATACCGAACCTTGTCCGCCGGTACGCAGTGCTCCCAAATTTTCTAAACCTTCGGCTATTGTAAAAACCTTGCTCATTTACTCATGGGTTGATAGCTGAACTCCAGTACAGCAGATTCGCCAAGTATAACCTGATCACCTTCGGCAAGCGGGTGACCGATGGTTGTAGAATGCAGTTTTATAACGTTATCGCTTTTATCAGCACGTATCTTGATCTTATTCCTTGGAGGAATGCCGCCATCATCGGCAAACAGCATAAAGCGCTGGGTATCCACACTCCATTCGATGTGCGCATGCTGGCGGCTTATATATTTGTTTGCTGCGTTACCGCTGTCTGATGGAAATGCTATTTGGTTGGTACGGAAAAATCCATCATCAGCCTGGGCCCGTTTATCGCGGCCTATATTAACCTTATCGCCGCCGGATTGTATCTCGTATTCAGCCTGCTCGGTCTCGCCATTTAATACCCTTATATAGCCTGTTGCCTTTTGCTGGATAAAGTGTTTACCGGTCTTAATAAAAAACGCGGCATCAACGTTAAGGGCCTGTACTGCTTCTTCGGGTTTGTCGTCATCAAAAAATATGTCCAGCGACCAGCGTTCCGGCAAACCGAGGTCATAGTCGTCTGCTATCTTTTGTATCTCGTCCCTAAAAAGATCGGGCGTCTCCGCGTAAACCGCGGCCTCGTACATGTGCCGGTCGGCCTCACTACAGTTAATGTAAAGGCTTAAGCCTTTAATGTTTGAGCCTTCACCACCTTCCGCTTTCTGAAGTTCCTGCTTTATAAACTGTAACAGCGTGTGGCGTACGCCCTTTACGTCTTCGGGCCTGTCCTTTTCGCTTCCACCGAACAAATTAAATATCATGTATCTAAAAGTATTATATATAACGTGTATACGGACCTTTTTTTAACCCGTTGGTTTATTCAATTGTTTGCTGTGCAATCCCTTTAATATAGCCCTTTTTGAGCAAAAATGGTATTACGTGCTTACCGGCTAGCTTAACCGCGTCTGACGAGCCCTTTGTGGCTTCTACACGTACGCACGTTACAATATAACCCGGGCCTTTTTGCTTGGGCGCGAAAAATACATACCAGCCATCGTTTATCTGCTGCCCTTTCCAGATACGTTCCGGTGTACCGGTTTTACCGGCTACAGGGATCCCGAGGGTATATGTTTTGGCCTCGCTTTGCTCTATCATGTACTTACGCATCAATTGAGCGTATTTTGGATCATTTACCAGTTTTACTCCCGGCTTAACTGAAGTTGCAGAATCACTAAACTTAAGCACGTAACGGTTATTAGGCATAGTTCCGTTGTTTGCTATGCCTGCAGCCATACGTGCCACGGCCGCGGGAGTAGCGATTAACTCGCCCTGTCCCCACGACATACCCGATATGCCTTTGGCCCGTGTACGCCGGATGTTGTTAGGGTCATATCTTGGCTTGGTGTTAAATTCCGTTTTACGCCAAAGCTGACGCCATTTATCTTCCTGTGCAGGGTTCAACTGCTCGCGGCCGTAGTAGTAACCGCCCACACCATGCAGGAACATGCCGGTTTTAAGATAAACCGTAGCCATATCTTCCTGCAAGTGCTGATCGTTGGCTAGTTTTATGAAGTATACGTTGTTAGACTTTACTACTGCACGCTCCAGCGTTATCATACCGGTTTCATCAGGCTCCAGCCCTTTGGTACGGATGCGTTCATAAGAGGCAACGGGATACGTTTTATTGGCCGCTGCCAAGCCTAACTTATTAAAGGATGCTAAGGATGTAGCAAGCTTCGCGGTTGAGCCAGGCTGCGTTGCCAGTGTAAAGCCCAGGTCGCTTGTGGTCATCCATCCGGCTAATTGGTTCTGGTCGGCATTACTCATTGTTAGCTTTTCCCAATCTCTTACAGGAGGCAACGGATAAACTGATGATGCGAGCACGTCGCCTGTGTTAGATTCCATTACCACTACTGATACGCGGTTATCAAGCAGTGAGGTATCGGTGACCATTGAACGCTGAATGTTGGTTTGCAGACCTGCATCCAATGTAAGCCTGACATCGCGATTACGGTTCTTGAATGAGTCTACTGCCGTGCTGTTTATACCCGCAAGCAGCAGCGGAGACAATGCACTGTAATCTTTCCGCACGACGGTCATCTCTTTTACACCACGCGCCAGGAACCTGTCCTCCCGGTAGCGGTTAGCTGTAACATTAAAGTTGGTGGTCGGCAGTTTAAATCCCCTTAATTCCGCTGCGTGTTCGTACTCGGCAAAGTATCCGTTAGGGCTGCCGTTAAAAACGCCGGTATTGTTATCACCTACCCAAAAGAACATCTGCTCCGCAAACGGATAATAACGATCGAGCCGTTTGTGCATAGCTGAGTCGATATTATAGTTACCCGCTCCGGATTGTGCCAGCTTGCCCATCTGCTTTTTCACCAGGTCCGGCTTGCTGGTAGCCAGCAATACCCCATCCCGGTCATAAAGGTTGCCGGCTTGCAGCCGGTTCATCAATATAGCAATACGGGGGTTATAGCTAAACATGCGCGCACCGCCTTTATCTGCAACTAGCGCAGGCTGTACCACCCACTTTTTATTATTGAACAAATAACGGGAAACACTCACTGTAAGTAAGGCAACGCCCATTACCGCTGCTATAAGCGCAGGCACCAGGTTCTTGTCCTGCTGGCCCGAGATGTACTTCATTTGTATAGCTGTACCTTTTACCCTTGATGCCGACATTAAAAAGCCAGAAGCAAGTAAGTTGGCCACCAATGATGACCCGCCATAGCTTTGAAACGGCAGCGACACGCCCGAAAGCGGCAATGCACCGGTAGAACCACCTGCAATAAGCAGGAACTGGACGAATGTGGATATACCTACACCCGCACACAAATAAAACAGGAACGGTGTACCCGTTCGCCGACCTATTATAATTGACCGGTGCAGGTAAAGGAGGAACAGGATGAAAATACAAACGATCCCTGTCCAGCCAAATTCTTCACCCATTGACGGGAGAATCATATCTGTATGAGCTTCGGGGATGGTTTTAGCAAAACCCTCTCCTACACCCTGCCCGGATACGCCACCACTTGACATTGCCCAAAGGCCATTTGCTACCTGGTCGCCGCCGTAAACTTCATTGTTCCATGGATCCATCCAGATGGCCTTGCGATCTACCAAACGTTGTACCGGGCCTGGGAACAGTTTACCTAAATACGGGATCTGGTCAATGGTAAGGAATGCAGCCATGATCACGAGTACCATAACGGCAGATTCACTGAGCTTACGACGCTGGAAGAACATGAGCAATGCCACTATACCGGCAGTTACCGCAGCTGAAAGCCACACGTTCTTTAAGGTCCAGGAGGCGATAACATATATAACTACTGATATCGCCATAAACATGAAGTCGCCACGGGAGAACGAGAATAAGGCAATGAAGGTAAAACACACCACCATGGCCGGTCCAAGGTCTCCCAGCAGTAAAAATAGCATCAGCGTGACGAGTATTGCTATAAGCGCAAAAGCAAAGAAAGACCAACGCTTTGTCCAACTGGTGTATTCGCTTATTAATTTTTCATTAGCTGCAAAGAAGCCGGCAAGAAAAAGAATGATAAGGTATTTAACAATCTCGCTCGGCTGAAAGCCAAACAAGTTCACCTTTACGCCGCTGCCTTCCGGACCGGTACCAAACTTTATGGTCATAGCTAATAACCCTGCTGCTATCACTACCCACGGCCAGCCGTTTGAGGCCTTTTGGTTGTTTTTAAAAACTAACAAACGGTACAGATTAGAATCGGCAGTGAAGCGGCGCATCTTAAAGACAAGCATCACCAGGAATGCTACCATCCCAATGCCTAAATACACCAGTGAGTCTTTTGCCAGGAACCGGTCACGTAAAGGATCCTGCAGGCTAAGCAGTGTCAGGAAAGATAGACCTGTCAGGATCATTACTACAGGCAAAATCAACTGGTCGCTATCACTGAAGAACAGCGAGAGTATGATGTGCATCAACAGGTAAGCACCGATGAAAGTTGCCGCTATGATCCAGAACCAGTGGTTGAATTCCGCAGGTGTGCGTATGATCAACGACTTCTCCTTTTTCAGGATATTAAAATCTCTTGTAGAAAATAGTTTTATGGTGTGGGGCGCCTGGCGAAAACTAAATACAGCATCTTCGTCCAGGTTTTCAGTGCCCTGTGATGTTCCGAACTGGAAGCCCGGCTGTAGAGGCAATATTTTGAATGCTTTACCATCTGGTAAGCCTTTGAAGTGATAGTTACCGGATCCATCCGTGCGTGCATAAGCGGTAAGCTCCTGAAGTTTTAACTTACCTGCACTATCCGGATAAAGTACCTTTTTGAATCCTTCTCCCTGTTCTGTCCGCGGCTTTGTATCCTCTGTGAGTTCATCACTAAACAGGCTGTCTTGCGGTAGTATCATTTGTAGCCTCACCAATACACCCGGCACCAGCTCTTCGTCATGTGAAATGCTGCCGCTGATGCCATACTTGCCCATAGCCAGATCTGTAACCTGCGGCAGTTTCATTGGCGATTGTTTTTCACTCACAAAAAGCAACGAGTCCGCACCGGTATAGCCCAGTAAAGATCGCGACGCTTCTACACGTTTTTTGAACGACTCGCCACCTTTCGCAAAAGCATCATCGGCAACTACGTAGTACTTACGCTTATTTAGTTCACCAACATTATCAATCTTTTGGCCTACACCAATGTTATCGCCAACCGTTTTGGTAATTAGTTCTATATCGCGTTTGTCTTCAAAGTAATACCCCTTGGTAAGCAGCTGATGTATGCCCTGTGCGGGATCTTTGTCATTAAGGTTCACCATTGTGCCATCCGCCAGGCGTTTATCAACATCAGCAAAGCGAAGCTGCACAACTTCGTACAACCTGTAGAACAACAAAGAAAAGAGGACCGTAATGAGCAGGAGGAAAATCCTTTCTTTACCTCTGCCGGGTCTTTGCGCCTTATCTGCTTCCATTTTGGGGCTTAACAGTTTTATTAACAGAATCGGCATAAAGTGCCGCTGCCGGGAATATTTCCGTTACGGCTCTGCCGCTTGGTAATCCATAATTCTTTTGTACTGGTGTTTTGCAGTCGCTAAACTCCACATTACGCAGGTACAACGGTATATTGCCGGACGCTATACCTGCCGTAAAACCCTTTAACTTTAGGTTGGTAAAGCCAGCAGCCCTAACGCCACTTTTGAGTATAAATGCAGGCGCATTATAAGCAGTGTCTGCCTGTATGGCTAGATTACCTTTTACACGAATGAAAAACTTAGCGCGGCTAATATCCAGCGTATCGCTGATGATCAAGGGCTGTTTGAACGACGTGTCGGACAATACAAGCGTATCTGTCTTCATCATGTTAATGGCATTTTGCAGTTTGATCTCTTCAGAATTGCGTGGCGACTTTTCCTTTGTTACGGCAATAGCCTCCGGTTTGGTTACACTTTTGTTAATTTCCTTTTGCCATTGCAGGTAGTAATAAACAGAAGCACCTATAAAGAACAGGCACAAGATGCTGATGATCACAGCGTACAAATTGCTTTTTTTTTCAGGCATTGGTTTTTGTTGCTTTTCTTTAATCGCCGAGGTTACATTTTGATATTCTTTCTTTACCTCTGGCGGCGGTTCGGTATTTTCCTTAAGCTCTACAACTGGTATTGTTGCTGCTTGCGGCTGAGGCTTCTTGTCGTTCTGCACCAGCACTACAGTTATGTTATCGTGACCACCATTTTTATTGGCGGCCTGTATAAGCTTACCAGCCTTTTCAGCTAAGGGAATTGGCTGTGTAATAATATTGGTGATCTCTCCCTTATCCACCATATCGGTGAGCCCATCGCTGCACAGCAGCAGCATATCTCCGGGCAGAAACGGCGATTGACCTGTTTCAATAAAACTATCGTCAGCATCTATCTGGCTGGAAAAACCCAGCGCTTTGTTGATCTCATTACGTTTAGGGTGGTCCATGGCTTCGCGCTCGCTTATGCGCCCAGAGTCTTCAAGAAAGCCTACGAAAGAATGATCTTTGGATATCTTAACCAATGAGCCATCGCGCAGCAGGTATAAGCGTGTATCGCCAACATGCGCATAGTAGAACAAGTTATTAGGGATGTCGGTAACAGCCAGAGTAGCTACACAAGCCATGCTGTCCAACTCTTTAACTTCTTGTTTTTTAGCAGTAATGGCACTATTCGCTTTGCGTATAGCCTCTATCATTGCAAATACAAAGTTCTCTTTGGTTTCGCTCAGGTGATCCAGTATCTGCTCGCGTGCAATAGCTGCTGCTACTTCGCCGCCATTATACCCCCCAACACCGTCTATAACACTTGCCAGTACAAGGCTTTTGTCCAGCCGCGTAGCAATAAAGGTATCCTCGTTATTGCTGCGCACCTTACCGGTGTCTGTTAGTCCAAAAAAGTTTTCAGCCATTGTGTTTGCCGGAGTTTTTAATATCTACAAAGTGCGTTGCCAACAGGCAAACCACCATTACTAACAAGCTTATTGATAATATTTGCGACATACGCTTAAGACTTAAACAGATTAAGGCCCACTATACCGTTTAACAACATACGCGAATTTACGGGCAGCTCTACCCACTTGGGTGCATTAATATCGCTGGTAGGTACCGCCATTTCGTTGAGCGTTGTCATTTCGCCATATGATGCCAGGTAGAATTTACCATCCGCCTTATTAAAGCGCACCTGCAAATGCGGCGTGTTAACCCACTCCGAAGGTATCTTGAATATATTTGGCTCATCGCGTTCTTCGTCGTTCCCGGAGACAATTACATCGTCATCCTTCATTAGAAACTCTACCTTTTTACCGGCAAACTGCTTATCGGGAATAATGGTTTCGAAACGGGCAACGCTCTTGCTTTCCTTTTGAATCGCCTCCTTTTCGCTGTACTCCAGATCTTCCTGGTAAGGTATTTCAAAGTAACCTTCGCTGTAATAGATAAAGCCTTTAAGAATATCCTGATTCACATCGAATGTCTGCGCAATACCTGTCTGACGCGGAATAAAGGTTACCCTTAAGTTCTCTTCCTTTTTGGTGGGTTGACTGTTATCCGGAAGTAACTTCCCGATAAAGCCTTTATCACCGCGTTGATAATCCGGATGCGATACCAGCCTGAACACCCATTTGGATCCGGATGGTTCTACGCGTTTACCCTCCTGCCGATATTCCTTAAGTATTTCATAAAACTTTTTAACAGTCTCCTGTACTATTAAGCCAAACAAACCCTGCTTGTTCTCGATAAACTCACGGTAATCATCAGCATTAAAACTGATGATGAATTCGTGATAAAAAACTACCCGGCCTGCAAACGAGAGGTCCTTAATAGATTCACGAAACTGGTCTACAATATAACTATAAACGCTTTCAGGCGTGAGTGGCGGTATTTTACCGTTAACACCGGTACTTTCTGTGGTCAAGAACCAATCTTGTATACCAATGCGCTGCCAAAAACTAGGTTTGGTTTCCATGTTTAAATCGTAAACTTCAAAATATGATAATGAACACTAAACAAAGGCAGATGTTTTTAGCACGTGCCAGGTTGGTATATGAACTTTTAAAACGGCGAATCGTTAGATGTATCTGCCCTGCTGCTGTCCACAGCAACGCTGTCTATAGAAGCCTTAATAATACTATCTCTTCTATGCTTGATGGAATCACGACGCAATTTTAAAATACGCTTCCGTTCTGTCTCCAATCGTGCAGAGTCTTCGTATTGCGGATTATTCATCAACGTGGTATCAGAATTAGTTTGAACAGAGTCTTGAGTAGTGGTGTTGTTAGGAAGTCGTGCATCCTTTTTAATGAATACCGAATACACAGAGAAGAGTACAAACAGCACCAGCAATGCCACCAGTGCGTTGAAGCCGAGTTTAGAAACAACCATCTTAGAGTTGTCCAAGGGCTCTGCCAGTTCCTGATCTATTACGGGTTGCGCGTTTTGAAGTTCAAGCAATTGTTGCTGTAGCTTTTGATTATCTGCTTTGAGCGCTGCAACGCTCTCTGTAGCAGTAGCAGCTCCGACCGCAACATTCCCGTTTGTAGATGATAAGCTACCTGCAACTATTGCATCATGCAGTTCAGAACCATCTTTAAAACGGTCATCGGGATTCTTTTGAAGGCATTTATTGATGAGGTTAAGCAACCACGCAGGAACCTGCATTTCCTGTCGGATCTTCTTTTCGTCCCACTCCTCAGGCATATTTAACTTACGGGAGCGTATCGGATCCGGTATATCGGTTTCCATATGGTTCACCATAACAGAGTTCCGCCCGGTATCGCCGTTCCCAGACAGTGGGAAAGGTACCTGACCCGCAAGCAATTCGTAAAGGATAACACCGTAACTGTAAACATCTGTCTGCAGCAGCATTTTTCCTTCATGCTGCTCCGGCGCCATAAATTCAACCGCGCCGGCATGACGTATGCTGCTGCGGCGTTGTTCTTCGCTCATGATAGCCAAGCCAAAGTCGAGCAACACGTAATTGCCTGTATGGATGTTGTATTTTACATTATTGCTCTTGATATCGCCGTGCTTTACCCCAACCTTATGGCAGTGCGCAAGTGCGCAAGCTAGCTGATCAGCAACTTTAATTAGCTCTTTCAGCGTAAATATCTTATCATGCGGCGGCTGCAGCAATTCACTTAGATCAGGCCCCTCAATGTATTCCATCTCTATGAAAGGAAACGAGCCGGTATCTGTTACACCTGAGCTGAGTATTTTTACAATGTTCGGATTAGGTATTTCGTTTACCTTTTGCAGTTTAGCTACTTCATTTAAGAAGTTTCGGTAATTTTTATCATCGCCGCTTTCGTTAAGGATTGGTGTCGGTATGAGTTTTACGGCGGAATAGATGGTACCTGTCCGCTTTCCTTTATATACCGAGCCTTGCCCGCCGGTACGCAAAGCGCCTAAATTTTCTAATCCTTCTGCAATGGTAAATACTTTACTCATGTATCTTTCTAAAAGTTGAGGTTTTACGGTAAACGGGAACGCGCCCCTGAAATTACAATAAACAAAGCCGTTTGTTGTACGGAAATGAAAATTTGTATGGAAGGCAGTCGCCCGGCAGCTAACCGGATCTCACCAAAAACTTAAAGGAACGCTTATTAGTATACCTTAACAACACATTCTATAAGGTTGTAAAACATTTGGCTTTAAAGGTTGTCCTTTATGTAATTTATGGATATAGCTGATCAAAAACCCGCCCCAAGGCCACGCAAAGAACTAACATATATAGAAAAGGTATGGCACACTGTAGCAATTGTAGCATTGCTAGTAGTAGTGATACTTATAGCGAGAGTAGCGTTCAATGTATTGCTGATGGTGCTTGCCGCCACACTTATTTCTACTTACTTCCATGGGTTGGGCAACATTATCCAACGCAAAACAGGCTGGAGCCGTAAAGTAGCCATGTCTATATCTGTCGGCGGTTCTTTTGCCATTGTTGGGGTATTGCTGTGGTTTATTGGTGCACGCCTGCAAATGCAGGTAGCTCAGTTGAGCCATACCTTGCCTAGTACTATTAGTGCCGCCCGCGAAAAGTTGTCGGAAACACCAATTGGCCAACAGGTACTTACTTATTTTGATGATAACTCCGGCAAGATATTTATTACTGCCCAACATTTTTTCAGTACCAGTTTTGGCGTGCTGGGAAATATTTACATCATTGTTTTTCTCGCGTTATTCTTCACTGCAAGCCCGTCTGTGTACAAGAATGGATTTATGATATTAATCCCCGAAAAGAAAAAAGAACTGTGGCAATGTATTATGAACAGGGTAAACGTATCCTTAAAGGGATGGCTTAAGGGCATGTTGCTATCTATGGTGCTGATATTTGTGATGCTCACAATAGGCCTTACAATCATGGGGATTCCCGCTGTGCTTGTTTTAGCGCTTTTTGCGGGTATGCTCAAGATCATACCTAACTTTGGGTCGCTTGTAGCCATGATACCCGGTGTGCTGCTTGCACTGACAGTAAGTACAAATACAGCCGTTATTGTAGCGCTTATTTATATTGTCTCGCAAACTATCGTCAGCAATATTGTAACCCCCATTATTCAGAACAAGATTATTAATTTACCGCCTGCTTTAACCATTATCAGCCAGGTTATCATGGGAACCTTGTCTGGCGCGTTAGGCATAATCCTGGCGGTGCCGTTGCTTGCTATAACGGTTATACTGGCGGATGAACTGTACGTAAAAAAGATAAATGTAGTAAAGCGCGATGTGAATGCGGAAAATGTTCCGTTGACGGATTAAATTATAACTCCTTTTATTACGTTATTCCATCACTTCATAAATAGTAACAGGTTTAGCCTTATTTTTAAGAATTACCTCTCCTATCTTTTCACAATGGAACGACTCTTTTGCTTTATGATAAGTTTCTTCAGAAATAATTATTTGTCCTGCCTTTGCTGAAGATTGTAAACGTTGCGCCAAGTTAACAGAATCGCCAATGACGGTGTAATCCAATCGCTTTAAAGACGCTGACCCAATGTTTCCTGATACCATCTCGCCGGAGTTAATGCCAACTGATATTTCGGGTTTGAAGGTTTTTTCGCCTGCAGTTATCTCTTGTACGCCGGCAAGTTGATGTCTTGCCGCCAGGGCTGCATCTATCGCTCTGTCAAGGTGGTATTCTCCACGAAAAACAGCCATCACTGCATCGCCCATAAATTTATCTACATGGCCGCCTTGGGCAACTACCTCTTTTACAATTTTGTCAAACAAGCCGTTTATGAGCTCAACTACCGTGTTGGCAGGTACATTCTCCGTAATAGATGTAAAGCCGCAAACATCTACAAACATAACCGTAGCGTCTATTACTTCGTTCTTTAATAAACTGTTTTCAAACTCTTTATGAGTCATAAAGTTGAGCACGTTCTCATCCACGTACATCTTGAGAATGTTATTCTCTTTGATGGCCTTTATGGTTTCCTGAAGCTGCTTTACGTGCTCGATAGTCTTTTGCATTGTAAGATCAAGATCATCAAAATCTACCGGCTTACATACAAAATCAAAGGCGCCACGGTTCATAGCGGTACGGATGTTCTGCATGTCCCCATAAGCGCTAACCACTACCGCTTTTACCATAGGATTAGCTTCCGGCAATCGGCTTAACAGGGTAAGCCCGTCCATTACCGGCATGTTTATATCGCTCAGGATTATATCGAGATCGGGATGTTCTTTAACTTTTTCTAAAGCTTCTTCGCCGTTTTGTGCAAAAACAAACTCGTAGATATTTTCCCTTATCTTCTTCCGGAACTTTTGCTTCACAAGCAATTCCAGGTCCGCCTCATCATCTACAACTAAAATCTTGGCCATTACAATTGTTCCCCGGTGTAGGTTTTTAGTTTTTCTTTTAGCACGCCAAAGTCAAGCGGCTTTGTTAGAAAGTCGTTCGCGCCCTTCTCCATTGCCTGGCGGTGGTTCTCTTCATCTCCGTAAGCGGTTATCATCATCACCACAGGTGGTGGTGGTGCCGTGTAATCTTCGCGGATGTGTGTTAACAGCTCAATGCCGCTCATGCCAGGCATGTTGATATCGCTAAGTATCAGTACAACCTCAGAGTGCTTTTCTTCGAGGTAATGAAGCGCTTCCTCCCCCGACTGGGCAAAGCTAAACTCGATTTCATTATTCTTTATCTCTTTGCGAAAACGTTGCAGGAACAGTGGCTGTACATCTGCTTCATCGTCAACTACCAGTATTTTCATATGCTGTGTAAATATAGCCCTTTTAAGTTTTGGCAGGGAGCCAAATTATAAACTTGGTATACTGCCCTTGTACTGTCTCTACATCAATCTTGCCGTTATGACCCTTTACTACAATATCGTAGCTAAGTGATAAGCCAAGCCCTGTACCTTCACCGGTCGGCTTTGTGGTAAAAAAGGGCTGCATGATCTTGTCTCGTATTTCTGCCGGTATGCCTGTGCCGTTATCTGCAACCGAAACTACGCAGCCCCCGGAAGGTGTACTGTATGTTCTAACTTCAACCTGTGGCTTGTAACCGCTGTCCGAAACTTTTGCTTTTTGCTGTGTAGCATAAAAGGCATTGGTAAACAGATTTAATAGTACACGTCCTACATCCTGCGGAACAATATTTACTGCTGGCAAACTTTCTTCATAGTCCATTACAAGTTCAGCATTAAATGATTTATCCTTCGCCCGTAAACCATGATAGGCAAGCCGCAGGTATTCGTCAGCCAGCTTATTAAGATCAGTTGGCTCCTTCTGTCCAGACGTAGCCCGGCTGTGCTGAAGCATGCCTTTAACAATGCTATCGGCGCGTTGGCCGTGGTGTCTTATTTTCTCCAAATTTTGCTTCACATCGCCGGCGATAGCAATTGCCTCTTCCTTGTCTCCGTTGGCAAGTTCTATCTCCATTTCGTCAATTAGTTCAATACTTACTTCGGAGAAGTTGTTTACAAAATTCAGCGGATTTTGTATCTCATGTGCTATGCCAGCGGTAAGTTCCCCCAGCGATGCCATTTTTTCGGATTGTATCAACTGCGATTGCGTCTGCTTAAGTTCGGTAAGCGATTGGTTTAGTTCCGCGGTACGCTCGGTAACTTCTTTCTCCAACCATTCATTTTGTTCTGCAATCAGCTTTGCCTTCTGCTGTTCTGCTTCCCTCGCAATTCGTTCGTTTTCCAGAATTTGTAAGGTATTCTGTTGTTCAATGTCCTTAAAACGACCGAATAACGACCATGACAAGGCAATTACTGCCCATAAAAGAGAAAAGTTGGTGAAATACTCCATAACGGATGTATTTTGGTTAAGCACAATGCCAACCACTACTACCATTATAAAACAAAAGATGAATGGTGATACTGCAAGCACAAAAAGCCTGGTGGCAGCACGGCGCTTGATAATGTCGGTAACAATAGTAACTACAATGCCCACGGCTATAACCGCAGTGATCAACGCCAGCGTTACAGTCAGAACACCACGAACAAGATTAGATGCATTAAGCAGTAAATAGTTCAGGGTAGCAACTGCTGCAAAGCAATGGCAGAGCGGCATAAATACTTTGTTCCACTTCGGATAATTTTCCGACGTGCGCAGGAACATCCCACTCAAAATAAAACCGAGATAGAAAACAAACACCAAAATAATACCTGAGACCCGGTCGCTCAGGGTAGGGTACTCGCGAAGTGCCAGGTGCTCCAAAGGTCGGGAAATGCTTGAGATTGCTACAAGTACTAGCAAGACTGCATAGTAGAGGTAAACTTTTTCACGAACGGTATAGTAGAAAAAGAAATTAAATATTGCGGCAAACAGTAAAAATCCGCAGACTGACGAATTGATTATGATATCGGATAGAAATTTATCATTATTGATGTATTCAGCAGCAACTACCCTGTCTGCAAAGCCAATGAACAGTGCACTGGGCGTGCCATTAGAACGTGGCTCATCCCGGCGGTAAAAGGTAACACTATCACCAGGCGGTATCACGTAAATAGTGTTGTTAATTCGTTTAAGACCGCTTTTTAGACTCCAGGGCACACTAATACCCGTTATATAGCGATGCCATTTGCCATCGGGCAACTTTGCGAATATCTCTGATGTTTTCGCCTGTCCTTTAAGGGTTATTTTAATAGGATACCTCAGATCGTTAACTATGCCGAATCTTAACCAATAGACCAGATTACCTTTTATGTTCTGCCGTTTACCTTCTTTTACATACTTGAAACGGCTTTCTAATCCTTTTACGGCTGGGAATTGAAGCACCTCACCTTCACGTTCCGTTAAATACTGCCAGCTGCTTGCCGGTACTTTCACGTAAGTGCCCGTATCTGCCTTGATATGAAAAGCTGATGGAAAGCCGGCATCTTGCCCTGCTGCGACGCGACACAATAAGAACATAGACATCAACAGGTAACCAAATCTTTTCATTCTATTGTTGTTTGGTTTCTATTGGCAGTGTGATGGTGAACTTTGTCCACTTGCCTTCTTTACTGTCGATATCTATTGTACCACCATGTGCCTTCACTATTATATCATAACTAAGCGATAAACCAAGCCCTGTGCCTTCACCGGTAGGTTTTGTGGTGAAAAAAGGCTGTAAAATCTTGTCCTTGATATCCTCGGGAATGCCTGTACCATTATCCTTAACCGTAATAATTATGGAGGAATGGCCACCTGAATGCGATACACCTGTCGTCAACTCTACTATTGGTTTAAATCCTTCCAAGCCGAGCTTTTGTTTTTGCTGAACGGCGTAAAATGCGTTGTTAAAAAGGTTTAACAAAACCCTGCCTACATCCTGCGGAACTATGTTTACAAGTGGCAGCGTTGGGGCAAAGTTGGTGACTAGCTCGGAGTTAAAGCTTTTATCCTTTGCACGCAGCCCATGATATGCCAGGCGCAGGTATTCGTCGGCAAGGGTATTTACATTAGTAGCTTCTTTTGTGTTGCTGCTTGCACGACTGTGCTGTAGCATACCTTTTACAATACCATCAGCGCGTTTGCCATGATGGCGTATTTTCTCCAGATTTTGCTTGATATCAGTCGCTATCGCAATAGCCTCTTCAGTGTCGCCCTTAGTAAGTTCTTCGGCCATCTCGTCTATAAGTTCCATACTTACGTCCGAAAAGTTGTTTACAAAGTTGAGAGGATTTTGTATCTCATGCGCTATACCAGCAGTAAGTTCGCCTAATGAAGCGAGCTTTTCGCTTTGGATAAGCTGCTGTTGAGTGGTTTTAAGCTGTTGAAGCGCATCCTGCAACTCATTACGCTGGTTCGTTAGCTCGGCTGTACGCTCGGCTACAAGCCTGTCCAGTTCCAGGTTTTGCATGCTTACCATGCGCATTTCCTGCTCCTGCTTTCTGGAATTGGCCCAACGGGCAAATATCCAGGCAAAACCCAGCAGTATAGCCGTACCAGTCCAGTTGTTGTAGCGTCCACCAAACTTTGGGGCTATAAGGTCTATAAGTGCTACTACAATCGTAATAGCTGCTAAAGGATAATGCACCTTGATAAAGGAATGCATCGGTTTAAAATCTTCCTGATTTAGAAAATAATAGACAATCCCCAGCAGCACAAACGCGCCTAAGAACAGATCGTAGGTATCTTCAAACTGATCCGATGCAACAACATACACTACCCAAACACCAACGCTGGCAGTATTAAGTACCAGCTTCCATTTGGGGCCAAGCGGTGTGAACTTGGTTGAACTGAGCAGTCGCCTTATCAGTAAAAAAGAAGCGATGTATAAAAATATTTCCATGTGTAGGGTATCAGGGTAAATTGATGCCAATCAGAATAGCAACGATCGGTCAATTAATTGGTTAAGTAACTAAATTAGTGTGAATAATCAAATAGCATATTCAAGCTTAGCGGCGTCAAACTTGTTAAGGACTTTATCTGGCAACTTAGCCCTGCAAAGCAGTAAACATTTAATATATTTAGCCGACAATAAGTTGTTACTGGTATCTACACCGTCAACATTGACAATCAGGTTATTAAATGAAAGACTTAGCTATACCACACTGGGTAAGAGATTGGGGATACACATTAATGGGAATACTTTTTTGCGGTTTCGCGCTAAAAAGCTTTCTGATACCTAATTCCTTTTTTGATGGTGGAGTAACCGGTATTTCGCTCCTTATTCACGAACTATACCATTTTAACATTGGGTGGATCATCGTACTCGCAAATATCCCGTTCATAATCATGGGGGCTTTTCAGGTGAACCGCCGCTTTGCTTACAAGACCCTTGCTGCAGTGATATTGCTAGGGTTGTGCCTGCAATTTCTGCCGTATCCCGATCGTATTACTACCGACAAATTACTCGTCTCTATTTTCGGCGGTGTGTTTATGGGCATAGGTGTTGGGCTTGCTATACGAGGTGGCTGCGCTTTGGACGGTATAGAGGTGCTGGCGCTTTACACTGGAAAACGCATCAGCTTTACTATTAGTGAGATCATTTTGGGAATAAACATCATTATATTTCTCATTGCTGCATTTGATCTGGGATTGCCTACAGCGCTGTATTCTATCATCACCTATTATGCGGCCTCAAAAACTATAAGCTTTGTTATTGAAGGCCTAGAGGAATATACCGGCGTTACCATTATTTCCGGCGAAAATCAGTTGATTAAAGAACGTTTAGTAAAAGAACTTGGCCGTGGCATAACTGTTTACAAAGGAGAGCGTGGTTTCCTTAAAGAAAGTTTTGATGTAAGCCAACCGGTAGATATCGTATTTACTGTAATTACCCGTTTAGAAGTACGCAGGCTGCGTAACCTGGTACATGATATAGACCCCAAAGCATTTGTGTTTACCAGCACTATAAAAGAAGCCGCTGGTGGTGTACTAAAGAAAAGAGCCCGGCACTAAGTACTGTTGGTGTAACTTTTTCATCGCAATGTTTATTGGTGATGCGAAATTTAGCATATTTAGGGATTACCGCCTGTTTATGAAAAAATTTCTACTTCCCGTAATAGCACTGTTTTCCCTGAATGCTTCTGCACAAAAAATAGCTAAAAAGCCGCTCGACCACTCCGTTTACGATAGCTGGCAGAGCATAGCGAACGAACGCATCAGCAATGATGGAAAAAAGGTTATGTACGTGGTAAAACCGCAACAGGGCGATGCGGACCTAGTTTTAACTGACATAAAGAATAGTAAACCCTTTCACATACCCCGGGCAGATACCGCACGTTTTACATCCGACTCCAGGTATGCCTTGGCCATGATCCGCCCATTTTACAAGGATGTTAGGCAGGCTAGGATCAAGAAGAAAAAGCCGGCAGAGTTCCCCAAAGATACACTTGCGTTAATTTTATTAGGCAAAAACACTGTAGAAAAGATCCCTGCAATACGATCATTTAAGATAGCAGATAGAGCATCAGTGGTGGCCTACCTCGCTCCTGCTGATACCATGAAGAAACCCGAAGTAAGCGACACATCTAAAAAGTCAGTAGCAACAACTATAGCCCCGCCCACCCGCGATGGTGCCGAACTTACTGTAAGGCAACTGCACAACGGCAAGTCGAGGACTTTTAAATACGTAACCGATTATGTATTGAGCAAAAATGGCAAACTGCTGGCTTATTCAGTAACAGCTCCAAAAAAATCCAAAAATGTCACGTCCGGGCTTTTCCTGTACGATATAGAAAGGGACACTTTACGGCTGGTAAGTACCGGCCGTGGTAATTACCGCAACATAACTTTTGATGATGCCGGGAAACAACTGGCGTTTACCGCTGAAAAAAATCCGGAGAAAGCCTTAGTAAAACCATTTAAACTATACTATTACACTTTAGGAAAAGATAGTGCTAATGTAATAGCCGCAGAAAAATCCAACGGCATGACGCCTAAATGGGCGGTAAGTGGCGACGGGAGGGTTTATTTTAGTAAAACAGGAGAAAATCTGTTCTTTGGTACTGCCCCCATACCAAAACCGGCAGACACTACCATAGTCGATTTCGAAGTTGCGCGTTTAGACATCTGGAACTATAAGGACGACTACCTGCAGCCTCAGCAATTAAAGAACCTTCAGCGAGATTTGAAACGCAGCTACCTTGCCGTTATCCGCCCTACAGAACAACACAGGCTGGTGCAACTGGGCGACGAGAACATCCGCGATATTATGGTATCTGACAACAGCGATGCTGATTACGTTTTAGGATTAAGTGATACCGGTGCACGCGTACAAACACAGTGGGCAGGCGGCGGAGTGCAGGAAGCTTATCTTATAAATACACGCACAGGACATCGCACACGCATCAACACCAGGCTTAAAGCTGACTACCGTATATCGCCGAGGGGAAATTACATCATTTGGTTTGACTCAAAAGAGCAGCAATGGCACAGCTACAGCATAGCTACGGGCAAAAAAACAAATCTAACCCTTGGCTTAGGTGCTAAAATGGGAAATGAGGATAACGACGTACCGGATGATCCTTCACCTTACGGCATAGCTGGATGGGAACAGGACGACAAGCGGGTGCTTATATACGACCGATACGATATATGGAGCATTGACCCGGCAACCAGAAAAGCCATCAACCTGACCAACGGTCTTGGACGCAGAAACAAGTTAGAATTAAGATACGTGGCCGGAGACAACGACGAAAAGTTTATTCCGTCTAAAAAGAAGATGTGGCTTATAGCACAAAACGAAAAGAACAAGCAATGGGGTTATTACAATAAGCAAATAGATGAACCTGGTGATCCGCAAAAAGTACTGATGGCGCCAATGGGGTACAGCAGCTTGCAAAAAGCTAAGAACAGCGATGTTTACATTTACACCAAATACAGCTACACTACCTCTCCTGACTTGTATGTATCTGGTGATCTTAAGAAAGAAACAAAGCTCAGTGCTACAAATCCGCAACAGGCGCAATACATCTGGGGAACAGCCGAATTGGTGGAGTGGACAACACCAAAGGGTTATAAATCTCAAGGCATTTTGTATAAACCTGAAAACTTTGATCCTAACAAAAAGTACCCGATGATCGCCTACTTTTATGAAAAGCTAAGCGAGGGATTATACAATTACATGGCTCCGGCACCAACCCCGTCAAGGTTGCCCATCACCTACTTTGTGAGTAATGGTTATTTAGTATTTGCACCAGACATCAGCTATATAAATGGCCATCCCGGAGCTTCAGCAGTAGAATTTGTAAACTCAGGAGTCGAGGTGTTGAAGAAAAATCCCTGGGTTGACGGAGCGCATATAGGCATACAAGGCCAAAGCTGGGGTGGTTACCAGGTTGCTTATCTGATAACGCAAACAAACATGTACGCAGCCGCATGGGCCGGCGCTCCGGTGGCCAACATGACATCTGCTTACGGCGGCATTCGCTGGGAGAGCGGCCTTAACAGACAGTTTCAGTACGAAAAAACACAAAGCCGTATAGGTGCAACGTTGTGGGAAAAACCGGAGTTGTACATCGAGAACTCTCCCCTTTTCCAGTTCCCTAAAGTACAAACACCTGTAGTTGTCATGAGTAACGATGCAGACGGCGCTGTACCCTGGTATCAGGGCATAGAAATGTTTACCGCTCTAAGAAGGCTGGGCAAACCAGTTTGGCTGCTCCAGTATAACGACGAAGCACACAACCTTGTTAAGCGCCAGAATCGGATGGATATAACCATTCGCGAAGCACAATTCTTTGATCACTTTCTAAAAGGCGCACCAATGCCAGTTTGGATGGACAAGGGCGTACCCGCTGTAAATAAAGGCAAAGACTGGGGGTTTGCGCTAAACAGAGAGTAGTTACTCCAGGTAGTAGTGCCTGATGCTGTTGAGGCGATCGTCAAGCTCGTACACCCACGGCGTTGCTGTGGGTATGTCCAGTTTAGTCACCTCCTCATCGCTCAGGTTCTCTATGTACTGGACTAATGCCCTCAGGCTGTTGCCATGCGCACAAATAATCACTTTCTTATTCTCCCTTATAGCCGGCACAATGTGCTCGTGCCAAAATGGTAAGGCGCGTGTCATGGTCTCACTTAGATTTTCAGTAAGCGGCAGTTCACGGTAAGTGAGGTCGCTGTAACGAAGGTAATGTCCCGGGAAACGATCGTCCTGTTCAGTTATAGCAGGGGGATGCTCATGCGGATCGCGCCGCCACTTGTGCACTTGCTCCTCGCCATATTGCGCAACTGTTTCAGCTTTGTTTAATCCCTGCAGCGCGCCGTAAAAACGTTCATTCAGGCGCCAGGATTTATGTACGGGTATCCACAAGTGTTCTAATTCTTCCAGCACAAAGTGCATGGTTTTGATTGAACGCTTTAACACCGAAGTAAAGCCTTCATCAAAGGTGTAGCCGTGCTTAGCAAGCAACCGTCCTGCCCTTCTTGCTTGTTCCAACCCTTCGTCAGACAGATCTACGTCGGCCCAGCCGGTAAATCGGTTCTCTTTATTCCAAACACTTTCGCCGTGGCGAATTAGTACCAGCTTTTGCATATGACGTATTAACGTGCTTTGTCATTTTCGGTTTATATTTAGTTGCTATTTAATTGTAAATAATTAGCTTGCATAAACCAATTAACCCTTCAACACATGATATCAACCACTCCTGTTGTGGTGACGGATGGCATTGCCAATCCTGCGCCACTGGGCCTTTGCGCTTTCGGGCTTACCACCGTACTGCTTAACATACATAATGCCGGTTTCATCGAAATGAATACGATGATACTGGCAATGGGCATCTTTTATGGCGGATTGGCACAGGTTATTGCCGGTGTTATTGAGGCGAAAAAGAATAACACATTCGGGCTAACGGCATTCACTTCTTACGGTTTCTTTTGGTTGTCGCTTGTAGGATTAATTGTAATGCCCAAACTTGGATGGGGAACTAAACCGAGTGAAGGTGCCATGTGCGCCTACCTGGGCATTTGGGGAGTATTTACTTTCTGCTTATTCTTTGGCACCTTAAAATTGAACCGTGCGCTACAATTTGTTTTTGCATCACTAACAATTCTCTTCTTTTTACTGGTAGCAGGAGACGCAACAGGTAGCGAGAACGTTAAACACTTTGCAGGTTATGAAGGCATATTATGCGGAGCATCTGCCATATACACTGGCATAGCCAACGTGCTAAATGAAGTATATGGACGCGAAGTGTTGCCTATTGGTACCGTTAACAAGTAAAACGATAAGAGAAACGATTGGGAATTACTAACTTCACCTCGTGAAAGATTTCAAAAAGTATTACGTTATTCCGGCATCTCCTGAGGAGCTTTACCTTGCACTTACTAATCCTATAACCATCCAGTTGTGGACAGGAGAAGAAGCGGAAATGTCTACAATCCCTGGTTCAGAGTTCTCTATGTGGGAAGGCAGTATAGTTGGGAAAAACCTGGAGTTTGAGGAAAATAAAAAACTTGTGCAGCAATGGTATTTCGATGGGCAGTCGGACGAATCCATAGTTACCATTAAAATCCATGCAGATAAGCACGGATCTTCAGTAGAATTACGCCACACCAATATCCCGGATGCGGATTATAACGACATTGCTGAAGGCTGGAATGATGCTTACTTTGGTAGTTTGATTGATTTTTTTTCGTTCTAAAACTAAAATAATCCAGCTTCTTAGTTATTAATAGGCTTAAAATAAAGAGGCCCGGTAATGTACCGGGCCTCTTCTATTCAATGTTGGAGATTAACCTATCTCCTAATACTATTAATATAATGTGAACTCAACCCTACGGTTAGCCTGACGGCCTGCAGCTGTTGCGTTAGTAGCTATTGGCTGGCTTTCACCGTAACCTGTCGCTTCTATACGAGATGGGTTAGCACCTTTGCTTACCAGGTAAGATTTGATAGACTCAGCACGATCCTTAGATAATTTCAGGTTAAGCGCATCTGAACCTACATTATCAGTATGGCCGGCAAGTTTCAGGCTGAAATTCTTTTCAACCAAAAGGTTAGCAACACGGTCAAGGCTAGAGTATGATTTAGCACGGATAGTCGCTTTACCTGTATCGAATTCAAGGTTTGCAATTGCATCACGAACAACACGTTTGTCCTCTTCAGTTACCACCAAAACACGTTTTTCTAACGGACAGCCAGAACCATCAACCTTTGTACCAGCTGGTGTATTAGGGCATTTGTCGTAAAAATCCGGTACACCGTCAGCATCACTGTCTGCAGCAAACTTAGCAAGATTAGCGTTAGTGGTAGCCAAATCGCTTTGCAGTTTCGCGTTAGCTGCTTTCTGCTCATCTATTTGAGCCTGTAGCTGATTTTTGGTGTTCATATTCTCCCACATATACTCGGTACGCATGCTTGATACCGGGTTGTGTGTAGCTAACTGTGGTTTGGAGCTTTTACCAAGAGCAAATTCTAAACCGATGTGAGCGTAAGAAAACCGGTCATTTCCTGAACCGTAATTGTAACCATCAAAGTTATCAGACGATACAAAGTTAACCTGGTAACCCAGATCAAGGTTAACACCAGAACCAAGGTTGAATTTCAAGCCTGCGCCAAGCGGAATGAAGAATTCTTCGATATTGCCGTTAGTTTTATATTCTGTAGATGTTCCTGCAGTTGTTGTTAATACGGGTTT
Organism: Mucilaginibacter terrenus; assembly: GCF_003432065.1. Lineage (NCBI taxonomy): Bacteria > Pseudomonadati > Bacteroidota > Sphingobacteriia > Sphingobacteriales > Sphingobacteriaceae > Mucilaginibacter > Mucilaginibacter terrenus. The sequence goes on along the minus strand of NZ_QWDE01000001.1, from coordinate 609,024 downwards.
GTAGCTCATTATACCGCCACCAAAGGTGACATAGGGCTGTATAACACCTTTTTGATGACGCCAGTTGATGTTGGCAAGTGTTAGGTTACCGCTTAATGCAGCTGACCAGTGCATTTTTGTTTCGAAGCTGTTGTAACCATTTACGTTAGGCTGTGCATCTTTACCTTTTACTTTACCACCCAGGTAATCTGCCTGTATAGCAAAAGATGGTAATATTTGCTTTTTGATGTAAGCACCGTAGCCAATTTCTGCTTGTGGTGTTCTGAAGTCCTGACGGCCATTTGTGCCGAAGATGGTGAACGGAGTTAACACACCTCCATTAATACCTATAGACCAGGTGCGGAAAGCGCCGCCGCCTGAGAATGGTTTTACGTAGTCCTTAGTGCTGATAGAATCGGGGGTTTGGGCTAATAATCTACCGCCTACCAGCAAGGAGGTAAACAGCACAGAAGCTTTTTTTAAAGTTGGTTTCATAGTAATGAGTTTTATACAAGCCGCTTAATTTTTGCCGGCTTACAACGGGTTAGGCAACATTGATGCCAACAGGTATTAAAGAAATACAACAGGAATGTTACAGAAGGGTACCGATACTAAAAGTATTAGCTAGAGGTGTATCCATCAGCTAGTTACAAGGTTGAGAGCAATCGTATACTATAGTGAAGAGTTCAAATTGCTTTAGAGGTAGCTCTGGTTACTTTATGAATAGAATTTAGTACAATATCGGCCTACGCCATCACTGCTACTCTATTTAAAACATTGATTTCCGACCTAGTATAGCCTGAAATCAACGTTGTTTGCACCGCAATTTACAGTTATGTTAACGACAAGCCGGTGGTAGTAAGATGCAAGTAATCCAATATCACTTGATCCGGCACCTTTAAAGTGCAGAGTGACGTTCGAATTACTTGCTTCTATAGATGTTAAACAGCGCTTTTTTCGAGCGCCTGTGTGATATCAGCCAATACGTCATCAACTTTTTCCAATCCGGCTGAAATGCGTATCAAACCCGGAGTGATACCTACCGATGCACGTTCCTGGTCGGTTAGCTTGGAGTGTGTCGTACTTGCCGGGTGCGAAGCAATACTGCGACTGTCGCCCAGGTTGGCAGTTACGGAAAGCAATTCCAGACTATCTAAAAACTTACGTCCCGCCTCTACCCCGCCTTTGATCTCAAAACAAAGTACACCACCGCCGGCTTTCATTTGCTTTTTAGCTATCTCATACTGCGGGTGGTTAGGCAGGAAAGGATACTTCACCCAAGCCACGTTAGGGTTTCTTTGCAGCACTTCTGCTATCTTAAGCGCGTTCTCACAATGGCGCTGCAGCCGCACATCAAGGGTCTCCAGGCTTTTGCTAAGCACCCAGGCATTGAACGGCGACATTGCCGGACCAGTATTCCTACAGAAAAGGTATATCTCGTGAATCAGATCCTTGCGGCCAGTAATCACACCGCCCAACACCCTACCCTGACCATCAATCCATTTTGTGGCGGAGTGAACAATTAAATCGGCGCCAAAATCTACTGGTCTTTGTAGTAATGGTGTAGCAAAGCAATTATCCACATTGAAGATAAGATTATGTTTTTTTGAGAATTGTCCGGCCCATTCCAGGTCTATTACTTCCAACTGGGGGTTGGTTGGGGTTTCCAGGTAAAGCATTTTCGTGTTCGGCTGTACTGCGGCTTCCCATGCTTCCTTGTCGTTAGCAGGTATAAGCGTACAGGTTATACCCCATCTTGGCAAATATTTGTTTACAATAGTAAAGGTGCTGCCAAATACCGAGCTGCAGCACAGCAAGTGATCGCCGCTTTTAAGCAGACCCATAAAAGTAGAGAAGATAGCGCTCATACCTGTAGAAGTAGCAAAGCCATCCTCGCAGCCTTCCAGAGCACACATCTTGGCTACAAATTCATCAACAGTAGGGTTGCTGAAACGGCTGTAAATGTTCTCATCGTTCTCGTCAGCAAATGCAGCGCGCATGGTTTCAGCCTCGTCAAAAGTAAAGCTGCTGGTAAGATATAGTGGAGATGAATGTTCGTTTTGAAGCGTTTTTGGCGCACGGATGCGCACAGCCTGGGTTATAGGGTCTAGTTCCTTTGACATTTGTAATCTTTGTAGTAGTGTATTTATTATTTAGCCGGGTGGATAAACACCTGCCATTTTATATCAGCCTCGGCTTTGTAAAGAGTAGCCGCTACCGAACAATATTTACCAAGGGATAGTTCAACAGCCTTTTTAGCTTTTTCCTCATCTACTTTGCCGTAGAGGTGGAACTCCAGGTTGATGGTTTGCCATAGCGAGGGCTCTTTATTAGGCTCACGCTCGCCGCTGATCACCATTTCATAATCAACTACATCCTGGCGTTGCTTGCGCAGTATGGCGATAACATCAATAGCCGAGCAGCCTCCGAGGCCCATCAGCAACATTTGCATAGGGCGTACACCAAAGTTTGCGCCTCCGCTTTCTGCACTGCTGTCCATCCTTACGGTGTGGCCATAATCGTCGTGGGCTTCAAAGCCGTATTCTCCGCTTACGCGGGCTAGTTTTATAGTAGGCATGATAATGTAATAATTATGCTAAGGTAGCTTTTTTGGAGAATTTAGCTTAAAATGCATAGGTAAAAACCATTACTTTGATGCTGGAAATTTTAATATGAAACTTTGATGAGAAAACTACTCCTTACCGCTGCCTTGTTCTTTACTGCAGTTGCGGTTTTTGGCCAAAGCAAACTGGTATCTTACGACGACCTCGGCTACCTGCTGCGCAACAACATTACTAAGGCGGACACCTTTTTCGTTTCCAAAGGCTATATGCTGGCCGAAAAGAACCTGAAAAAGAACACCCGCAAATACACCCTGGCTTTACCCGGCGGCACTTACAACAATGTAAACCTCCGTACCGACGGCAAGCGCATGTTTATGGACATAGAAACCAACGAACTTCAGCAATACAATCTTATATACAACTCTATAGCCGACTACCTTAACAAAAGCGTAACTACAGCAGATGTGCAGGCATTTACCGTTAAAGACCTGGGTAGTATCTACATTATGGTGAACGACGCTGTTCCCTATGATGCTATGAAACGTATTTACGATATCCAGATCGTATCAGACAAAGCTATTACTTCATATAATTAACGTCCGGGTTTCCCGCTCGTAAAGCGGGACACCCGGGACACCCAAAACGACTAATTATCTGTATAACAATTAATTAACATATAAGAGCGGGACACACCGGGACAGTACAAATACTTTAAGTAATTAATTGTAAATAATTGAAATAAAGCCTATTATAAATTATTTACATTTTTCAGAAGAAAAGCTCCGGGACACTTCTTGGAGGGCGTTTGGGACACTTCTTTTGGAGTTTATGCTGACTGCTATTTCTTCAATTTCCGAAACCTTAATCAGCAAGTTTTCATATTTTTATTGATGATGCTTACCGAAGAAACCATCATCAAACAACTAAACGAGAATCATACTAAGGGCTTTGTAAAACAATTAGCTGCACAACTGCTTAAAGAACACTTTAACCTTAACCGTTTGGTCGACCTTACCTTTCACCCAGACCAGCAGACGGGTTTTCGTGCAGCTTGGCTCCTGGACACCGCCATACTGGCCAACCCCGAACTATATACAACCACTATAACTTACCTCATGCAGCGCATGCCGCAGGTTACCAACGCCAGCTGCAAACGGCATTACGCCCGTGTGATGATGCATCTCACTGATGCAAAAGCCCCGCTTAACGTGCGTGAAACCATTGCCGGAGCCGACCTGGAGAGCCTTGTAGAGACCTGCTTCGACTGGATGATAGACCCGGAAACAAAAGTTGCCGTACAGGTATGTGCAGCCGATACGCTGTTTAATCTTATCCCCCGCTTTAATTGGATTAAAAACGAGCTGGAGAATCAGGTAAAATTTATGATGCGTACCGGCACAGCTGCTATGCAGGCCAGGGGTAAAAAGCTACTTGCTAAACTGGAGAAATTTCAAGTCCTGTTAAGGCGTTAAGCAAGAAACCTTTAATAAACTCAGTTATTTACGCGGAAAGCCAGCGTCATTTTTCACTTCATTAATTTGCTGTGTATGCCGGTTGGTATGTGCCGCAATAAGCAGGATAAACTGATATGCATCATACGTACCAATAGGTAATACGGACACATGGTTGCGCAGGTCTTCGTGTGTGCTTTCAACAAAAGCTATCAACTTTTCCCTATTCTTTTTAAAAGAGGCAAGTGCTTCTGCAGCTGAACGGTCTGGAGAATTTGCCGGCTCCAAGGCAGCGAAAGTTTTTGATTTTTGCGAACGGTTTTCTACGGCTTTTATCAATTCCTCATCAGTAAACTTTATACCTGTTCTTTGTTCAGGGTTAGCCTGCTGCTTTAAAGATGCATCTACCATAGCCCAAAGATTACTCTCCGCTGCTGCAATGTGTTTAAGGCAATCTTCTACACTCCACTTGTCAGGTGCAGGTTTAAATGTAAGTTGCGCTTCGGTCAGGTCTTTCGCGGCGTTAAAAACGTCCGCCTCTGTTTTCTTAATAAATTCCAGCGCGTATTCCCTTTCTACTTGAGTTAGCTCCTTTGCTGTTGTTGTATTTGAGATGTTCATAGCATTATTTTTTGTTGTTTTCTTTTGCTGTGCATTGCTTTGGAAAAAAAAAGTGCTGAGCAATGCCATCAGCGTGCAGGATAGTAATTGTTTCATGTGATGAAGTTGATATTAAGAGACTAGTTAGATGTGATTTAAAACAAAGGTGTTAACGATTGTGAAGCTACAACGCTTTTAGTTAGTTGCTCCAGGTTGTTATAAGTTGCGCGGTAAGCATGTACAGCCATGCTAATTCTTTTAACGCCTGCATCTGCCATCAGTTTAACTGAAGACAGGTTTGCGTTACCTACTACATTTACCGGCAGTTGTACAGCCGCTGTAATCTCTTTTATTATTGCTGCATCTGTTACACCTGTAACAAAAAGACCATTGGCACCCTCGGAATGGTAAGTTTTAGCCCGGTTGATAACCGTTTGCAATGGCTGCGGTAATTTTTGCAGGAATACGTCAGTACGGGCGTTGATAAAAAGCTGCTGATTGGTTTTTATGAGATAGCTTTTTATACCGCTTAACTTTTTTTGATAAACAGCCTCTCCTTCGGCATCCTCTAAATTTATACCCGCCACACCAATATCAAGCAGCCGCTGAATATGATCATTTATAACCGCCTGATCGCTGCTGTAGCCCCTTTCAAAGTCTACGGATAGCGGAACATCTACTGATGATCTTATTCTTTGCACAATGTACAACAGCTCGCTAAACGGGATCTTCTCACCATCGGCATATCCCAACGAATCTGCTATAGCCCCGCTCGACGTACCTATTGCCAAAAAGCCGGCCTTTTGCATCAATTGGGCACTTTTCACGTTCCATGCATTTGCTAGCAGAAATGGCCTTTCCTGGCTATGTAATTGATTGAATTTCTCGTAATCTGTCATGTCAATAGAATGAGGTTGTATGGTTAAGCAACTGTATTAAGCCGGTGTTATTTCCCTGCTCAATAAGTTATCTAAGTATTGCCGCCAACCTCTGGAACATTCATTATAGCACTGTACCGCAGGAATAAGGCCCAGATGAGTAAACTTCACAACCGACTTGTTTCCCTGTTCAGATATCTCAAAGCAAATTTTGGTTCCTGTCCATTCACTCTCCTGCTCTACAAAAGTGAGCCGGCTTTCTGTCACTTCCCAGGTTATTCTGCTCACAGGTACTAGTTCTACCAACTTTTGCCTGGAATAGTGTACCCCGTCGCCAGCCTTAAACTGAATTCATCACCCACTTTTTCTGAGCTGCCTTCGATTGTTTCGCCATATATACCCGACCACCAACCACTTACATTAACCAGTAGGGTAAACACTTCCGTCGGGGATTTATCCGTCAGGTAAGTAACGGAGTAACTTTCATTAACCATAAGTTTTGCTTTCGTTTAAACAAAGCTATGGTCAATACTACACTCAGGAAGGGTGCTATTAAGACTTTATGATGGGTTGTTTTGGACATTACTTTACCCTAGCTTTGTTAAAAAAGCTTATGGAGCAAATTACTGTATTATACCCGGAAGAGTTGTGCCTGTTAAGTACAGTAGCCTGCGTACTAGGTACTGTAGAAATGTTTTCGCAGGCAGAGCGCTTTTGGACAAGCCAGGGCCGTATCCCTAAATACCAACTGCTGGTGGCAGGCACATCTGGTAAAAAGGAGTATGTTAGAAACCTAGTCTCTATTAAAACTGATGCCCATATAGCTGAAATCCGTAAGACAAAGCTCATTATTATACCGTCTGCCTTGCCCCCGAAAGATACTGAGGACAATGCTGTTATGACAGACTGGATAGCAAAGCAGCACAAGGCAGGCGCCGATATTGCAAGTATGTGTTCAGGCGCCTTTATATTGGCCGCTACCGGCATCCTGGATGGAAAAAATTGCTCTACACACTGGACACACGCAGACAAGTTCAGGCAGTTGTACCCAAACGTGAATTTACAGGCCAACCAATTGATCACCGATGAAAACGGCATTTACACTAATGGCGGGGCTTACTCGTTTTTGAACCTGTTGATTTATTTGATTCAAAAGTACTATGACCGTGAGACCGCTATTTACTGTTCCAAATACTTGCAGATTGAGATTGACAGAAACACCCAATCGGTGTTCAGCATTTTTTCCGGCCAAAAGCAGCATGGCGATGAAATTGTGCAACAGGCACAGGAGTTTATTGAGAGTAATGTTGACACTAAGATATTTATAGAAGACCTGTCATCTAAATTTGCAATTGGCCGTAGAAACTTTGACCGCAGGTTTATTAAAGCGACGGGCAACACGCCTATTGAATATGCACAGCGGGTAAAGATAGAAACTGCCAAAAAAGCTTTCGAAACAACCCGAAAAACAGTTAATGAAGTTATGTACGAAGTAGGTTACAACGATGTAAAAGCCTTTAGAGAGGTGTTCAGGAAAATTACCGGGATGGCGCCCCTTGCCTACCGCGCAAAATATAATAACACGCTTTAGCTATTAACCAGGGGGAAGTAACTTCTTACTTTATAATAAACAACAAAGGCCAGGATTCGAAAACAAGGAAGTTACCCTTGTGTGAGCTTTCGAACCCCGGCCTTTATACCTTTAAATTGTTGCTATTATTCGCTCGGCCTGTCACTGCCATGCAGTTGGTCGCTTACCTGACCATGGTGGAGCTTTGCCTGCAATGCTGAAGAGCTATCATTGGCGTAAGCGCCGTAGGCATTCACCAATATACCCTTTAAGTTATATTTTGCTGAACTAATTGCATAAACTATAGACATATCAGAAGGATTACTTTGTCCCTCGAAGCGATAGAACTCGTCTATTTCAAAGTCTTCGGCAGTCATATGTATGTCCTTGGATTTATCGTCAATGGTGTCGCCTTCAAGGCTAAGGTTGGCCTCATAACCGCGTTTCATCAGGTCGTTAGTGGCGTCAACTAATGTTTCAAAATTTTTCATTGGTAGTAGTTTTGTTGCTGTGATAAATGATCAACTGAATAACTCAAAAATCCTGCCGTTTGTTTTCGGTAAAAGCGCTTGTTAGCATGTATAAGGCTAAACAGGCCGATTTAGCCTCGTTGCTACCTTGCCAATGGTTAAACCCTGCACCAATATAGAGAATACCACTATCATGTAAGTGATGAGCACAAACTCGTCGCGGTACATGGTACTGCTTAAGGATAGTGCCAGCGCCACGGAAATACCGCCGCGTAATCCACCCCAGGTAAGTATGGCAATAGCGTTCTTTTCGAACTTAATGGTATACCGCAGGAACAATACCGGCAAGGCTACTGATATCCAGCGAGCCACAAGGGCGGTAAGTATAGAGATGGCTCCAATGATCATAATGGTTGTATCCACCTTGATGATCAGCACCTCCAACCCCATCAGCAGGAACAGTATAGCGTTAAGTATCTCATCTATAAGTTCCCAAAACTTACCTAAGTAATCGCGTGATACATCAGACATGCCGTCCTGCCTGGCCTTATTGCCCGTGATGATACCCGCAACAACCATCGCCAATGGTCCGGACACATGCAGGTGGCCAGCGACATAATAACCGCCCATTACAATAGCCAGTGTTATAAGCACCTCTACTTTATAATCGTCTATAGAACGCAGTGCAAGGAACCCGGCATAGCCTAAAACTGCACCGAAAAGCAATCCACCAACGGCTTCCTGTAAAAACAACTTTCCTACACTTAATATTGAAATGTCGGCTCCACCGGAATTAGCTACCTCAGCAATGGTGATGAAGACTACTACAGCTACCCCATCGTTAAAAAGGGATTCGCCGGATATTTTAAGTTCCAAAGACGAGGGTATGCCTGCCCTTTTAAGCAGTGCCAGCACTGCTATTGGATCTGTAGCTGAGATAAGCGAACCAAAAAGCAGGCAGTAAATAAAAGGCACTGCCAGCCCAAATACGCCAAACAGCAGCCAGGTTAAACCGCCTACAACGAACGTAGAAATAAGTATCCCTACCGTGGCCAACACAATTACGGGCAGTTGCTCCTGCCTGAGCTTAGCGGCATCTATATGTATAGCGCCTGCAAACAGCAGAAAGCTCAGCATAAAGTTAAGCAGCACATCCCTGAAATCTATTGAAGACACCAGTTCTACAGCTTTGGACGACAGCAGTGATTGAGAGCTGCCCAATAAAGCTAACAGCAAAGACGTTACCAGCGACAAAATCATGATGCCTATAGTGGGCGGCCACTTTATAAAGCGATGATTGATGTAAGCAAACAGTGCTGCCAGCACTATGGTAATACTCAGAATTTCGTTGATGCCCATAAGATGATGTTTTGCCTTAGCTACAAAATAACAAAATTTTGCCAGTTTCCATGCCTTTTAATCAAGTTAATTCACCTAAAAAGCAAACGGCGGTCCGAAAGGACCGCCGCTGCTAACTATAAACAAAACTGATCTTAGAAGTGCTATTGTGCTTTTGCTGCCCAAAGCGAAGCATTGAGGTGCAGCGCAGGGTGCGATGTGTAGCCAGACGGAGCATCACCGCTCCAGCCGTTAAAAAGGTTGTCGGCAGTATCACCAGTACCATCGTCTGATGGTGAACTGTCGCCGATGAAGAATATACGGCCGGTGCCATAAGTGGCAAGCAATGCCATTACACCACTGTTACCGCCGTTTGTTACACTATTGCGCCAGAACAAGCCTTGCACGCTGGAGTTTGTAGAAGGCGAAAGCGTAGCAACCGATCCATTGTAGAAAGCCAGTTTAGATGCGTTGCCCGCAGCGCCGTTAAGTACAATAGCTGCATTGGCATTAGTGCCGGTATATACATTAGTAGACGGGCCTTCGCTGATGTCTACATAGTTCACGGTAAAACCAAAAGGGTTGTTATTGTTGATACCATTGTTGGTCATCAGGTCGTTCCACACACGTGGTGAGTCGTAGCCGTCACCATCACGGTCTGATGGGTTGTAGCCATTAGCATCGGTACCCGCTGTTGTTGCTGCTGTATGGTCGGCTACCATTACCAGGCCACCACCTGCATTTACATAATTCATAATAGCAGTTTTTTCTGCGGCGGTAAACAGGCGGTTAGGTTCTATCACAACAAACACGTCGTAATTGCTCAAGTCCTGTGGATTGCTAGAATTGCCGTAAGTGATGGCTGTGCCAACAGGTAAAGATTCTACCAATTCGCCCTTTTTAACCAGTTCTACCGCCCAGGCAGACATGGCACCTTTCCAGTAAGTCTCGGCAGTAGTTGATGTAATGCCGGTGTATGATGGTGTTGGGTAACGTTGTGCTTTAGTCTCCACGGTTGTACCGCCTGTGTAAGATGCAACGTTTTCAGTACCGTCTGCATCTATCTGCCAGTCGGCGCTGCCCGCGTTTTCCAGGTGACTTGCGTCGAACAGGAATTTTTTACCCGTGATTACCGTTCCGCCACCTCCGGGATTACCGCCGCCTGCGTTATCGTTAACAGTTATGTCATCGATATTAATGCGGTTACTGCCACCATCCAACTTGCGGATCTCCAGCCTTACCGTACCAGATACTGTAAAGGTGAAGGTTTGGGTTGCCAAGGTTGAACCCGAGGTTACATTACCGCCAGCCTGTGTCCAGCTGCTGCCGCTGTTTGTAGAGTAGAACAAGCCCCAGGTGCTGGCAGCATCTCCTGTATAAGTAGCGTGCTTTACGGTAACACTGCTTATGCCAGTGGTAAGATTGTACAGCATGGTAATTTTACCTGTGTTACGGATCCTGGCCGACCATGAACCTGCTTTTTTATCGCCCGACAGGTTGCCGATCAAGGCGTCGTAAAGGTTCCAGCTGTTGCCGGACAGCGTTACATTATCGCCACTGGAGGATCCTGTTGGCGACACGTCATAAGCGGTTTTGGGGCTGGTTGAACCAACCTCAAAACCTTGCGTAAGCGTTACAGCCTGCGTTGCTAAGGTGGTTGTTGCTTCTGTTTTGGTTTCCGGCAGCTTTAAACTGTCGTTCTTTTGGCAGCCTGTGGCCAGCAGTGCCGTTACCGCTAATGAAACCAGCGGCAACCTCATTGTAAAGAAGAATTTCATAATGGATTGTAAGTGGTAGTTAAGTGTTGTTAATTATACGTTCAAAGCTGTATATTAGGTTTCAATTAGTTATACAAAACGTATTATCTAATTGTTAATTAAGTTAAATTGGGTAAAAACACCCGGTAGCTGTACAGAAATACCCCTAAACAAAAAGAGCCGCCCTAAGGCAGCTCTTCCGTTCTGAATTGTATCTGAAGCTTTGGTTCGTCACTCATCAACCACAACTCAATCATCACAAATTACACTCACGCGTTCAGGAACACAAAGTTGTTGTCAAACATATCCAGTTTTATCTTACTGTCGCGATCTACCTTACCGGCCAGTATCTGTTTCGACAGTTCGTTCATTATCTTTTTCTGTATCACCCGTTTTAACGGCCTTGCACCGAACTGCGGGTCATAACCCAACTGCGCCAGCCAGTCCAAAGCTTCTTCTGTCGCTTCAATAGTGATGCCCAGGTCGGCCAGTGTATGCTGCAACTGAGCGAACTGCAACCTGACGATATCGGTGATCTCGTCTCGGCTCAGCGGCGTGAACATGATGATCTCGTCTATCCTGTTCAGGAACTCCGGCCTGATGGTTTGCCTCAACAGGTTAAACAGTTCGTTTTTGGTCTTTGCTATCACCTGCTCTTTGTCGCTGTCCTCAAAGTTCTGGAAGTTATCCTGAATGAGGTTAGAGCCGATGTTAGAGGTCATGATGATGATGGTATTCTTAAAATTCACCACCCGGCCCTTGTTATCGGTCAAATGGCCATCATCCAGTACCTGCAGCAATATGTTAAATACATCAGGATGTGCTTTTTCAATCTCGTCAAGCAGTACCACGCTATATGGCTTGCGGCGAACGGCTTCGGTTAACTGGCCGCCTTCATCATACCCCACATAGCCCGGAGGCGCTCCTATCAGGCGTGACACGGCGTGGCGTTCCTGGTACTCGCTCATGTCTATACGCACCATCGAGTTCTCATCATTAAACAGGTACTCGGCAAGCGCTTTAGCCAGCTCGGTTTTACCAACACCGGTAGTACCCAGGAAGATGAACGAACCTATTGGTTTGCGTTTATCCTGCAACCCTGCCCTGCTGCGGCGTATAGCGTCGCTTATGGCTTCTATCGCTTCCTGCTGCCCAGCGACACGTTTGTGCAATTCCTCTTCCAGGTTAAGCAATTTCTCGCGTTCACTCTGGATCATTTTGCTTACCGGTATACCAGTCCAGCGGCTTACCACGCCAGCTATATCGTCGGCAGTAACCTCTTCCTTCAGCATCCGGTTGTCGTCTTTATTGGCTTCTAAAGCAGCCTTAAGTTGGTCTACCTCAGCCTGTGCTTCGCGGATTTTACCATATCGCAATTCGGCCACTTTACCGTAATCACCTGCACGTTCCGCCTGGTCTGCCTCCAGCTTGTAATTTTCTATTTGTTCAACCTTTTGGTTAATCCCATCCACCAGGTCTTTTTCACCCTGCCATTTGGCGCGGAGGGAATCACGCTCCGAAGACAGATTAGCTATTTCTTTGCTGAGCTCCTCAACCTTGCGGTCATCTTTCTCGCGTTTGATAGCTTCCCGCTCAATCTCCAGTTGCATGATGCGACGTTCCAGTTCGTCAACAGCCTCAGGTACCGAATCCATCTCCAAACGAAGCTTTGAAGCAGCCTCGTCCATGAGGTCGATAGCTTTATCAGGTAGAAACCTGTCAGATATGTAGCGCTGCGACATTTCAACTGAGGCAATAATCGCCTCGTCTTTAATGCGCACCTTATGGTGTGCTTCGTAACGTTCTTTTAATCCCCTCAGGATGGAAATTGCGTCGGCAGTGTCCGGCTCGTCCACCATAACCTTCTGGAAACGGCGTTCTAGCGCTTTGTCTTTCTCAATATATTTCTGGTACTCGTTAAGTGTGGTGGCACCAATGGCCCTTAACTCGCCACGTGCAAGTGCAGGCTTCAGAATGTTGGCAGCATCCATGGCGCCTTCGCCCCCGCCTGCACCAACCAGGGTGTGTATCTCGTCAATAAACAACACTATTTCGCCATCGCTCTGGATAACTTCTTTAATCACGGCCTTTAACCGTTCTTCAAATTCGCCCTTGTATTTGGCGCCCGCAACCAAGGCGCCCATGTCCAGCGAGTACACGGTTTTTGTCTTTAAACTCTCGGGTACATCACCTTTGATAATACGAAAGGCAATACCCTCAGCAATGGCGGTTTTACCCACGCCAGGCTCACCAACTAAAATAGGGTTGTTCTTGGTACGACGGGATAATATTTGTATTACCCTGCGGATCTCCTCATCACGGCCGATAACCGGGTCAAGCTTACCCGAAGCTGCATAGTCGTTAAGGTCGCGGGCATATTTGTTAAGCGCGTTGTAAGTAGCTTCGGCGTTTTGGTCGGTAACTTTGTTGTCACCGCGTAGTTCAACAATAGCCTTTTTGAGGTCTTTCTCGTTCACACCCGCGTCTTTCAAAGCGGAAGCTGTTTTATCGCCAGACGATAAAACGCCCAGCAGGATATGTTCGACAGATACAAACTCATCTTTAAATTCCTTTAGATATGATTGTGCTTTCTGCAGCGATGAGTTAGTAGCTGAGGATAAATATATGTTGCTGCCGCTTACTTTAGGGTACGATGCTATCTGGGTGTCCAGCGTATCGTTAAGGCGGTTGATATTTACGTTTAGTTTTTTTAACAGGTAGCTTATTACGTTCTCATCAACCAACAATAAGCCTTTCAGCAAGTGAGCGGGCTCAATAGCCTGCTGCTGATTGCCTGTGGCAATTTCAGAAGCCTTTTGCACGGCTTCCTGTGCTTTTATGGTGTAGTTGTTAAAATTCATAGTACTAAGTTGTTAACAAATGCTCTGCCATATGCTACATTCAGAAGTTTTGACATTTAGCCAACTGCTTTACAGTCAATTTGTCGGCTGATCTGGAAAAAACATGCCTTAACAGCAGGATAGCACGTTAGTTTATTTGCTATTGATATATTATTTTTGGTGAACCCTTACTAATTCATCTAAACTTTGGATACGCACTATTTTTCGAGATTGCCCGGCAAGTATGTATTTGCTTACCGCAATTATTACACTTACCGTAATTTGTTAAGCGTACGTACCGCCAGCCTGGTATTTTTTGCGCTTAATGCGGTTATCCGCATCCTGTACCATGTTTTTCCGGAGAGCCTTACCAAAGCCGAAAACTTCCCGGAGTTTAGCTCCACCAATTGGATATTTATAATTGTAACCCCTATATTTTACTTGCTGAGCTATCTAGCTATAGAAAGCTTTAAGGCTACCAAGCGGGGCACAACAGCAATGGCATTGCTGGTATTTGTATTCTCGTTGTACATTATTATGTGTGGTATGTACAGCAGCTTTATAACTACCGGTGACCCCAGCAATGCGCTCACCCTCTACCTCGTGGCGTTGAGTATGGTAAGTGTGCTGTTTGTATTTGAATATTACGAGACCATATTACTGCTTGTTAGCGTGGAGTTGATGTTCACCATCTTACTGTTTCACGCCGGTGCCGGCGCAACGGAAATGACCTACAACCAAATGATCTCGGCTATTTTGCTTTCAGGCTTTTATCTCACATCAAGATACTTTTTTTCGTATAAAGCCAGCTATTACGGACAGATAGTAGAAATCCGGGAAAAAACCGCCGAAATTGAAAAGGCCAACCAGTTTAAGAACGAGGTTTTGGGCATGGTAGCTCATGATCTGCGCAACCCTATTGCAGCTGTTGAGTCGCTAGCGATGGTGATGGAAATGGAGGATATAGACGAGGAAACACAGGAGAATCTCACCCTTATGCGCCAGTCGTGCGTTAAAGCGCGCACCATTATAGACGACTTGTTGGAAGCTGCTAAAAATGAGAACGCGGGCCTGGACACCAAACGAACCGACATGAACGCGTTCTTAAAGAATATAGCCAACGGATGGAAGGTACAGCTGGGCGGTAAAGATACGGTGGTATTTAAAAGTGAAGCCCCGGAAGTATTTGCAAAGATCAACCATGAGAAGTTCCCGAGGGTGATTGACAACCTGATTAGTAATGCGCTTAAATTTTCTAAAGAAAACGATTCTGTTGAGTTGGCATTGAACGTAATTAAGAATCGCGTAGTGATCCGCGTAACAGATCACGGCATGGGAATTCCTAAAGAAATGCTACCACGCTTGTTTGAACGTTTTTCGGGTGCTGGCCGAACAGGTCTGCGCGGTGAGCAGTCCACAGGTATCGGACTTAGCATTGTTAAGCAAATAGTGGAGAGCCACCAGGGCAAAATTAATGTTAAAAGTATTGAGGGTAAGGGCAGCATTTTTACTATCGAACTTCCTGTCGTAGCTTAATAAACAGGCCGACAACAACTTGCAATTACGTACATATATTATTGCCTAAGTAGAAAAATATTTACCTGTTTTACATAAATAATCAAACTATTATTACCTAAATTCATAGGCAAATTTAACCTACCCATGAATTACATCTATCGCCTTTTCTATTCAAGAAGAGGCCAGGTAACCTTAGCCGTATCACTGATACTTATTGCAGCCGTTATCTACTTTGCAAGAAGCAATCACCGAAGCACGCCTTCAACGGAATTTAGCCGCTATATCGAATCTTACACGACCGGTGTTATTTCCCGCCAGGGCGCCATCAGGGTAAAGCTGGCCGGCGAGGTTCAGGTGACGCACGCCCAGGGCGAGGAAGTTAACAGCAAATTGTTCGACCTATCTCCTTCTGTAAAAGGAAAGGCTTACTGGATAGATGAACGTACCATCGAGTTTAAACCCGACGGCAAGCTGGATGCTGATAAAAAATATGATGTAGATTTTGAACTGGGCAAGCTGATAAAGGTTGACGGTGAGTACGAACACTTCAAATTTGATTTTCAAACGATCAAGCCGGACTTCAGCGTGTCGTTCTTTGGTTTAACAAGCGCTACAAACCGTTCGTCAGACGAGATGAAGCTGACCGGCACAATACAAACTGCCGATTATGAAGATGCCGCCAGCGTTGAAAAGATTATAAGCGCCAGCTATGAACAACCGGTTAAGCTAAGCTGGCAGCACGATAACGTGAGAAAGAAACACAAATTTGTTATTTCCTCAATTAAGCGGGTCCGCATATTTAAACCCGTTGATGTTAAATGGGATGGCAGCAGCCTTGAGGTAGATAAAACCGGCAACCAGGCTTTTGATGTGCCTGCCGTAGGCGACTTTAAGGTGCTTGACATTAAGGCTGTTCAGGAGAATGATCAATACGTTGCGGTTCAGTTTTCTGATCCGATTATGGTTGGCCAGGAACTTAACGGATTGATAAGCATCGGCGAACTTACCGATGCTGCTTACACTATTGATGGCAGTGTAGTAAAGGTTTATGCGCCACAACGGCTGGAAGGCAACTTCAGCGTTACTGTTAACGAAGGTGTAGAAAGTGTATTTCATAAAAAAATCAGCAAAAGCTATAGCGCCAACGTGTTTTTTGAAAACCGTTTGCCTGCCGTTACCATACCCGGTAAAGGTGTTATCCTTCCCGACTCGGGTAAATTGCTAATGCCTTTTGAAGCAGTGAACCTGAAAGCCGTAGACGTAAGTATCATAAAAATATACGAGAATAACGTACCGCAGTATTTCCAAACAAACGGCTTTGATGGCGGCGCTGAATTGCGGCAGGTAGGCAAGCCTGTGTTACAGAAAACAATATCGTTAACTGAAGATAAATCTCTCAACCTGCATAAAAAGAACCGCTTTATGCTGGACGTGGATAAGCTGTTCCGTGCTGAACCAGGTGCTATATACCGTGTGATTATAGGGTACAGACAAGAATACTCTTTGTACAGTTGCTCAGCAGGTACTGCTGTCCTTAAAGCAAACAACAACGAAGAGGATGGTGGTGATGAATACGACGACGGCGGCGAATACGGCGGAAATACAGGTGGTGTAAGCGACGAAGACGATGATTTTTGGGCTAAGTATGACAACTACTATCCCGAAGGTTTTGAATGGGACAAACGCGATGATCCTTGCAATAACTCTTACTTTAACAAGGAGCGCTGGGCAACCCGCAACATTATAGCTTCGAACATTGGGCTCATCGCTAAACGTGGTGCCGATAACACCACGTTGGTGGCCGTGACCAACCTGCTTACTGCGGAACCAATGAAAGGTGTTGACCTGGAACTGCTGGATTATCAGAAACAAGTTATTGTTAAAGGAACATCGGACGGCGACGGTTTAATGCGTTTTGAGAACAAGCGCAAGCCTTACCTTTTAGTTGCTAAAAACGGCAAGGAGCGTGGATATCTGAAGCTGGACGACGGCAGCTCGTTACCGTTATCACGGTTTAACGTGGGCGGCGAACAGGTACAGAATGGCTTAAAAGGTTTCATATATGGAGAACGCGGTGTTTGGCGACCGGGCGATTCGATATTCGTAACCTTTATACTGGAAGATAAACTTAAGGCACTGCCTGCAGATCATCCGGTAGAGTTTGAATTATCTAATCCCAATGGGCAGCTTTACAAGAAGCTTACCCGCACAAGTTCAGTAGATGGTTTTTACAGCTTCCATGTTGCAACAGAGACCTCCTCTCCTACGGGTAACTGGTCGGCCACTGTAAAAGTAGGTGGTGCATCGTTCCAAAAGAACCTTAAGGTAGAAACCATTATGCCTAACCGGCTAAAAGTTAAGCTGGATTTTGGCGGAGCGGCTACTATAACCAAAGGCAGCGGCGTAAATGGCCGGTTAAGTGCGCAGTGGCTATTTGGTGGGGCAGCTCAAAACCTGAAAGCTAAAGTAGATGCATTCTTATCTGCAAAAAACACCTCGTTTAAGGGTTTCGAAGATTATGTTTTTGACGACCCCACCCTTGCTTTTAACACACAAACCCAAACCGTATTTGAGGGTAACCTGAATGAGAACGGCCTTGCAGATGTGAACGCTGACATTAACGTAGAAAAACAGGCGCCGGGGCAATTGCGTGCCAACTTTGTGGTGAAAGTATTTGAGCCCGGCGGCAATTTCAGTCTGCAGCAAGCGGGTATAGATTACAACGTTTACCCGGGATATGTGGGAATAAAGACACCGGAAGGTGCTGCCTTGTCGGGCATGCTGGTGACTGATAAAGACCACAATATACAAATTGCCGACGTAGATACCAAAGGCAACCCGCTTGCCGGGTCGCACTATGTTACGGTTGAACTCTATAAGATACAATGGCGCTGGTGGTGGGATCAAACCGGCAACGAAATGAGCAACTTTACTCAGGACCAGTATAACAAGCTGATCTCTACCGAGAACGTACTTGTACAAAACGGTCGTGGTAATTGGAAAATGCGCATTAAGCACGCAGACTGGGGCCGTTACCTCATCCGGGTACGTGATGAAGCAACAGGGCACTCCACCGGTAAGATCATTTATGTAGACTGGCCAAACTGGTCGTCGCGCTTGCAGGAAACGAACCCTACAGACGCGTCGATGCTGTCGTTCACATCAGACAAAAAGAATTACAAGGTTGGCGAAGATGTTACACTCACCATTCCTACAATGAACGACGGCCATGCCTTGGTAAGTTTTGAAAACGGCAGCAAGGTACTTAAGACTGTTTGGATAGATACTAAAAAGGGACAAACACGCTATACGTTTACAGCAGACGAGACAATGGCACCCAACGTTTTTGTGAATGTAACGTTGTTGCAGCGGCATTCGCAAACCCGCAATGATTTGCCTATCCGCATGTACGGCGCAATCCCTCTAACAGTGGAGAACCCTGAGACTGTATTAAGGCCGGTAATAAGCATGCCGGATAAGATAAAACCGGAAACAACCACCTCCATTGATGTATCAGAAGCATCTGGTAAGGAAATGACCTATACCATTGCCGTTGTTGATGAGGGTTTGCTGGACATCACCAACTTTAAGGTACAAGACCCACATGAGGCATTTTACGCTCGGGAAGCGCTGGGCGTAAAAACCTGGGACTTATACGACTATGTAATGGGTGCTTTTGGAGGCGGTCTGGAACGCATCCTCAGTATTGGTGGTGACGGTACCGGGGGCATGAACAAGAACGTCACTGTTAACCGGTTTAAGCCCGTGGTGAAATTTCTGGGGCCGTTTAGGTTAGGTAAAGGTGAAAAACAAACCAGAAAGTTCACTTTGCCGCAGTATGTAGGATCAGTTAAGGTTATGATAGTTGCGGGCCACGATGGGGCTTACGGCATTGCGGAAAAGGCGGTGGCTGTTAAAAAGCCATTAATGATACTCGCTACACTTCCGCGCGTGCTTGGCCCGTCAGAAAAGGTGCAGTTACCTGTAACTGTATTTGCGATGGAAAACAACATCAAAAACGTGACGGTGCAGGTGCAGTCAAATGCATTCAGTAATCTGGGCGGCAACAACACACGTACGATCAGGTTTGACAAACCCGGCGATCAGCTGGTGACCTTCGACCTCGATGTTAAGGATTTTGTAGGCGTAGGTAAAGTCCGCATTATTGCCAAGGCAGGAGGCGAAACAGCAGTAAACGATGTTGAGCTGAATGTGCGTAATCCTAATCCGCCGGTAACCAGGATCATTGACAAGGAGTTAAGACCAGGCGAAAGTTGGTCTACACCTTACACCGCTTTGGGTATAAACGGAACGAACAAGGCTACGCTTGAAGTTGCCAGCATTCCGCC
Organism: Mucilaginibacter terrenus; assembly: GCF_003432065.1. Taxonomy (NCBI): domain Bacteria; kingdom Pseudomonadati; phylum Bacteroidota; class Sphingobacteriia; order Sphingobacteriales; family Sphingobacteriaceae; genus Mucilaginibacter; species Mucilaginibacter terrenus. Next base: position 589,710 of record NZ_QWDE01000001.1, on the reverse strand, counting down.
GCTCAATCTTGGCAAACGACTGGATTATCTTATTACTTACCCGCACGGCTGTGTGGAGCAGACCACCTCGGCAGGCTTTCCGCAACTATACTTAAACCAGTTGCTTGACTTGTCAGGTCGGCAAAAAGCCGAAGCTGACCGTAACATCAAAATGGCTATTAACCGCCTGAACGGCTTCCGGGTGCCGGGTGGCGGTTTAAGTTACTGGCCGGGCCAGGGCGATGCTGATGAGTGGGGAACCAACTATGCAGGGCACTTCCTGCTGTCGGCACAGGCAAAAGGCTACAGTCTGCCAGCCGGGATGCTGAACGAATGGAAGCGTTATCAAAAGCAGAAGGCCGTGAACTGGTCGCCTGACCCACGCACCAACATACACGACTATTACTATTATACAGACCTGGTGCAGGCCTATCGATTGTACCTGCTTGCGCTTGCCGGTGCACCTGAACTGGGTGCCATGAACCGCTTAAAAGAGTACCAATACGTAAGTAATGAAGCACGTTGGCGGCTTGCCGCTGCCTACAAACTAGCGGGGCAACCGGAGGTTGGTTTGCGCATGATCCGCGGGTTGTCTACAGACGTTAAGCCTTACAACCTGATGTATGGCACTTACGGTTCTGACCTGCGCGACGAAGCCATGATACTGGAAACACTAACACTTCTTGGTCAGCAGCAAAAAGCGGCAGGCTTACTGCGCAGCGTTGCTGCAAGGCTTTCACAGGATAGCTGGTACAGCACCCAAACTACGGCTTACTCGTTGGTGGCTATTGCTCAATACTGTGGCAGTAATAAAACAGGTGCTAAACTAATGTTCAACTACAAGGCAACCGGGGGCAGCGGCAATGTAAATTCGGGCTCGTATATGTGGCAGCAGGATTTAGCAGCTAACGGCGGTAACGTTACCATGAAAAATGCCGGCTCTAATCGCTTATATGTACGGCTTATTCAGCGCGGGCAGCCATCTGCGGGACAGGATATAAAAACTTATGTAAATCCTGATGTGATGAGTATGCGTGTTGGATACTTTACATTGGGCGGTAAACCGTTGGACGTAAGCTCCCTTAAACAAGGCAGCGACTTTGTTGCCCAGGTGAATATTAAAAACCCGGGTAAACGCGGCAGGTACGATAATCTAGCGCTTACGCAAATATTCCCGTCGGGATGGGAGATATTGAATGCCAGGATGCTGAATAACGATGAAGCATTCAAGTCTTCCGCATCCGACTACCGCGACATACGTGACGACAGGGTGAATACCTACTTCCGTTTAAATGAAGGTCAGGAAGTGACCTACTATGTAATGCTCAATGCCGCGTATGCCGGTAAATACTACCTGCCTTCCACTTACTGCGAGGCAATGTACAACCACGACATCAACGCGCTGATTAAAGGGCAATGGGTTGAAGTAGTAAAGTAAAAATGGATTGTAAAGGAGCGCTATTTCAGCAATGGATTCCGCTCCTTTGCAAATACATTATAAACCATTTTGTCCAGCAACGCCGGGAAGAACTTGCTCATGAGAACGGTGAGCTTACCTTGACGAGTCATGATTAGCGTACGTTTGCGGGCTTCTATACCATTCGATATAATGGTAGCTACCTCGTCAGACGTCATCATTTTATCTTCTTCAAGGGTACTTTCGCCTTGTGGTGTACCTTTTTGGTTAAGTGCAGTATTACGGATATTTGATGCTGTAAAGCCCGGACAGGCCACCATTACGTGTACGCCCGTTTTAAGGTTTTCTTCACGCAAGGAGTCCATAAAGCCATTCATCGCAAACTTGCTCGCTGAGTAGCCAGACCTTCCCGGGAGCCCTTTGTAACCGGCTATTGATGACACAGCAACAATACTTCCTTGTGTTTTTAATACTTCCGGCAACGCGTACTTGGTGCAATAAACCGTTCCCCAGAAGTTAACATCCATCAGGCTTTTTAGAACACTAAGGTCGGCGTCTTTGAAGAGCGCGCGCATAGATATTCCCGCATTGTTAATTAATACATCTACCCTGCCAAAAGTGAGCACCGCTTGTTTAATCAGCATGGCGCAATCATCTGCTACGGTCACATCACACTGAACTGCAACCGCGCGAACATGATGCTGCGTTTCGATGTTTTGCGCTAAGGTGCATAATGTTACATACTGGCGTGCGCCTAACACCAGGTTAGCGCCTCGTTTGGCAAGTTCTATAGCTAAGGATTTCCCGATGCCGGAAGAGGCACCGGTAATAACAACTACTTTATCTTTCAACTTCATATTTCGGGGCAAATAGCTGCGGCACGCCCGGAAGTTTTATCTCCGGCATGCTGAACATATATTTGCCGGCGAATATAAACATAGCGCCGTAAAAGTGCCTGATATAGCTCCATGTAAATTTGGACTGCACCTGCTTCCTGAAGTTGATGATATAGGTTTTTGGAAAGTAATAATTCTTGTAACCCGCAAGCCTGATCCGGTAAGAAAGGTCGATATCATGGCCAAAGTAGGCGAAACGCTCGTCTAGGCCACCAACCTGCTGTAGTACAGAATTGCGTAATAACATGAATGCGCCATTCACTACGTCTACTTCGGCGGTTTCAAATTCATCTACCCAGTTGTCTTTGAGATGCTTATATATTCTTGATTTAGGGAACTGTTTAGCTAGCCCTGTAATGCTGAAAAAGCCTTCCCATGTACGGTTAAAGCCCCTCCGCGCGATGTGCAGGAAACGGCCCTGAGGTGTAAGCATCCTCACACCCAAAGCACCTGCATCCTGGTGCATATCCATGAAAGATAATGTGCTTTCCAGCGTGTTGCTGGCGGTTATTGTATCCGCATTGACCAGTAAAACATACTCGCCTCTTGCGCTGCTTAACGCCAGATTGCGACTTTTAGCAACGCCCAAGGTTTTCTCGTTCACAATCAGTGCGTTGTCTGCAAACTCTTTATGAACCATGGCAACAGACCTGTCTGTGGACGCATCATCAACTATAATTAACTCATAGTCAATGTTGTTACATGCAGTAGTTAAAGAATTTAACGATTGTTTTAGCAGCGCGCACATATTGTAGTTAACTACAATAACCGAGAGTTTCATAAGCGTCAGGATAATGAATTTTCGTACGGTACACGGGTCACTATAGATCTTCCTAAAGTAATCTCGTCCACGTACTCTAATTCACCTCCAAACGCTATGCCACGCGCTATGGTGGAGATATTTATACTGAATTGCTTCAATTTTTTATGCAGGTAAAATATGGTGGTATCACCCTCCATGGTTGCGCTTAACGCAAAGATAACTTCTTTAACGCCACCGTCCTTTAGCCGCTCTACCAGAGTATCAACCTCAAGATCTGCCGGGCCTATGCCATCCATGGGTGATATCAAGCCGCCCAAAACATGATACACACCATTATACTGGCTGGTGTTTTCTATCGCCATCACATCACGGGTGTCTTCCACAACACAAATAATCGAATGATCGCGCTTTGGTGAAGCGCAGATCTCACAAACCGCCTGATCTGATATATTATGGCAGGTTTGGCAAAACTGTATCTCGTTGCGAAGCCGGCTTATCGCGCTGCTGAAACGCGCCACGTCTTCCTTGTCGCGGTTAAGCAAATGCAGCACAAGCCTTAAGGCGGTCTTCTGCCCTACGCCCGGCAATTTAGAAAACTCAGCAACGGCATCCTCCAGCAGTTTTGACGAAAAATTCATTACGCGAAGTTAAACGTTTTAATAGATAAAATGACTTGATCCGGAGCAACACCATAGTCATATTTCATTATGTAAATTCCGGCTGCACGTGTCCCGGGTGTCCCGCTTAGCAAGCGAGACACCCGGGACAGCTAAAATATGTAACTCACAGGCTTACAGTTGATTGTCAGTATCAAGCGGGACACCTCGGGACAGTACAAAAACTTCAGGTAAAATTTGTAAATATTTATATTTCAATAATATGTGGTTTTAACGCCACTTGTCGACATAATGATTGGAACACCTAAAGCGGGACACTTTTAAATGCTATATAGGAAGCAATCTTCTGCAGATATATTAGCTACATAACAAGAAGAGGCACCTTAAAGCGCCTCTTTCTGATACATTGTTAAAGATGTGGCCTACTCGCTTCTCAGGCTCTTTACAGGATTGCTCAACGCCGCTTTTATGGCCTGCCAGCTAACGGTGGTGAGCGTAACCAATAAGCTGATGAGTATAGTTGCCGCAAATACCCAGGGGCTGATATCTGTATGGTAAGTGTACCGGCTAAGCCAGTCACTCATGAAGTAATAGCTTACGCCTGCGCCTATTACAAAAGCAATAAGTACCAGCACTACAAATTCTTTTGAAAGGCTATACCATAAATGCGCAGTTGTGGCGCCAAGCACTTTACGGATGCCTATCTCTTTACGACGCTGTTCTGCCGAGAATGATGCCAACCCGAACAAACCTAAACATGATATAACAATTGCCAGCACCGTAAAAGAATTGGCCAGCGTACCCAGCAATTGCTCGGTACGGAACTTTTCGCCGTACAACTCATCTAAAAACTTGTATTCAAACGGGTACTCAGGGTTGTACTTTTTGTAAACAGCTTCCAGTTTGCTTAATGCTGATGACACAGAGATACGCGAATTAAGCCGCAGATTTGCTGTCCCATTCCAGTCTTTCATAAAGCCCACTATTAAAGGGTTTATTGGTTCGGACGGGCTGCCTTGTATAAAGTCCTTCATAATCCCTATAACTACCCTGTCCTGCCCCTGCCACTTTACTTTTGTACCTAAGGGACTCTTGAGGCGCATAAGCTTAACGGCGGCCTCGTTCATTAGAATAGCGAGGGTATCACTTGGCCTGCCCTCTTCAAAGTCGCGTCCCTCCGCCATTTTCACACCAAAAGTATTGGTAAAATGGTAAGTGGTAACAATTTGGTCAATAGGCGTCTTGTCTTCTCCCGGGAGTTGCCCTGGCCACGTAATGCCCCACGACGAACTGTTGCGGGTGGAAATTGTGCCTGATGTTGCGGAGCCATCTACAATGGCACCTGCCTCAATAGCATCTCGCCTGAACAGTTCAAACTTGTCGTATAACTTCCCTTCCTGTGAAACTTCTATTACGCCATTTCTGTCGTATCCTGCAGGCTTGTTTTTTATGTATTGTATTTGTTTGTAGATAAGAATGGTAGAAAGGATAAGGCAGGTGGCAAATACAAACTGCAGGGTAACCAGTACCTGCCTGGGCCGTAAGGTTGCGTTACCGGTTTTATTAAGCCCTTTAAGCACCTTAACCGGCTTAAATGATGAAAGGAACAAGGCAGGGTAACTGCCCGCTATAATGCCGGTTATCAGTATAATGCCTGTTGCTGCTATCCAAAATTGTGGCAGGTGGTAAGGTATTGCCAGGTTTTTGTGAATAATGCTGTTAAAGTAATCTAACAGAATAGTCACCAAAACAATTGCGAAAACAAAGGATACGGCCGACATAAGCAGCGACTCGCCCAAAAATTGTTTTACAATGGCAAAGCGCCTTGCGCCTACCACTTTACGTACACCAACTTCGCGGGCCCGGTTTTCTGACCGGGCGGTGGACAGGTTCATAAAATTAATACAGGCAATAAGCAGGATGCCCAATGCCAGGAACATAAAAAGCCTTACATATTGTATTGCACCACCAACGCTTACCCCATTCTTAAATTCGCTATACAGGTGTAAACGCTCAAAAGGATATAAGAAAAGCTTATTCTCTTTGTCGGCACTGTTATACTTCTCTATGGTGCCGGCCAGTTTAGCATTTAAACGGGCTACATCTATACCTGGCTTTACAAGCGCATAGGTCTTAAAGGAAAAGTTGCCCCACGAGTAGTTTTTGACCCACGGTTGGTTTGCTTCCAGCCCGGCCCATGATCCAAAAACCTTGAATTTAAATGAGCCGTTTTCAGGCAGATCTTTATACAAGCCGGATACCATCACCGTACCCGTCGTGTTAAATTTGAGTGTTTTACCTATCGGATCTTCCGTGCCAAATAAAGCTTTAGCTGCCGACTCAGAAATAATTACCGACTGAACGTTGCTGAAAACATCCTGTCGTTTGCCTTTTAGAAGTTTTATAGTAAAAATATCCAAAAAATCGGGATCAGCAGAGATCATCTCCAGCTTTAACGATTTGTTCTTATAGCCAAAAAGGTTATCATAGGCCCAGTTTGTCCTGGCAACTTTTTCAAGCTCCGGGAAATCTTTGCGTATAGCTGCTGCAATTGGTACGGACATGCCGTTGGTGGTGATCAATTCGCCGCTTGCTGCCTGGTTGCGGAATAACTGATAGATGCGATCGCCTTTCTCGTGGTACTTGTTAAAGGTAAATTCATTATACACATACAACAGCAGCATAAAACTTACCGCCATGCCAATACCCAGCCCGCCTATGTTTATAAAGCTATATAGTTTATGCCTGGTAATATTGCGCCAGGCTATTTTAAAGTAATTCGTCAGCATATATTTGCTAGTCCTTTTATTCTGTTAATCTCAGGAGTTAGATTACCCGCTTATTCCGTTTTTAAACTTTTAACCGGGTTTGCTGCTGCAGCTTTTACCGTTTGAAAACTTGATGTAAACAACGCTGCTACAAGCATACCTGCGCCGCTAAGCACAAATACCCACCAACTGATTGGCGTACGGTCTACAAAGTTCTCAGTCCATTTCTGCATAGCATAATAAGCAATTGGTGTAACCAGTACAAATGCAAGCACAATAAGCCAAATCAATTCTTTAGATAATAAAGCAACAATTTGCCCTACCGAAGCACCCAGTACCTTACGTACGCCGATTTCTTTAGTACGTTGGCCGGTAGTATACATAGCAAGGCCAAGCAGGCCAAGGCAGCTAATAAATACCGATAAGCCGGTTGCCCATGTTAGCAGCCTGGTTGTATTTTGTTCCACAGTATAAAATTTCGCAATCGCTTCATCATAAAACGTGTACTCGAAATCATCTTCCGGGTATATGTTTTTCCATGTGGAGCCTATTTTATCCAGCGCAGTTGTCCATTCTGTTCCACCGGCAGTTTGCGGTTTTAAAGCAATATGCAGCGTGCGGTTATTCCATTTGTTACGGAAAGGTTGTAAAATAACCAGCGGGCGGATAGCCGAGTGAAGGGATTTCTGGTAAAAGTCATTCGCCACACCTATTATTTCCATTTTTCTGTCGTTATAGTCTAATACCTTTCCTATCGCATCAGCCGGATTTCTGAAGCCGAGCGTCTTCGCGTAAGTATTATTAATTACAAATGCTCTGCCGGTATCTGCAGGCTGCAAGCTGCGCCCGGCCAATAGTTTGATGTTATAAAGTTTGATATAGTTCTCGTCGCCAAACTTTTGTTCAACATCGGTTTTTACTTCTTTTTTACCGTCGGTATACTTTGCCGTGGTAGAGTTTGTATTGGATGATGAAGGCGCCGCGCCGCCAACACTTACCATTTGTACCTGGGGCATGTTGCGTACGGCATTTAAAAATACCTGCTGTTTATCTGTACCAAGGCTCTTAAACGGCGTGGAGATATTTACAATAGCATCTTTCTTAAAGCCCAGGTCCTTATTTAGCGCGTAATATATCTGCTTACTTACCAGTACTGTAGCCATGATAAAGAACTGTGCAATAACAAACTGCGTAACCGTTAACGATTTGCGAAGTACGGCGTTGCGGGTTTTGCCGGCCAAGCTGTTTGCCTGGGTTTTTAGCACAGCCACAGGCTTATAGCCTGAAAGGACCAAGGCAGGATAAAAGCCAGACAAAAGGCTTACTCCTATAGTCAGAACGATGAGAAAAATTACAAGATCTGGCTGATGAATTAAGTTTGCACTAATACCCGGCGGAATAAAATCTGCAAAAAGTTTTAAAATCACTGGGGCTATACAAACAGATATAATAACAGCTAGCAACGTTACCAGGAAGGTTTCACTTAAAAACTGCATGATAAGCTGGCTGCGCGTACTACCCATTGTTTTGCGTATACCAATCTCCTTAGCTCTCTGTGATGCCTGCGCAGTAGTAAGGTTAATAAAGTTGATGCAACCAAGCACCAGCAGGAAAGCGCCAATAATAAGCAAACCATACAAGGTGGTGAGGCTTACCGTACTGCCGTTATCAAACGGAAAGTACTGCTGACTAAAGTGCAGATTGGCAAGTGGCTGCAAGCTGAACGACTGTGAGTTGCCCTTATCTTCAGCCTTCGGCGGATTGTACTTTTTCAGCAGATCATTAATCTTGCGGGTGATAACCTGTGGCGACACTCTTGGGTTAAGTTTAACAAACAGCTGAGATGCAGATGTAGTACTCCCCCACTCGGTAAGCTGCATATTATCTTTCCAGGCAGGCACAGTGTTACCGGATGAATAAGATATGAAATCTGTGAAAGCAAAGTCGGTATTCGCCGGCAGGCTTTGTACGACGCCGCTCACTGTAGTTTTAATGGTATCCTCATAAATTACTTCACGGCCAATTATACGGTCATATGGCACATTGGGGAAATAAAGCTGCGCCCTCTGCGATGTTATTACCAATTGGTTAGGCCTATTTAGCGCTGATTTTGCCGAGCCTGCCAGCCAGTTGTAATGAAACAGGTTGAAGTACTGCCCGTCAGCAAGAACGATGTTCTTTTCTTTCTTTAGCGTTAGCTCTGCCCCATGCTCACCGGGTACGTTCACCTTAGTTTCCCATAGGGTAAAAAATGGTGCAGACTGATCTACACCCGGTACCTGGTTTTTTACAGCTACCGTTAAAGGACCGCATACACCACCGTTGTACCCCGGGTTACCCGCAAACGAATAGTTGGTAACAATGCGGTACACATTACTGGTATCGTTGTCAAACCGGTTAAAGTTTAAATCAAACTGCACAATGAGGTAGATGACTACCGCAGCACTAATACCAATGGATAAGCCCACCACATTTATAAACGTGAATAGTTTGTGTTTGCGGAAGCTCCTGAGAGCTATTTTGAAGTAGTTCTTTATCATTACGGATGGATATATTAATGTTGTAACGAGATACTGGTGCAATCCCCCCAGCTTCTTAGAAGCCGTGTATTACTTTACTCTGTTTTTAAACTTTTTACCGGATTAGCGATAGCTGCCTTTACTGATTGAAAGCTGATGGTTACAAAAGCAATTAATATTGCTCCGCCACCTGCCACGGCAAACACCCACCACTTTACATTATCATGATAGGCAAAGCCCTGTAAAAACCATTGCTGCATAAACAGCCAGGCAAGCGGTGATGCCACCAGTATAGAAATAATTACCAATTTGATAAAATCGCGGGATAACATACCTACTATTATAGATGTGCTTGCACCCAGTACCTTGCGGATGCCTATCTCTTTAGTGCGCTGCTCTGCAGCATAAGCTGCCAAACCAAATAACCCCAGGCAGGCGATGATAATAGCCATAGAAGTAAACGCGATGAATATGCCGCCCATGCGCTGCTCTGTACGGTAAGTACGGTCGAAGTCTTCATCCATAAATGAATAGCTAAACTCCTGGTTTGGCGATACCGATTGCCACTTAGATTTTATCTGCTTCATTACGCTGCCTACGTCAGCAGCACCAATACGCACAGCCAGAGCTCCGCGGTTTTCATTTAACTTGAACAATAATGGCGAAATGTTCTCGCGCAGAGAATTGAAATTAAAATCTTTAACAACACCCACAATAGTATAGCGCTTTAATACTTTACCCATATTATCCTGAACGCCCACAATTTCTTTGTTGGATGCATCACGCCAGCCAAGTAACCTGGCCGCAGCTTCGTTAACTATTACTGCCGCGGTATCGGTCTTCATGTCTTTGGAGAAGTTGCGGCCATAAGCCATTTTCATCCCCATGGTTGGTATGTAATCTTCATCAATATCCCATACCTGTGAGGTAACTGCCTCCTTCATGTTTAAAGATGCATCCTTAAAAAAAGTTGTACTGTTTCGCCAGCTGTTCGTCGGTATAAAACCTGTCATGGTAGAACTTATTACACCGGGTAACGTCCTTACTTCCTGTTTAAAAACTTTACTGTTGTTGCCAAGAATATCCGTGTTATGAACTACCAATACCTGGTCGCGATTAAAGCCGAGGTCTTTACTTTGAATATACTTTAGCTGATGGTAAATTACCAGCGTACCAATAATGAGGAAAACGGAAATTGAAAATTGGAAAACCACCAGAAAGCTGCGCAGGAACCCGCCTTTAAAACCTGATGACAATTTACCCTTAAGCACCTGCACAGGCTGAAAAGCGGAAAGGAAGAACGCCGGGTAAGAACCGGCCAGGCAGCCAATTACCAGCACTACAACCAATAAGGATGGCAGCAGCCATAACATAGTAGCTGTGTCTATTAACAGTTGTTTGTCTGCCATTTGGTTGAACAGCGGCAGTAAAGCCCAAGCCCCGGCGAGGGCAATTAATGTTGCAAAAAATGTTACAATTACAGATTCCGACAAAAATTGCGATATCAATTGCTTGCGTGATGACCCCAGTACCTTACGCACACCTACCTCGCGCGCCCGGTTTGCCGAACGTGCTGTAGAAAGGTTCATGAAGTTTACACACGCGATAAGCAAGATGAATATAGCAACTGCCGAGAATATATACACGTATTGTATGTTGCCATTTGCTGATAGTTCGGCAATGTCGCTGGAGTACAAGTGGATCTTTTTTAACGGCATTAGCTGGAGATGGTAGTAGTCTCCGTTTGCCTCGAACTTGTCATAATCCATGTGCACAGCCGCTTGTAGCTGCCCACCCACGTATTTACGTACCATGGACGGAAACTTGGCAGCCATGCGGTTTACATCGGTGCCTTGTTTTACCAGCACATAAGTGTTGAAGTTGTTGCTAAGCCATGCACCATTTTTACTCTCGTCCAGGCCGCTCATCGCTAAAAAGAAATCATAGTTAAAGTGCGAGCGCCTGGGCACATCTTTAATCACAGCGCCTACTTTGTACAGCAGGGTATCATTAAGGGTAAGTGTTTTGCCTACAGCATTCGCGGTTGCAAAGTATTTAACCGCCATACTCTCAGTTATTACAGCGTTCTTAGGCTCAGCAAGCGCTTTTACGGGATTGCCGTATAATGCAGGTAGCGTAAATACATTAAAGATGGAAGGATCGGCAAACACGAAGTGTGCCTCCTGGATGTTGTGGTCGCCTTTACGAACTTTATATCCACCGCGGTCCCGAAAGCGTGCAATGTCCTCAACTTCAGGAAGGTCATGCCTGAACGCCTCTGCCAGGGGCGCCGGAGACACGGCATAGTTGTTTACCGAACCGCCAAACTTTATATCATTGTTCACCCGGTAAATGCGATTTGCATTGGTGTTGTAGCTATCGTAACCGAGTTCATCTACCACGTAAAACACGATGAGCATACATACACAGAGGCCAAGCGCAAGGCCTAAAATGTTAATTGCAGTAAATCCTTTATTTTTTGTAAGGCTTCGTAAAGCACTTTTTAAATAGTTTTTAAACATTGCCTATAAAACTGAACTGTGATAAATATTTATGTTACTTAGGTTGCCATTACTCGCTTCTTAGACTCTTTACCGGGTTGGCCAGCGCTGCCTTAACCGACTGGAAGCTCACCGTGATAAACGCAACCATAAGCGCTATTGCCCCTGCAAGTGCAAACACCCACCAGGAGATCTCCACCCTGTACGCAAACTCTTGCAGCCACTTGCTCATGGCATACCACGTTACCGGGACAGAGATGACAATGGCTATTGCAACCAGCTTTAAAAATTGCGCAGACAACATTCCTGTAATAGAACCCGACGATGCACCTAAAACCTTACGGATGCCTATTTCTTTTACCCGCTGGCGTATGCTAAAGGCAGACAGGCCGAATAAGCCAAGGCTCGCAATAATTACAGCCAATACCGCAAACGAGGTGAATATTTTACCTGTACGCTCTTCCGCACTGTATAGCGAGGCAAACTGATCATCAAGAAAACTGTAGCTGAAGGGCCCGTCGGCATGGTAGCTGTCCCATTGTCCTTTTAGGTCGGCTATAAGACCCTTCAGGTCGGCGGTTTTTACTTTTACCATAATGGTACCATTGCTATGGCCGTAAAGCATCATTAATGGCGCTATTTTCTCCTTTGCAGATGAGTAATGGAAATCTTTCATTACGCCTATGATGTTAAACTCACGCTGACCAGAACGCACTATAGTACGCCCGATTGGGTCGGTGTTGGCCAGGCCAAGTTCTTTTATAGCAGCCTCATTCACAATCACAGCTGATGAGTCGGATTTTGAGGCAGGCATAAAATTGCGTCCCTTAGCCATCTTGATGCCCATAGTGGGCAGATAATCTTCGTCGATATGATAAATATTGGCATGTACTTCCGAGTGTTCCTGCCCGGCTGTTGTTGGCTTTAAATAGATCTGAGTGCCATCTGAGGTGCGGATAGGCACATCGCTGCTGATGGTAGCTTTCACCACCCGTTTGTCGCGCATCAATTGATCTTTAAACGGAACAAGATTGTTGCCCAGCGTATAGGTATCGTTAATTACCAGCACCTGTTCCTTGTCGTAACCCAGCTTTTGGTTCTGCATAAAACTTAGTTGCTGATAAACCACTATTGTTGCAATAATGAACGCAGTAGATATAAAGAACTGTACCACAATCAAACCGCTGCGGAGCATACTTTTGCTGCTTTTGATTGTGGCACCTTTGAGTACCGTCAACACTTGAAAAGACGACAGGAAAAAAGCCGGGTAAATACCTGCAGCTACGCCAACTATAAGCGCAATCACAAGTTCTACAGCTATTGCTTTGTAGTTGAGGTAAAACAACATGCCAATGTTTTTGCCGGATACCTCATTAAAGTAGGGCAGCAACATGTAAACCAAGCCTAAGCCAATGGCCATCGCCAGTAAGGTGAGCAGTACACTCTCGGTAAGAAATTGAGAAATAAGGTTACCCTTCAGCGACCCCAGCACTTTACGGATACCAACCTCTTTACCCCGTTTTGAAGACGCCGCTGTAGACAGATTGGTAAAGTTTATACCAGCCAGTACCAGTATAAAGGCAGCCAACGCACCAAATATGTAAACGTATGCTATATCGCCGTTGCCCTCACGTTCGAATTTGGTGTGCGAATGCAGGTGGATATCAGTAACCGGCTCCAGGCTGAACAGGAAGGTATTCACCGCCTTCTGTGCTTCCGCAAGGCTTACGCCCATGTCATGCTGTGTTTCGGGTACTACATATTTAGCTACCAGTTGTGGAAATTTCGCTTCCAGAGATTTAACGTTGGTGCCGGGGCGCAACAATAGGTAAGTGTAGTATCCAATATTGCTCCAGGTTTGCCGCCGCCCTGCGGTGTAGGTGATGTTACTAATAATTGCATCCGCGTGGAAGTGTGTATTATCCGGAATTTTGTTAATGATTCCGGTTACCCTGGTTGGTTTTTTACTAACGAGCAGGGTTTTTCCCAATGCCGGTTCATCTCCAAAATACTTTTTAGCCATTTCCTTTGTCAGCACAATGCTGTTTGGCTCGGAAAGGGCGCGTTTGCTATCGCCCTCTGTTAATGGCAGACCAAACAACTCTGCAAAGTTTGCATCGGCCATAATTAAGCCGCCCTCTTTAAATTGCTTGTTGTTGTATTCAACAAACATGGACGGAAGGCCAGCCATACGGGTAAAATCTTTAACGTCGCCAAAAGCATTTTTCATCCCCTCGCCTACAGCAATATCAACCATGGGGTATTCGTCTGAACCGCCGTTAGACAGGGTTGTGAGGTTTACACGATAGAGCTGTTTGGCGTTGGGCGAATAAGTATCGTAAGTAAGCTCCTGGTAGAGATACCCGGCAATAAGCATGCAGGAGGCCAAACCTACCGCAAGGCCGAAAGTGTTTATAAAAGAGAAAACCTTGTTTTTGGTCAGGCTTCTCCAGGCAATAACTATATAATTTTTTATCATGGTAGTATAGGGTCTCACTTCAACATGTAAAAGCAATACCAAACTTATAAGTTACTGATTTACAATTTTTTATGATAAATATATTACATAGCAGTGTTCGCAAGTGTAACAGCCTATGTACGGTTATGATACAGTGCAAAGGAGGTGGCGCATGCCTATGTTTGTGGGCTGAAACAGTTTCAATTCCACGTACAAAAAAGTCCCGTACAAAACTGCACGGGACCCCTGTTGACATGAACTTTAGAATTTATTTTCCTTACCGAAGGAAAGCTACTCCGAACGTAAGCTCTTCACCGGGTTAGCAAGCGCGGCCTTCACCGCCTGGAAGCTCACGGTACTTATAGCAATAAACACCGTGATAATGCCGGATAGTGCCACCATCCACCAGCTAAGGGTTATGCGGTATTCAAACTTTTGCAGCCAGCCGTGCATTGCCCATACCGATATAGGGCCGGCTAATACTATAGCTATCGCAACCAGTATCATGAAATCTTTAGACAGCAATGTTGTTAAATTAAACACTGATGCACCAAGAACTTTCCTCACTCCTATTTCTTTTACGCGCTGTTCTGCTGCGTAAGCAGCCAGGCCGAAAAGGCCAAGGCAGGAAATAACAATTGCCAAGCCGCCAAACAAGTTAGCTAGTGTGGCCAGCAGTTTCTCATCTGCAAATTTCTTTTCAAAATCTGCATCAACAAAGCGGATATCAGCAGGATAATTAGGGTTCACGGCTTTAAGTCCTTTTGTAACCGCTTCTATATTAGCGGTAATACTCCGAGCCGGGTTCAACCGCAGGTTTATAAAGTTGCCATTGTCTCCCGAGTACTGGGTGATCATCGGTCGGCGTTTATCATAAGGCGAACCCCATACAAAGTCTTTATATACCCCAACTACCGTCATTGGGCTATCTCCCCATTTGATGATAGTCCCTACAGGATTTTTTATATTCATTACAGCAACGGCGCTTTCGTTAATAAGCACTGTTTTACGTGCAGTATCCAGCTGGTTTCCTTCAGAAAACTCCCTACCCTGCAGCAACTTTACCCCGGCTGTTTTTGTAAAATCGTTCCCGGCTGCAAACACATCAAACAAAATGGTTTGGTCGTCGCGTTTGCCCGGCCAGCTTATTCCCCAAGTATTATTTCCGGATTCGGTGATACCGGCTGAAAAAACTGTACCTGCCGTTATTGCTCCGGAATTTTTTAACTGTGTAATAAAAACCCCTGCATTCTTCTTCAGGTCGCCCTCAATAGGTATTTCTACCAGGTTGTTCTTATCAAAACCTGTGGGATTGTTCTGTACATACTTTAATTGCGTATAAATAACTATAGTAGCAGTTATCAGGAACACGGCAAAGCCAAACTGTACCACCACTAAAACTTTACGCAATGGCAGTGCAGCGCTGCCACCTTTAAATATCCCCTTCAATACCTTTATAGGCTCAAAAGAGGAAAGATAAAAAGCAGGGTAACTGCCGGCTAAAAGCCCTGTAACAAGCGCTATACCTAACAGCACAGCCCAGGCAAGCGGCTGCCCGTAAGGTAACTGAAGCTTTATCCCCAAAACATCGTTAAAGAATGGCAAACAAGCGAGCACGATAATAAGCGCCCCAACTGTTGATACAAATGATAGTATGACGGACTCGGTGATGAACTGGCTGATAAGTGAGCCCCTGCCGGAGCCGATTGCTTTGCGGATGCCTACTTCTTTAGCACGTTCTTCAGAACGCGCGGTAGACAAGTTCATGAAATTAACACAGGCAACCAGCAGTATGCAAATGGCCAGGGTAATAAACAGGCGGATGTTCTCTATCATGCCGCCAACTACCTTGCCATCTTCAAATTTTGAATACAAGTGCATTTTAGAGAATGGATACAGGAACAGCTGATTTTTATTGCCATCATTATGACGGCCAACCATACCTGCCATTACGCGGTTAGCGCGATCAGGTGCAACACCATCTTTTAATTGCACAATGGTACGGGCAAAGTTGCTTCCCCAACCGGAGTTTTTTGCCCAGGCATTCGCGTCTTCAAACATAGCCCATGGCAAAACAAACTCAAATTGAAAAGATGCGTTTGCGGGTACATCTTCAATAACGCCGGTAACTTTAAGCGGCAGTTGTCCGTTGCGTTTTACCACCTTGTTCATCGGGTCCTCGTTGCCAAACAGCGTTTTGGCCAGCGATCGTGTAACTATTATAGAATTGGGAAGCTTAAGCGCCTCTCCCGCATTACCCTCGATAAAGTGATAAGTAAATATATTAAAGAAGCCATCATCAGCAAACATGCCTTTCTTTTTAAAGCTGTTGTCTTTGTAAGTGAGCAGTCCTTCGGCCGTATACGTTATCGTCCTTACAGAACGTACAGCATCAGGTACCTCAGACTTTATAGCTGCAGAAAGCTCACCAGGCGTTGAAGCAAAGGTGTATATTTTACCATCGCCTGGCTGGTTGTTCTCAACTATGTAAATGTTATCCAGGTTGTCAAACTGCTTATCATAGTTGAGATGGTAAGTTACATACAGGGTAAGCAGCAAACAGCTGGCAATACCAAGCGCAAGCCCGCCTGCGTTCAACAGTGAAAAACCTTTGTGCTTAACAATGCTTCTCCACGAAATCTTGAGGTAATTTTTTAACATATTGATGAGGGTTGATGTTTATGCCAAAACCGCAGGGCGGTTGCCCTGCGGTGGTTAATATTTTCACGCGAAGCCGAATCGGGGCGCAAAGAACCTGTCATAATGCCTTACGCTTTAGCTTACTTCGCGCGAAAATATTTTAAAGTTTTATTGTGTTACGCTTACGCTGCCGTTACCGCGCACTTCTACAAGTGAGCCGCCACCGTTAACCTTACCTACTACGCGTTCTTTGTCTTTTTCTCCCTGGAAACCGCTGCCATTGTAGCTTACACGATCGCCGCGGACGTCAAGGTCAACACCTTGCGAAGATGGCAAACGCAGGTCTACATGGCCCGAGCTGGCATCTATCTTTACGTATTTGCCCACTTTTACCATGGAAGCATGTATGCTGCCCGCGCTGGTAGACGCATCTAAACTGCCGGACATGTTGTTGATGTTCACACTGCCACCGCTGGTGCCGGTAACCAGTTCACCATCAATGTCGCTGGCGCTTATACTGCCACCGCTGGTACTTGCATTTATGGTTCCCTTAAGGTCGTTAAGCTTTAAAGATCCGCCACTGGTTACCAGTCTTATCCTGCCATCGCAGTTACTTGCGCTGATGCTTCCGCCGCTGGTTACCAATTCAATGTCCTGCTTGGAATTGCTCACGTGAATGCTGCCACCGCTTGTAGTACCTTTTATTGAGCCAACCACGTTATCTACATGCAGGCTGCCACCGCTTGTAGTGAAGTTCTGGCTTCCGCTTAGGTTATCCAGGTGGATACTGCCGCCGCTGGTGGTCAAATTAGTTGCCGACTGCCTGTTAACGTATATGCGGAAGCCGATGCTTAATGATTTACGCCAGTCAATATTGTTGCGCTTGTTTCTGGCAGTTGCATGCAGTTCTCCGTCGTGAACATCTATATCCAGTGTGTAGTTTTCCTCAAGGCGTTTTTGTATTTCGTCTTTACTCAGGTCGTTGTTGCCGTTGTTGCCATTAATATAAACTTCTATCCGGGGTTCTTGCCCGGTAGCACCGCTAACCGTGATGCTGCCGCCGCTTGTGCGTACAAATACATCCTTTACAGCCGAAGCTGATAATGACTTAGTTAAGAATGGTGTTTTATTATCCTGTGCTGAGGCCAGGAAAGCAGGTGTTGCAAGTAACAACAGCAATAAGGTCTTTTTCATAATGTTTAAGTTTATATCTATGAGACGTTCTGATTTTTTAAATAGTTGCATGCCAATGCAATTTCTTTTTATTCGCTTTTGAGGCTTTTTGCAGGGTTTGCCAGCGCTGCTTTGATTGATTGGATGCTAATAGTTGCCAGTGCAATAAGCGCTGCAACAACACCTGCAAGCAGGAATACCCACCAGCTTACGTTTATGCGGTATTCAAAGTCCTGCAGCCATTTGTTCATAGCAAACCACGCCATTGGGATAGCAATAATAGTTGCTATTACAACCAGCTTTATCAGATCTGCCGATAGCAGGCGCACAATGCTGGCCACACTTGCTCCTAAAACCTTGCGGATGCCTATCTCTTTCACCCGCTGCTCGGCTGTGAACGTTACGAGGCCAAACAGGCCCAGGCAAGCTATGCTAATTGCAAGTATGGTGAATATCAGCAATATAGAACCTTGCTTTTCCTCGGTTTGATATTGTGCAGCGAAATTCTGATCAAGAAAATGGAACTCAGGTTTGTCTTCTATATCAAATTTCCGGTAAGTGCGGGCAATAAAATCGAGCGAGGAATTTACGTTGTTCTTGCCAATACGCACATACAGATTATCCTTATCGTTAACGTCTGAAGGCATGGTCATGATCATAGGCATAATCTTATGCTGCAGCGAATAGGTATTAAAATCTTTAACCACACCTATAATAGTGCGCCTTATAGGTTCGCCATTATCGTTTTTACCTATGTAAACGCGACGGCCAACAGCATCCTTCCACCCCATTTTATCTGCCAGAGTTTGGTTTATTACGAGCGCGTCGTTTACGTCGTTGGTTATCTGCTTAGAAAAATTACGACCCTTGTTCATCTTTACTTCCAGCGTAGGCAACAGGTCTTCATCCACCATTAACGACTGAACCAAAATCCCATCCTGTGTTTCGGAACCATCAGGAGCGGTATTGAAACCTCTGCTGCCCATATTATTATTACCGATGGGATTACCTGCGGCGCCAACTGCTTCAATATTCCTGTTCTGCAGCAATTGCTGTTTTAAAGCGTCTATCTTAGGTCTTGCAGATTGGCTTAAGTGGAACGTTAAGGTTTGTTCTTTATTAAATCCGAGGTCGCGTGTCATGGCGTAGCGCAGCTGTTGGTAAATGATGCATGAACCAACTATCATAACAACCGTAACCACAAATTGAAACACCACAAGCGACTTTCGAAACAATATCGTAGAAATCTGATTGCCGAGTTGACCTTTCATAGCACTGATGGTACCAAAGCCAGAGAGGAAGAATGCCGGGTAGGCACCGCTAAGCAGGCCTACCACCAGACCAAATGCTGCAAAAAGCAGAACGGTGGTGACCTTACCGAATTGCAGCAACACCAGTGACTTGCCCGATAACTGATTAAAGTATGGCAAAGCAAATTGTATAATTACGGCAGCCATTAACATGGCTATAAAAGCAAGCAGTACAGATTCCGCAAAGAACATGATCATTAGCTGAGCCCTGTCACTACCGATTACGCGGCGTACCCCTATTTCCTTGAGCCTGATAGACGAGCGGGCTGTTGCCAGGTTTACGTAGTTGATAGCCGCAATTACCAGAATGAGTAGAGCTGTAATACCAAATACATAAATGTAGGTGATATTACCATTGGCCCCCAGCTCGTAACCCAAATTAGAGTGCAGGTGTATAGATGTTACAGGCTGTAACTCCATACTGAATGCCACATTGCTGAAATCTTTTTTGAGGTATTTATTGTAGAATTTGCCCGAAGATGCTTCAATGCCTTTGTTGTCGCCGGCATGTTTTAGCAAAACGTACGTGTATAGGAATGAATTACTCCACGGACCGTTAAAGTCAGCAGGCATTGACCGCAGTGCTTTAAACGAAAAGTGCGTATTCTCAGGAACATCCGCAATTACGCCGGTTACCGCAGTAGCAGTACCGTCAATGTCAATGTTTTGACCCACTGCGTTGCCGGCATTGCCAAAAACAGCCTCGGCTAACGTTTTGGTGAGCACAATGCTTTGCGGCTTGGTTAAAGCGCTCTCAGGATTTCCATAAAGAAAATGATGTGTAAAGATCTTGAAGAAACCAGCATCAGTAAACAACATGCTGCCTTCGTTTACCTGTTTGCTGCCAAACGTTATCTTTCCGCCGCCCTCAGCATCAATCCGCACGGCCTCTTCTACATTGGCAAAGTCGTTCTTTAATGCACCGGCATAGGGGGGCGCTGTAATTACCAGGTCAAACTGGCCGCCGTTCCATTTACCGTGCTGTACCACTCTATAAATGCGGTCGGCCTTGGTGTTGTAGCGGTCGTAACTTAATTCGTTTGTTACGTAGAGAGTTATCAACCAGAAAGCGGCCATGCCCACTGCAAGGCCAAATATATTGATGAAAGAAAAGACCCTGTGTTTCCGGACATTTCTCCAGGCTATTTTGAAGTAGTTTCTCAACATGGTAGTGTAATTTAGTACTTACTATCTAAATTACATACCAAACACACAAAATACTGTTTACAAGCAAGTTATCTATTAAAACAAAGCACCCCGCTGTACGCCTGTGTTACAGCGGGGTGTTCGGTTGCGATACATTTAGTAAGCGGTAGATAACGTCAACAAATATCAAGTGATTATCTGACTACTCCTACTTCTACTCGCTTCTTAAACTCTTTACCGGGTTTATCATGGCAGCCTTGACTGCCTGGAAGCTGATAGTCACAAATGCTATTATTACGGCTATTACGCCGGCTCCAAGGTACATCCACCATTGTATGCTGATGCGGTAGGCAAAATTTTCCAGCCATTTACCCATGAGCCATCCGCCTAGCGGTGCTGCAATCACAAGTGCAACAAGCACCAGCAAAATAAAGTCGCGTGAAAGCAGTGTAACAATGCCCGACACAGATGCACCCAACACCTTGCGGATGCCGATCTCTTTTCCTCTCTGCTCGGCAGTAAATGCTGCCAGGCCAAATAGCCCGAGTGATGAAATAATGATGGCTACAATGGCAAATACCGTCATCAAGCCGGATGTTTTTGCATCGTCATGGTATAACTTGTCGAACTCCTGATCCAGGAAGGTGTATTCAAGCGGCTCTGCGGGAAAATATTGGTCCCAAACTATTTTAAGCTGGGCAGCAATGTCGTTTTGCCGGCCGGGCGAAACTCCCACCAAAAAGGTGCTCGCGTAATCAGAGCGATTCTTGAAGATGGCAGGCCCAATCTTATCATGCATGCTCCGGAAGTTGAAGTCTTTAACTATCCCTATCACCTTACCCGTATCATCTTGTGATATAAAGCGCTGCCCTATGTATGGCTTGTGCAGGCCTAGTTCTTTAGCTGCCGTCTCGTTCAGTATAGAATTGTGTTGATCAGACGGATCATCTTTCCTGAACCATCTTCCCTGCACCAGATTAACTTTAACTATCCTTGCGTAATCTGGGTCGATGTTAAAGTAAGCCAGGGCGGGATCAAAATCCTTTTCGCGGCCATCCCAGTCTGCACCGCCTGATGATTGGTTTTGGTTATCCTGTATAGAACGCGCACCAAGAAGTGATACCGCGTTTATTGCTGGCCTGGTTAGCAGCGATTGTTTAATACTGGCAGCCAGCGCGTCACGTTCCTTATCTTTATACTTATAATACACCTTGATAGGCATGCTGAATGTAAGCACCTGATCGCGCTTGTAACCGGGGTCTTGCGAGTTTATAAAATTAAGCTGCCTGTAAATGGTGATAACACCAATGATGAGGAATATGGAGAAGGTGAACTGAACCACCACCAGGCCTTTTCTTAATGAACTATCCTTTACAAACAACACACTGCTGCCCCTGAAAATGTTCATCGGCTTAAAGGATGATAGCAGCATGGCCGGGTAAATGCTATTCAGAACAACGGCAACCAGCAAAGTGCCAAACAGTATAGACCAGACGTAAAATGATCCCAAAGATAGGACGAAGTTACGGCCGGTGAAGTCATTAAATGCCGGCAAACTTACCCAAATGACGAATACGGTGAGGATAAGCGAGAACAAGCTGATCAGCCCCGATTCGGCAATAAACTGAGCAAATAGCTGGCTGCGCCCTGCTCCTACTATTTTCTTTACGCTTACCTCTTTAGCGCGCAGGCTGGCGCGCGCGGTGGTAAGGTTGACATAGTTTATGCAGGCAATAAGCAGCAGCAGAATACCTAAAGCGACAAATATGTAAGTAACACGCTGGTTTCCATGTGTTAGAGAGGAACTTTGCAGATCATTTTCAAAGTGTAGTGCGGCAAGGTTAGTAAGCCCTATCTGCAGGTCGTCTTTATCTCTGTTCTTACGGATGATGGCTTTTATCTTTTTAGATACTGCCTTAAGGTTAGCACCCGGATTCAGCTTGACAAAAGTTAGGTAGTTAAAGTTTCCCCACTTAAGGTCATTATCCTTTTCGCGTTTGTTGGCTTGTTTTGCAGCAACGGGCATCAGTATGTCAAACGTAAAGCTGCTGCTTGCGGGTATGTCTTTTATAACGCCTTGTACCTGATAATTAAGGGTGTCTACCTTAATCATTTTACCAACGGCGTTGGTTGTATTGAAATATTTTTTGGCCTTGCTTTCTGTAAGAATGATGCTGTAGGGGTTGGCGTTGAAGGCATTTGCATTTCCGCTCACAAACTTATAGTCAAATACTTTAAACCAGTCGCCATCAACGTAAGCAGTTGTTTTTTCGGGAAAGAATTCGCCGTTTACGTTAAAGTAAATTGGCCGCCAGATGTTAGGTGCCATACGCGCAAGCGCAACAATCTCCGGCACATCCTTTTTTGCGTGTTCACCAAGCACATAAGGTGTATGCTCCCATACCCACGTCGTTTTTTTATCAACCGCGAGGTAGCTTTTTATACGAAAAATATTCGCATGGTCAGGCTGCTCTTTGTCGAAGTTAAACTCATTTTGCACCCAGATAAATATCAGCACTGCAGCAGCCATGCCTACTGCCAGCCCGCCAACGTTGATAATAGTTGTTGCCTTGTGGCTGCGCATATTACGCCAAGCGATTTTGAAATAGTTTTTTATCATCCGGACACGTATTATGAAGTTTATTAAATCACTAAATAGTCTTCTCAAATATGCTAATAAGGCACTACTCGCTTCTTAAACTTTTAACCGGGTTTGCGATGGCGGCTTTTATAGCGTGATAACTAATAGTTGCCACAGCAGTAATTACTGCAATCGTTCCCGCGGTAACAAACATCCACCAGGAGATATCTATTCTGTAAGCAAAGTTTTGTAGCCAGCTATGCATGGCCCACCAGGCCACAGGTGAAGCTAAAACTACCGATAGGATAACAAGCTTTACCAGGTCTGCTGAAAGCAGCGATGTAATAGTACTTACACTTGCACCGAGCACCTTACGTATGCTGATCTCTTTGCTACGCTGCTGTATGGTGAATGCCGTAAGACCAAATAAGCCCATTGCTGCAAGTGCAACAGTTATGTAGGTAAAAATGCTGAATATAGATGCCAGCCTGTCTTCTGCCTTGTATTGCTCGTTAAAGGCATCGTCCATGAAAGTGTAGCTAAACGGGGTTTCGCTGTCATATTTTTTATAGATGGACTGCAGACGTTCTAAAAGTGTGGGTAAATTGGTATTGGGTGTAATTTTTGCGAACAACTCACACCTTACCTTTGCCCAAACTTTTGTGGTATCAGGTGCTATGAATAATCCCAAAGGTTGAATAGCAGATTGCATGGAACTGAAGTTGAAGTTCTTCAGTACGCCGGTGACCTCAAATCTTTCCTCGCCTGACTCAATAAAGCTACCAACAGGGTTAGCCTTTAAATGCAACTCATTAATTGCTTGTTCATTTATTACCACCTTGTTTTTTCCCTTAAGCGCAGCTGGTGATATGGGTGGTATTTTCCACTTCAGGTTGAGGGTATTAACGTAATTCTCGTCGACTGTTAAATTTGCCAATGCTACACTCTCCTCCTTAGTCTTTCCGCTTATAAAAAGCATATCATACCCTTTAAACATAGCGTAGTGAGAAGTTGCAGTATTTGCAATTCCTGCTAATGATTGCACATCACGTTTAAATGCCGGGTAATTGCTGCCAAAACTATTAGTTACGGGTATCATCAGTACATTCTCGCGGTCCACACCGGTATCAGTATGCCTGAAAAAGTAAAGCTGCCGGTCGATTATTATTCCACATACAATTAAACCTACTGAAATAGCAAACTGAAAAGTAGTAAACACCTTGCGAACGGTTGCACCGCCGGTTTTCAGGCTCATTTTTCCTTTTAATGTATCAGCCGGTTTAAAGGCAGAAAGCACAAGCGAAGGGTATCCACCCGCTATTACAACAGTAACTACAAACAAAGCTGCTAGTAACGAAAGCACAAGGGGGCTGTACAGGAAACTGCTATCTATCTGTAGTTGCAAAACATTGGTGAACCAGGGCCTTAGGGCATAGCAGAGCACATAACCCAATATGAATGCTATAAGCGTAAATATTGCCGATTCTATATAAAATTGTATCGCAATGGTTTTTCTGCCAGCTCCGGATACCTTGCGTACCCCAACTTCTTTGGCACGCAGTGTAGAACGTGCTGTAGATAAACTCATGTAATTTACCAGTGCAAGCAACAAAATCAGCAGAGCTACCAGCGGGAATATCTTTAGGTATTTAGTATTTGATGAGTCTCCGAAATTACTTTTCAGGTGCATGTCCGGCAGTGCAGTCAAACTAAAGGTTAAGCCTTCAAAAACCTTGTTATTTTTGGCAAGTGTTTCAAGGCCTCTTTTTACACCGGCAGTATCACTAACATTTTTCAGCTTTAGATATACACCGTGAGATCCTGGTCCAACTGCCGAACCCTGAACCGCATTTTTGCCTTCTTTGATTATAGGCAGCGTTTGATTAGACACAATAAAGTTGTACTTAATAGAGGAGTTTGAGGGGCTGTTCTCCGCCACTCCTGTCACCTGGTAAGTGTAAGTGCTATCCGTCTTAATAGTGATGGTTTTACCTACCGGGTTCTCCTTTCCGAAATACTTGTTTGCCATATTCTTTGAGATCACCACAGAAAACGGCTTGATAAGCACATCCTTTTTGCTGCCCGCAAGAAGTTTGTAGGAGAAGAAATCAAAAAATCCGGCATCGGCAAACAGTAAATCCTGCTCAATTATCTTTTGTTGCGGTGACTGCGGCATAGTTACCACAAGCGGCTTATAGTAGAGCATCGTGCGCAGGTAACTTTCCACCCCAGGCTGAGTTTGTTGGGCAACAGGGCCGGTAGCATAGCTCATATAAGCTACGTTCATCTTATTACCACCCATATTAAGCGCGGCCTGCAAACCAAATATACGCTCGCCATCTTTCTGGAACCTGTCATAGGTCATTTCATGCGATACATACATCATTATGGTAATGCAAACACCCAGGCCAATAGCTAGTCCGCCGATATTAATAGCGCTGTACATTTTCTGCCTGATAATGTTTCTGAACGCGATTTTTATATAATTCTTTATCATGTTGTACTATTGACCGGGTTTACTTATTATGACAACTGGGGCACACCTGAGCTTACTCGCTTCTTAAACTTTTCACCGGGTTTGCTAATGCTGCCTTCATGGTGTTGAGGCTCACTACAACAAGTGTTAGCAACAGTATCAGTGCACCTACAGCGGCAAACAGCCAAATGCTGATGCTGATGTGGTAACTATACTTATCCAGCCAATCGCTCATGAACCACCAGGTAAGCGGCACGGCAATAAAAAACGCAATCGCTACCAGCTTCAGGAACTCTGTTGATATCAGCATCAGCAACTGCTGCACGGATGCGCCAAGAACCTTCCGTACCCCAATTTCGCGGAAACGTTTTTCTATGGTGAACGATGCCAACCCTGCCAGGCCAATACAGCAGATGAATATGGCGAGGCCAGCAAAAATGTTGGTGATACGACTAATCAGTTCTTCGGTTACGAACTTTTTGCCAAATTCCTGATCCATGAACTGGTACTCGAATATGCTCTGGGGGTCAAACTTTTTGAAGATACCTTCCATAGCCTCTACAGCCAGCTGAGGCTGAGCAGTGCCCTTGAGGCGTATATTAATCACGTTTGTATTTTGCGGGTTGTAGTATACCATTAGCGGGTCAACCGGATCGAATGGAGATGCCATTACTATATTGTCTATTACCCCCGCAACAGTGTATTTTTTTGGACCGTAACGCATTACCATGCCTACAGGGTTCTTCAGATGCATGGCATCTACAGCCGCCTTATTGAGTAACATTACAGCCGAGTCGCCCGGCATTGCATTAAAGTCGCGGCCCTGTAGTACTTTAGTTCCCACCGTTTTGGTAAAGTCCGCATCTACAGACATCCCGGCGAATATTATACTGGCATCGGCCGGTTTTCCATCGTAATCGGGTGATGGGGATTTCCACCAGATCTCCGTCATTGGTGAGAACGTACGGGTTACTGAACTGATCATGCCTGTATTTAACAGCTCTTGTTTAATAGCAGCGTAGTTTTTGCTCACATCGCCCGAAGAAGGTACCGTAATAAGATTATTAGGATCGTATCCTATTTTGCGGTCTTTAATGTGCTGAATTTGCTGGTAAACGATAATGGTTGCGGAAATTAGCAGTATAGACATCACGAATTGCCCAACCACCAGTATACGCCGTGGCAGCACAGCGCTTTTACCCGCAGCGAACGTTCCTTTCAATACTTTAACAGGATTAAACGACGACAGGTATAAGGCCGGATAACTGCCTGCAACAACACCGGTGAACAGGATGATCAGCAGTGCACCGATAAGGAAGTAAGGCTCGAACAAACTTAAATGAAGCTGTTTATTAACCAACGTATTAAACGACGGCATAAGCAGGAACACGAAACCTATAGCCAACACAAATGCAATAAGCGCTAATATAATAGACTCGAAAAAGAATTGCGTGATAAGCTGCTTTTTGTCGGACCCCAGGGTTTTCCTTATACCAACTTCCTTAGCACGTTTTTCTGAACGCGCGGTGCTCAGGTTCATAAAGTTGACGCAAGCGATCAGCAATATAATAATAGCTATAACAGTAAATAACCGCACATACTCTATCATCCCCCCTACGTTTTTGCCATCTTTAAACTCGCTGTACAAATGCCACTTGCTCATCGGGAATGTGAAGTAGGTACTAATCTGATCGTGTACGTCGTGTTGATGTTTAACGTCATTAATATATTTGTCAACCGCAGATATGTCAGCACCTGGGGTGGTTTGTACAAAAACACTCCATGATGAGTTTGTCCATTCCTTCATTTGATCTTGTGCCTGTTTTGATGAAAAATCATAAGGCAGGATGAAATCAAACTTGAAAGTGGAGTTTGTGGGCATATCTGCTACAACAGCAACTACTGTGTGATTTTCCTGGTTATCCAGTTTAATCACCTTACCTATAGGATCATCGCTCCCAAAAAATGCTTTTGCTGCAGCTTCGGTTATCACCATTGCTTTAGGGTCGCTTAACGAAGTTGCCTTGTTACCTTTAATGAATTTGTAGGTGAATACATTAAAGAATTGATCGCTTACCTGGTATAAATCTTTTTTAAGCTTGGTGTTGTTGTATTGTGCCAGGTGTGATTCCTGGTGTGAGGTTACCACCGTTTTTAAGATCTGCGGATTACCGTTCTCCAGCGCTTTAGCCAGCGGGAACACCATGTTAGGATCTGTAAAAACATTGTTCTTAAAATCCCGTGTGGCCATCACCTGATGAATGTTGTTGTAGTTCTCGTTCGCTTTGTCAAACGAAAGTTCATCCTTTACCCATAAGAAGATGAAGATGGTGCACACCATGCCAATGGTTAAGCCCAAAATGTTGGTGGCGGAGAAACCTTTGTTCCTGATGAGGTTCCTCCAGGCTATTTTAAAATAGTTTTTAATCATGGTTAATTGCGATTTATGATGGTTGGTTTTTTTATTTGTGACGTCGAACGTTTAAATCAGGGTTACTCTTCCTTTAAACTCTTCACCGGGTTTGCCAATGCAGCTTTTACCGATTGTATGCTAATTGTTGTTAAAGCGATTGCTGTTGCTCCAAAGCCGGCTATCAGGAAAGCGCTCCAGCCAATGCTTATCTTATAAGCAAAGTCTTGCAGCCAGTGATTCATCGCGTACCATGCTATTGGTACGGCAATAAGTATGGCGATAGTGATAAGTACCATAAACTCTGTGGCCAGCAAGGCTATAATCCGGCTGATGCTAGCACCCAAAACCTTACGTATACCAATCTCGCGGGTTTTAACTTGCGCCGAGTACGTAGCTAAACCAAATAATCCGAGGCAGGAGATAACAATAGCTATAGCAGAAAATATGTTGAAGAGTTCGCTCTGCCGCTCATCATCGCTATATAGTTTTTTAACGCTATCATCAAGAAATGCGTAGTTAAAAGGTATACCGTTGCTGTGGTAAGTAGTCCACTGTTTTTGTGTGGCCTGCACGGCGCGTTGCGCATTTTTGTTGGTGGTTTTGATGTAAATTCTCCAGCAGCTTTCGGGCTTGTATTGAAAAACCATTGGCTCGATAGTTTGATGCAGGCTGGCGAAATGAAAATCTTTCACAACACCAATTATGGTTCCGTTAACTGTTTGGATACGCAGGCGTTTGCCAACTACAGGCTCGTGTAGGCCCATTTCTTTAACTGCGGTTTCGTTTACAAGGAAATGAGATGAATCTGCTACGGTACCTGTGAAACCAGCACCCTCTTTTATTTTAAGGTTAAAGAATTTAATAAAGTTCTCGTCTGCATGTAACTGGTTAAACCAAAGGTTGTCGCCCTTTGGTTTACCGTCCCAATCATTATCTCCTGTAGAGGGGCCACCGGTAAGTACGCTGCGGCTTGCGCGTGTTACTGCCGTAATGCTTGCATCTTTAAGCAACTCATTTTTGATGCTGTTAAAGTTACTGTGCATATCATCATTCATATTGAAGGTGAGCGTGTTTTCGCGGTTGTAGCCGAGATCTTTATTCAGCATAAAATTTAGCTGCCGCCCAATGATAATTGTGCCGATAATTAGTATTACCGATACGGAAAACTGTATCACCACCAGCACGCGGCGAAAAGCTACATTACCGATACTTGCTGAAATTTTGCCCTTAAGCGCCTTTAGCGGCTCAAATGACGACAGCAGCAAGGCGGGATATATACTGGAAGCCGCCAGTGTACCCGCCAGTGTGGCCGCAATACACAGCCAAACATTATAGTTTGATAAACTGAAGGTAATTTGCTTACCGCTAAAGCTGTTGAACTGCGGCAGCAGTAAATACATCAGGGCAAAGGCAAATACAGCGGCTATAATAAACAGCAAAGCTGTTTCGGCCATAAACTGCATGAATAACTGAAATTTGTTTGCGCCGATGATCTTACGCATGCTTACTTCCTTAGCACGCAGCATAGAACGAGCTGTTGACAGGTTCACGTAGTTGATACAAGCGATGACCAGTATCATTAAAGCTACAATAGCAAACGTGCGTACGGTAGAAAAACCGGCATCGCTGCCATCGGCTTTATACAGGTGCATGGCGGGCAGCTGCTGTGCAAGGTATGGCACCGGAGCATCTTCAGGCTTTTGGCGTTCATGTACTGCCTGCAGCCTCTTTTTTAGAAGTTCAACATTTGTATTAGGCTTTACAAGCAGGTAGGTCTGAAAAGCAAACTGGCTCCAGTCAGCATCCATAGTTGCTACCCGTGTTTTTCCATCGTAACTGGTGCTGTTCTTTATATAGGCGAAGTAATTATACCTTGCCATAGGTAATAACACATCAAATTTAAAGCTGGAGTTTTCAGGATAATCAGGAATGACACCGGTAACTTTTAAAAGTTCATCTTTACCGGCCGTTATCGTCTTCCCTACCGCATCCTCATCACCAAATAGTTTACGGGCCGTTTTTTGGGAGATCACCACTGAGTTGATATCCGGGAAAGGATTATTTTTATTTCCTTGGAGCAACGGAAAATCTAGCATACTGAAATATGATGGATCAGTAAAACATGCATTGTCTTCAACAAAAACCTTGTCCTTGTAGCTTAGGGGAGCCCCACCAAACGTACTAATGCGCATGGCGTCCTTTACCTCAGGTATCTCGTTTTTAGCAAATGGTGCTACCGGTGCTATGATGTTATTGAATATCTGTTTGCTTAAGCCTGTACCGGCTTCGATAGCCACTTTGTAAATGTTATCAGACTGCTTATTGAACCTGTCAAAGCTCAGCTCATCCTGCACCCACAGCAGCATAAACAAGCCGACTACCAACCCTACAGTTAGGCCGGTAACATTAATTGCGGCGTAGAACTTATTGCTAAGAATGTTGCGCCATGCTGTTTTGAAATAGTTACGTATCATAATACTTTGACTTTACAGGTTATTAATATCTTATTACTCACTCCTTAAACTTTTAACCGGGTTGCTGATGGCAGCCTTCACCGACTGGAAGCTTACTGTTATTACAGCTATCAAGATGGATGCCGCGCCAGCCAGCACAAATAGCCACCAGCTTATGGCTATTTTATAGGTATACCCTTGCAACCACCTGCTCATGCCATACCAGGCAAGCGGGGAGGCAATAGCAATGGAAATAATTACAAGCTTTAGGAAGTCTTTTGATAACAGCGCAGCTATACTGGCCGATGACGCGCCGAGCACCTTGCGTACACCAATCTCCTTAATACGGCTTTCGGCCATGTAGGCAGAAAGGCCAAATAAACCCATACACGAAATGATGATAGTTAGCGAGGAGAACAAACCGGCCAGTGTGCGGGTACGCTGCTCGTTAAAGAATTTGTCTTTGTACTCGGCATCTGTAAAGTAATATTCGTATGGATAATCAGGATTGTATTTCTTAAACACAGCTTCAGCCCTTTTTATTGCTTCGGCTGTACTGATGCTTGGGTTTAGCTTAAAATTGATAACGTTGAACCATCCCTTTGGCCCTTGTATAACCATTGGCTGTATGGGCTCATACGGTGATTCCATTATAAAATCTTTCACCACACCTACTACATGCCATACTTGGGGCTTAGCGGGGTCCGGCAGTGTGATGTTCTGACCAATCGCATCCTTAAAGCCCATTGCTTTTGCCGCGGTTTCGTTAATTAGCGCAGCAGTCGAGTCTGACGGGTAGCGGCTTACATCAATATCCCTGCCTTCTGCTATCTTTAGGCCCATGGTTTTTGTAAAGTCGCCTTCGGTGTTAAACATGCGCACTTCCAGCTTGGCCGATGGGTCTTTGCCCTGCCAGGTATAATCGTTGGTGCTGCTCCAGCTTTGTGTCATAGGGGCGCTGGTTTTTGTAACAGCCACAGCCGCGCCGCTGCTTATCAGCTCGGTTTTTATCGGCCCGTAGTTTTTGTCGGTTGTGCCGGTCATACTGGTATACACCAGGTTAGTATTACTGTAACCTAAATTGCGGCTTTGCGCAAAGTTTATCTGCCGTTGCACTATAATGGTGCAAATCACCATTACAATGGCAAAGGTAAACTGGACCACAACCAGTGCTTTACGCGGCGTGATCAAGGCGTTTGCCGATTTAAGTGAGCCCTTCAAAACGCTGACCGGTTTGAAAGAAGACAAAAAGAATGCAGGATAGCTGCCGGCCAAAACACCTGTAAAAACAACGAACGCCGTACAGGCGAGCCAGAACGCTGGTGCGCTGTAAGGTATAAACAGCTGCTTATTGGTTAGCACGTTAAATCCTGGAAGGCTGTAGTTAACTATACAGAGCGCAATGATGCCCGCTCCTGCTGAAATAAGTATCGATTCTATCAGGAACTGCAGCACGAGTGAACCCTTTAACGCGCCGGATACCTTGCGAATGCCAACCTCTTTGGCCCGTTTTTCACTGCGGGCGGTACTCAGGTTCATGAAATTAATACATGCAATAAGCAGTATAAAGCCGGCTATTATAGCAAAAAGTTTTACTGAATCAATGTTGCCGCCGCTTGGTACGCCGTTCTCAAACTTGGCATACAAGTGCCACTGCGATGCCGGGTAAAGGAAGGTTTCGGTATCCTTTCTTTCGACATGTGGGTTTACAATGTTTTTAATTTTGTTGTTGGCTGTTTGCAGCGAAACGCCCGGTTTCAGGAGTACATACGTAAAGCACGAGTTGTTGCCCCAGTTGTTATCATCCTTATTTATCTGTTTCAGGTAACTCCAGGGTAATAGATACTCAAAGCTAAACTTGGTATTGTTTGGCAGATCCTGCAGCACAGCGGTAACCTTAAAGCGGTCTACACTATCAATCCTTACTTCTTGACCTATTGCATTCTCTTTACCAAAAAGCTTTATAGCAAGTTTACGCGTGATAACGATGGTGTGCGGTTCTGTCAACGCGTTATTGCTGTTGCCATACAATGCCGGAAACGTAAATATATTAAGGAAGCCGTTATCGGTAAAGTTACCGTGTACGTTAAGGTGTTTTTCGCCCGAGCTAAGCAAAAAGTTGGCGTCATACGTTCGGGCGCTTTGTTCTATCTCCGGATGCTCGGCACGCAATTCTTCCGCCAGTGGTTTTGATGTTAGTGCCCAGGTATCAATCCTGCCGCCAAATGCCGACCGGTTGTAAACCTCGTATATGCGGTCGGCATTAACATGAAAACGATCAAAGCTTACCTCGTTCTGTATCCACAGCAATATCGACACGGCACTGGCCATACCCACCGCTAAACCGGTGATGTTGATCAAAGAAAAAGTCTTGTTCTTGATCAGATTACGAAAGCCGATCTTAAGGTAGTTGCGTAACATTTATCCTCCTAACTTCCTGTATCTACAGGATTGTTAATATTTAACTGGTAGCTGTCTTTAACTGTACAGGTTCACTATTCACTGCGTAAACTTTTCACTGGGTTGGCCAACGCGGCTTTAACTGCCTGGAAACTAACTGTAATTATAGATAGCAACGTTGTAACGAATGCCGCAGTTGCAAATACCCAGAAACTGATATTGACCCGGTAAGAATAACCTTGTAACCAGGTGTGCATGCCATACCAGGCTAATGGTGTCGCAATTATGAACGCTATGCCAACCAGCTTTAAGAAGTCTTGCGACAGCATAGAGGTTATGCCCGTAACCGTTGCCCCAAGTACTTTACGCACCCCAATTTCTTTAATGCGGTTTTGTGCCATATAAGTGGCGAGGCCAAACAAACCAAGGCAAGATATAAAGATGGTAAGGCCGGCAAAAAGCGTTGCTAAAACGCCGGTACGCTGCTCATCCTGGAACTTTTTGCTGTATTCTTCGTCAACAAAATGGTAATCGAACGGATATTCTGAATTGTATTTCTTGAATATGCCTTCTGCAAGTTTCAGGTTCTGGGCAGTGGTGTTCTTATCGTTAAGCTTGTAATGAACTACGTTAAACCAGGCTTTAGGTCCCTGTATCACCATTGCTTTTACCGGCTCGTAAGGAGATTGCAGGATGAAGTCTTTAACCACCCCAACTACAGTAAGCTTTGCGTTATTACTATTACGCACAATTTGTCCAACCGGGTTCTTGAATCCCATTACTTTAACAGCTGCCTGGTTAAGCATAATGGCCGATGAGTCTGAAGGATATTTATTGATGTCGATATCCCGGCCATCAACAATCTTGAGGCCCATGGTTTTGGTGAATTCACCGTCGGTGTTAAAAACGTTAAAATCAATCTTAGCGCCCTCTTGCTTACCGTCCCAGGTATAATCCCAGGTATCGCTCCAGCCCTCCGTCATGGGCGCGCTGGTTTTAGACACTGCAGAAGCTGCACCACTTGTTAGCAGTTCATTCTTAATGAGTGAGTAATTCTTCTCAATATTACCTGACATAAAGCTGTAAACAAGATTGTTCTTTTTGTAACCTGTATCGCGGTTCTGCGCATATTCCAGTTGCTCCCGAACAATTATAGTGGAGATGATAAGTACAATAGCAAAAGTGAATTGCGTAACAACCAATACTTTTCTCGGAGATAGCGCGGCATTGGCAGCTTTAAAGGTTCCTTTTAAAACCTTTACCGGTGCAAAGGAAGAAAGGTACAAGGCCGGGTAACTGCCCGATAATACACCTGTGAATACTATAAAAGCAATAAATATTAACCAAAATGTACCGCTCTGATAAGGTATAAACAATTGCTTTTCTGTAAGGTGATTAAAGCCCGACATGGAAAGCTGGATGACGATCAGCGCTAGTATGCCCGCGAAAAACGCGATCATGATAGACTCACCCAAAAACTGCGCGATAAGGCTGCTCTTACCTGCGCCGACTACCTTGCGGATACCCACCTCTTTAGCGCGCTTTTCGCTGCGAGCGGTGCTCAGGTTCATGAAGTTTATACAGGCTATTAACAATATAAAACCTGCTATAATGCTAAACAGGTTTACGGTCTCTATCCTGCCGCCCACTATTTTGCCGTTCTCAAATTTGGAATACAACCGCCATTTAAGGGCCGGGTGCATAAACACGTCAATATCTTTTATTTCGGAGTGTGAGCGGGTAATATTCTTTACAAGTTTGTTGGCGTAAGCTTCTGTTACACCTGGTTTAAGCATAGCCCATGTTTGTACAGAGTTATTCCCCCAGTTCTTATCTACAAACTTGTTGGTCTTCTCCAGGTATGACCACGGCATCAGGTACTCAAAATCAAAACGTGTGTTGTTGGGCAGGTCTTTCATTACGCCTGTTACCGTAAAGTAATCAACGCTGTCTATTTTGATGGTTTTGCCCATGGCGTCTTCATCACCAAACAACTTTTTTGCTGTTTTCTCGGTGATAACAACACTTTTCATATCGTTAAGCGCGGTTTTAGGATTACCCTTAACTAATGGAAAGCTGAACATGGTCAGGAAGTCCGGATCAGTAAAGTTACCGGGGAGATTCAGGTGCTTATTGCCGATAGTGAAAAGAAAATTGGCATTAGTGGTGCGCGCAGCTTGTTCTACCTGCGGATACTCCTGTTTCAAGGTTTTCATCATCACTTTAGGCGTAGTACCCCAGCACCAAAGTTTACCATCAAAAACCGACCTGTTGTACATCTGGTAAAGGCGATCTTTATTATCGTGGAAACGATCGTAACTCACCTCGTTTTGTACCCAGAACAATATTAGTGCAGCGCTGGCCATGCCAACTGCCAGTCCGGCAATATTAATTGCTGTAAAACCTTTGCTCTTTAACAGGTTACGCCAGGTTATTTTCAAGTAATTCTTAAACATATTCGCTGTTTTTTTCAATAAGCAGGCTAATCTCAAGCCAACCCTGCCGCCAATTAGGTTGGCGGCAGGTATAGCCGGAGGCACACACTAAACTATATATTAACTGAAGGTCTTTGTCTTGTATATACTTACACCATAATGTTCTCCATTACGGTTTGGCCGTCTAACAGCCTGATAATGCGGTGGCTGTAACGGGCGTCATGCTCAGAGTGGGTTACCATTATAATGGTTGTACCCTGTTCGTTAAGGTCGGTCAGTAACTCCATTACATCGTTACCATTGCTGCTATCCAGGTTACCGGTAGGCTCATCCGCAAGTATTAATTTGGGCTTGTTTACAACGGCACGCGCAATTGCAACACGCTGCTGCTGACCGCCCGATAATTGCTGCGGGTAGTGGTTGCGGCGGTGCATGATCTGCATTTTATCTAACACTTCTTCCACCCTTTTTACGCGGTCGGCACTGCTTACACCGGTGTATATCAGCGGGAGCTCAACGTTCTCAAATACGGTAAGCTCGTCAATAAGGTTAAAGCTTTGGAATACAAATCCAATATTGTGCTTGCGCAGGTCGGCACGTTTGCGCTCATTAAAGTGGGCTATCTCGGTACCGTTGAACACGTAGCTGCCCGCATCCGGATCATCAAGCATGCCTAAAATGTTCAGCAGGGTTGATTTGCCGCAGCCCGAAGGCCCCATTATAGCAACAAACTCCCCGGTGTTAACTTCCATCGACAGCTTGTTTAACGCGATGGTCTCTACCTCTTCAGTACGGTAGAACTTCTCAAGATTAGTAATTTTTATCATTTGGCCTCCTTTAAAGCTCCCAGCCTTTCGGCTTAGGAGCTTGTTTTGATTTAATTGTGATTTGTATATTTTAATTTTTAACTATCTATTTACTGCGCCCATCTCCTGTTCCCCCTTTAGGGGCTAGGGGTTGTCCCCCCCTTCAGGGGGTTAGGGGGACTACTTCTTTAGCACCAGTTCCTGTATGTCCCCGTAGTTCTCGTAGCTGGATGTAATAACCTTGTCGCCGGGTTGCAAACCATTTGTCAGCTCATAATAGTCGGGGCTTTGGCGGTTTATCTGTATGTCTACCCTGTAGGCTGTTTTACCATCTTCACTTACTTTAAATATCCAGTTACCGCCGGTTTGCTGGTAAAAGCCACCTTTTGGTAATAGCAATGCTTTGGTTGGGTCGCTCAGAGCAAGTCTAATCTGTAAGGTTTGCCCTTTGCGGATGCCCTTTGGCACCTGGCCAACAAACTGCATATCTACCTGGAAACGGCCGTTAGTAACCTGCGTATACACCTTTTTGATAACAAGATTATACGTCTTATCAGCAAATTGAAAGTCTCCTTTTAGGCCTGTGTAAATACGTGATAAGTAATGCTCTTCTACATCTACCCTTACCTTAAATCCGCTTTGCGCGTCAATCTGGCCCAGGTGCTCGCCCTTATTCTTGTTCTGGCCAACTTCGGCATCCATTGATGTTAACTGCCCGTCTATAGGTGCACGCACGGTAAGGTCGGCTACTTTTTTGCGCATTAACTCCAGTGTGCTTTTCATGTGCGCGTATTGCTCACGGGCCTGCACACCCTCCTGCTTAGTAAGACTGGTGTCTTGTTTTAATATTTGGGTGGTAAGCTTTTTACGCCTAACCTGGTAATTGTAGTTGTTTTCGGCAGCCTTAAATTCCTGCAGGCCTATGGCTTTCTGATCTAATAGTTTTTTGTCCAGCATGTACACGCGTTCGGCTTCTTTAAAAGCGTTGTCTACATCGGCCATTTGGTTAAGCTTGGTAACTGTATTTTGCTGTGCAGCGTTGTGCGATATCTGCATTTGTGTTTGTGCCGCGTAAACTGCTGTCTCTTGGTTAGCCAGGTTCAGTTCAAGATCGGTGTTTGCCAGCTTTATAATCGGATCACCTTTTTTCAGGTTGGCGCCGTCTTCAACATACTTTTCCTCAACACGGCCACCTTCAACAGCATCAAGGTAAATAGTGGTTAGCGGCATAACTACACCATTAACCGGTATATTCTCCTGAAAATCGCCCTTCTTTATTTCACTAATAGTAATGCGCTCCAGATCAACGTTTAGCTTGCTTTTTCCGGAGGTGAACATCACGCTGCCGGCAACCAGTAATACCACACCTGCTACACCTGCTATGGTCATCAGGCGCTTATTACTCCATTTCTTTTTTTGTATAACTCTGTCCACTGTATTTATCTATGTTTGGTATACCTATACAAAATCACATGCCACAAATTAAATTGCTGTATTTCAGTTAATTAAACCATATTATCGTATTTTCACCGTACGCTATTGTTACATCATGTGTTCGGTATTGATACAATGGTAAAAACGTGTGTAGATAAGGCTATTTATGATGTACAACTGATTATCAAACACATAGCTATTATAATATAAATGGTATGATATTTAGCGATCAAATATTAAATTGCAGGGTATTTTTATACACTAAACCACGACCCATTACACCAGATGA
This sequence comes from Mucilaginibacter terrenus, assembly GCF_003432065.1. Lineage (NCBI taxonomy): Bacteria > Pseudomonadati > Bacteroidota > Sphingobacteriia > Sphingobacteriales > Sphingobacteriaceae > Mucilaginibacter > Mucilaginibacter terrenus. The sequence goes on along the minus strand of NZ_QWDE01000001.1, from coordinate 552,236 downwards.
TATTAAAGAAAGCTACCGTTTTAATTGTTGATGACGATCCGGATGTGTTAACGGCTGTTAAATTACTGCTGAAACCGGAAACACAGGAAATAATTACCGAAAAAAATCCTGAAAACCTGAACTGGCTGCTGCAACGTAATCAGGTAGATTTGGTGTTGCTGGACATGAACTTTAATAGCGCCATTAACACCGGCAATGAAGGCATTTACTGGCTGCGCAAAATAAAAGAATGGAAGCCGAATGTCTGCGTGATCATGATAACCGCTTACGGTGATATTGACCTGGCGGTGCGTTCGCTAAAAGAAGGTGCTAACGATTTTGTAGTAAAGCCATGGCACAACGAGAAACTGATAGAAACCATTAAAGACCTACTTGATAAAAAAGAAGGCAGCAGCAAAAGCAGCAGGCCATCTGCAAAAGGTGGTGCCGGGCAAACCAATATTCTCGGCGAATCTGAAGTGATGGAAGATATCTTTCATAAAGTGAACAAGATTGCTCCTACAGATGCTAATATTTTGATACTAGGCGAAAACGGCACCGGTAAGGACCTGATGGCAAAAGCTATACACGAGCGGTCATTACGCGCAGATAAGCCATTTGTAAAGGTGGACGTAGGCGCACTTACAGACAGCTTATTCGAGAGTGAGCTGTTTGGTCATAAGAAAGGTGCTTATACCGATGCCCGTGAAGACCGCATGGGCCGCTTTGAGGAAGCGCACGGCGGCACCCTGTTCCTGGACGAAATTGGCAACATCAGCCTGCAGCAGCAAGCCAAACTGCTCACCATATTACAAAACCGGCAAGTGACCCGTCTGGGTACCAACAAAGCAGTAGATGTAGACATCCGGCTGATATGCGCTACCAACGTTCCGCTGAGCGAACTGGCGAATGAAAACCGTTTCCGTAAGGATTTGATCTATCGTATAAACACCGTAGAAATTAACATGCCGCCATTGCGTTGCCGCGCCGAAGACATTGTGTTGCTGGCAAGGCACTTTGCAAAGATGTACGCGGGTAAGTACCTAAAGCCGAGTATGGATTTTGATAATACCGCGGTACAAAAGCTAAAATCATACAACTTCCCGGGTAACGTGCGCGAGCTGCAGTACACCATAGAACGTGCTGTGATTATGGCCGACGATCATGTACTCCGTGCCGATGACCTCATCTTCTCTATACTGGAAGCACCCGGAGAGCAAACTACGGAGAACGACAGCAATATCCCGCTGAGCGCTATGGAAAAAAATGCCATTCTCCGCGTGATAGAAAAACATAACGGCAACATCACCCGTGCCGCTAAAGAACTTGGTTTAACACGTACGGCACTTTACCGCCGCCTGAGCAAGTATGACATTTAACCGTTACGAATGGCGGCTGCTGCTGCGCATATTTCTGCTGTTTATTGCGATAACTGCCACATCTATTGTGGTAGTAGAGGAACGTTACATGTACGGTGTTATTACCGTTCCGCTGGTGATTTATTCTGTGTTGGACCTTATCCGATTTCAGAGGAAGGCCATGGACGAGGTAGACCAGTTTGTTGAATCTATCCACTACCGCGACTTCAGCCGGCACTTTGATGTCCGCCGCGCGCCAAATGAATTGAAGCCGCTGCGAAAAGGTTTTAACGAGATCAACAGCACCTTTAAGCTCATCAGCCGCGAACGCGAAACCCAATACCACTACCTGCAAAAGATACTGGAGCTGGTGGATACCGGCCTGCTCTCCTTCGAACTGGAAACCGGCGAAACCGGCTGGATAAACGAGGCCTTTAAGAACCTCATCGGCGTACCGTATCTGAAAACCATCCATTCGCTCGAAAAACGCGAACCTTTACTTTATGCCGACCTTATGCAACTAAAGCCGGGTGAAGCAAAGGTTATGGCCATCACCCGCAACCAGCAGCAGGTAAAAATGCTGGTAAGTGCCAGCATCATGCGCAGCGACGGCAAAATGTACAAGCTGGTCGCTTTCCAGAACGTAAGCGAGGCGCTGGATGAAACGGAATCAAAAGCGTGGTCGAAACTGCTGAACGTAATGACGCATGAGATCATGAACTCTGTTGCACCGATATCATCTCTTGCAGATACACTGAAGAACCGCCTGAAAAGCCCGGACATTACCGAAAACCTGCACAATGTAGACCTGGAGGATATTGAGCTTGGCGTTGACACTATTAAACGCCGGAGCGAAGGTCTACTCAAATTTACTGAAAGCTACCGCAGCCTCAACAAGATCACAAAGCTTGACCTTGATAAGATGCTGGTGCGCGATATGTTCGAGAACCTGAACAGCCTCATGACACCAACGCTCGAAAAGAAGAACATCGAGCTGGACATCATCCTGCGCGACCCGGCTCTTGCCATTGAGGCCGACGTTAATCTGCTTGACCAGGTAATGATAAACCTGCTGGTGAACGCCATTGAAGCAGTAAAGGACCGCCCCGAACCGCAGATAACTCTGTCTGCTGAGTTGGCCAACAATAAACTGGTGGTAAAAGTAATAGATAACGGTGTGGGCATGCCGCCCGAGTTGCTGGACAAGATCTTTATCCCATTCTTCAGTACGCGTAAAACCGGCAGCGGTATCGGCCTTAGCCTCTGTAAGCAAATTATGCTGCTGCATAAGGGCAATATACAGGTGCAGTCTACCGAGGGTAAAGGCTCTGCATTTATCCTTACACTCAACCCGCCTGCGCCCAAGGCTGATGCAGCTGTTGTTAATGAGGCAAAACAAGCAGTAAGCCAGGCAACTTAGAATTCAACTTTTACTTGCCTTAACCAGAAAATAAGTGCAGTGCTTTTTGTAAGATAACGCCGATTTAAAAACGGTATTGTGTTTAAAAATTTATAGTTAAAAACTTCATTATTATTGCTTTGCTGAACATATTTTTGGTTTTAAACCAATTAAATAATCACGTATGAGCAAGTCTATTGAAACGCAACATGACTCAAAACCACAACAATTTTTCCATGGCACTAAGGCCCAGCTGAAGAAGGGCGATCTTATTTCAGCAGGCTTTAATTCCAATTACGGCAAGCAGAAGAAGGCTCTATTTGTCTACCTGTCTGCTACTTTAGATGCTGCTATCTGGGGAGCCGAACTTGCATTAGGCGACGCACCGGAAAGGATTTACGTAGTAGAGCCAACGGGACCTATTGAGGATGATCCCAACCTTACAGACAAGAAATTTCCGGGAAACCCAACCAAGTCTTACCGTACCCGGGAGCCGCTTTTGATCGTTGACGAAATAAAGCATTGGCAAGGGCACTCCCATGAACAGCTTACAACAATGAAACAGAATATTGCGCGCCTTAAGGAACTCGGCATCGAGGCCATTGAGGATTGATAATATTATAACATCAATAACGAGTCCCAGGTGTCAAAGTAAAGTACTCAAGCCGGCCCTGAACTTGTCTTGGTTGATTAATATTCTTACCTTACAGTATCAAATGCATCATCATGAAAAAAGCGATCTTCATTTTCACCGCTATTATTTTCACAGGCATAACCAACAGTTTCGCGCAGACTACACCCGCAATGCCCGCATCAGAAACCGTATTAAAAGAAGCTTATACCAAAGCTGCTAAAGAGAATAAGAAGGTGATGCTGATATTTCACGCCTCATGGTGCGGGTGGTGCAAAAAGATGGAAGCATCGCTGGCTGATCCAACTGTTAAAAAGAGCATAGACGACAATTATGTGATAGCAACGCTGGATGTACAGGAGCAACCCGCCAAAAAGAACCTGGAGAACCCGGGGGCCATGGAGGTTATGACCAAACTTAAAGGTGATAAAGCCGGCTTGCCATTCTGGGTTGTACTTGACCCGAAAGGAACCGTACTGGCTGACAGTCAGGTGAGGCCTGCCGGCGCATCATTAAACACCTATGGCGAAAACGTTGGCTGCCCGGCCAGTGACAGCGAAGTAGCCTTTTTCACCAATATACTTAAAGCCACCTCAAAAATAAACGATGAGCAGCTCGCCCTTATCAGCAAGCGCTTCGCTATGAACAGGCCTGCTCCCGCCCCGGCGAAAACGGCTGCAGTTCCGGCAGGTACCAATTAACAGGTTTTTATATGTTGCAAATTGTTAGTTTGGAGAGCACCTAAGCCTATCCAGCCAGTCTATGCGTGCTCGAACGCCGGATTTTATTATGATTGTAGAAATTGTTTATAAATGCATTCACAACACCAAAATTTCGAAGAGTTTAAAGACCAATGTCTAGACGATCTAATGTCTTTACAGCCCGAATTTATGAAGTTGTATGACATAGATACTTATGAAGAATGGTTTTATGACCACAGCATTGGTGCTTTCCATTTTAAATCAAGCGACGGTAGAAATTTGTTTTTCAAATATGTTGATGTTGGTTCGTTTTCTACAAAAACGGACACATGGAATTGGGGTTGGGCGAACACGAGTACGCCAAAACACGTTAGCAGGCCTCTTGAGAAAGTAAGACAAATCGGATCAATAAATAATTTTGAAGAATTAACATCCGGTTTATACAAGGGAGATGAATTTACCGGGTGGGCAATGACGGCAATTTCAGCTAATTTATTAAACGCTATAGGCTCTTACCGCATCCCTCACAAACATCTTTTTGTTTACTTTATTTTCACTAACGAACTTACGCTGGAAGAGTATAACCAATTGAAAGATAAATATGTGGATTGCGCCAGTCATATAGCAGACCGTACTGCTTTTGTTTGTCAGCATTTACTTAATGAAAAATCCATTGGTTTTAACGAGCCTTTCGAAACAGACCCTTCAATTGAAAATAATGACGATTGCCAAGCATGGTGCGACGAATGTGAAAAGGTTAGACTTAAGGAGGGCGAATGGACAGATAATGCGGTTGTTTTTGCAAATATTAAGGTAGTTTGCAATCAGTGCTATTTCGATATTAAGGAAAAGAAGTTGAAGGCATAAGAATGAACAAGCTAGATATAAGATCTCTTACAGTACTCCGTTTAATACAGAATTATTTGCATGCAAAGCTTAATTCAATCATAAGATTTGCTAATCACATACAAGCCTAGCCTAATTCTGTTCATTTTTAAATTCTGAAAATCTTGATTCAGACACATATCCTCTGCCAATTTGTCAACGCATTGTTGTTTGGAACGGGCATTGTTCATTGCCCTATTAACGATCACAAAAACTTATAAACTACTATAACAATGCAAGAAAAAGGCACCATCTCGATACACACCGAGAACATTTTTCCGATCATTAAAAAATTCTTATATTCTGATAATGAGATATTTCTGCGCGAGCTGGTATCCAACGCGGTAGATGCTACACAGAAGATAAAGCGCCTTGCCTCTCTTGGCCAGTACAACGGCGAACTGGGCGACCTGCGTGTTGAAGTGGCATTTGATGCCGACAAAAAGACCATTACCATTTCTGATAACGGTATTGGTATGACCGCCGACGAAATAAAGAAATACATCAACCAAATAGCTTTCTCCGGCGCTACCGAGTTTATGGAGAAATTTAAGGAAGCTAAGGATGCAAATGAGATCATTGGCCGCTTTGGTTTGGGCTTCTATTCTGCGTTTATGGTTGCCGACCGTGTTGAAATTGAAACCTTAAGCTACCAGGACGGCGCCGAGCCTGCGCACTGGACCTGCGACGGCAGCACCGAGTTTGAGATCACCGAAGGGTCGCTTGCAGAGCGCGGTACCGAAATTACCCTGCACATTAATGCCGAAAGCGAAGAATTCCTGAGCGAACATAAACTACGCGAGATACTTGATAAGTATTGCAAGTTCCTGCCGGTTCCTATCAAATTCGGTACAAAAACCGAGAGTGAAGAAGATGGGGTTGACGAAGAAGGTAAAACCAAGTATACTTCTTTTGAAGTTGACAACATCATTAACGATACTACCCCTATCTGGACAAAGTCGCCAAATGAACTTACTGATGAGGATTACCTAAAGTTCTACAAAGAGCTTTATCCGTTCAGCGAAGATCCTTTGTTCTGGATCCACCTCAATGTAGATTATCCTTTTAACCTTACGGGTGTATTGTACTTCCCTAAGGTGAAGAACGATTTCGAGTTCCAGAAAAACAAGATCAAGCTTTTCTCGCGCCAGGTATTCATCACCGATGAAGTTAAAGATATTGTTCCCGAGTTCCTGATGTTGCTGCATGGTGTGATTGACTCACCGGATATTCCGTTGAACGTTTCGAGGAGCTTCCTGCAGGCCGACAGCAACGTTAAAAAGATAAACAGCTACATTACCAAAAAAGTGGCTGATAAACTTGCCGAGCTGTTTAAGAACGACCGCAAAGCATATGAAGACAAATGGACAGATATTGGCCTGTTTGTGAAGTACGGTATGATCAGCGAAGATAAGTTCTATGACAAGGCTAAAGACTTTGTTTTGGTGACCAACACCAAAAAGGAGAACTTCACCCTGCCGGAATACAAAGAGAAGATAGAATCTACCCAAACTGACAAGGACGGCCAGCTGGTATACATTTACACCAACAATGCCGAAAAGCAGGACGCTTTCATCCAGTCGGCCAACAAAAAGGGCTATGATGTATTGGTGATGGACTCTCCTATTGATACGCACTTTATCAGCCAGTTAGAGCAGAAGCTGGAGAAAACCTCCCTTAAACGCGTGGATGCGGATGTGGCTGATAAACTGATAAAGAAGGACGACGCCCCGGAACACGTATTGACCGAAGAGCAGTCGACCAAAATAAAAGAGATATTTGATAAGGCCATTAACAAGCCTGCCTACAAAGTGGAGCTGGAAAGCCTTAGCCCGGATGAGTTGCCGGTAACCGTTACCATGGATGAGTTTATGCGCCGTATGAAAGATATGGCCGCTATGGGCGGTGGCATGAGCTTTTATGGCAGCATGCCAGACAACTACAAGGTAATTGTAAATGGCAACCATAAATTAATAAGCCGTATACTGGAGAACGACAATACCGACGCGCAGGCACAGCTTGCCAAACAAGCGTTCGACCTGGCATTGCTGTCGCAAGGCTTGTTAACCGGTGCGGAACTTACCGAATTTGTTAACCGCAGCGTTAGCCTGATATAAGCTTCTAAATATTTGTTATGAAAGCCGCCCTCAAAATGGGCGGCTTTTATGTTTTTGGAGGATTTTTTGCTACTGTTTATGGAAAATTGCTGATGCCGACATCATAGTTGCGAGATAAAAAATAAAGGAGATAAACAAGCCATGAAAACATCAGCAAACGGCAACGTAAATGCACGTTGCATTAAACCATCAGGTAGTTATTTAAGTCTAATAACTACAACAAATGATTTAAACAGTACACTAAAAATGAAAGCTTTAATAAAGTATTTACTCATAATGCTATTTGTTGCCGCGAGTTGGCAAACAACACTGGCACAGAGTTCCAAAGCTGCAAAAAAGGCTGCTAAGGAAGCAGCTGTAAAACAAATGATAGAAGCTAAGGACTTTGTTTTTACCGCACGTTTTATGTACCCCATGGGTGGCGGACAAAGGTATATTGATCCGTATTATGATCTGCGCGTGAATAAAGATACAGTTACATCCTTTTTGCCGTACTGGGGTGTGGCCTACTCAGGCGCTGGTTATAATAACCCGGACGATAACGGCATAAAATTTACCTCTACCAAGTTTAACTATCGCACGGAAGGCGATAAAAAAGGTGGTTGGAAAATTTATTTTAAACCAACTGATGTACGTACCGTTAATCAAATGATACTAACTGTAGCCAGCAATGGCAACGCGGATTTAAGCGTGATCAGCAATAACAGGCAGCAGATACGGTTTGACGGCTATGTAGATGAAAAACCGAAACCAAAACAAAAGTAACCATGCTAAAGATAAGCTTACCTGCTGAGGCAGATGGATCGATATTCGACAGGAATGATATTCCAAAACCGCTTAACGGTACAGACATCGAAGTGAACGGTGACGTAATACTGTTGTTTGATGACGAAGAGCAGGCGGTAAGCTACCTGGACACGCTGGAAGATTTTGCCACTGCTACGGACAACGACGCAGGCAAAAACGCGATAAACCTTATTGTAAGCGCCATAAGCAACGATGAGTTTGTGCAGGCGTACTTACAATAAGGCTTATTACTATTAGTAAGAACGTTATTATACGTTCAAGTTTTTGTTGATAAAAGCAATGCTGCTTGCCATGCTGGCAAAAGCATCTTTAGGCATATCGTGCTCTACAAAAAAGTGCTTCATACCGGAAGACTTAGCAGCCGCGAAGATTGGTTTAAAGTCGATAGTTCCGCTACCTACTGGCAGGATGGTCTCACGTGCCGCGTCAAGGTCTTTAACATGCCATAGCGGGAAACGGCCGGGGTTTTCTTTAAACATCTTCACCGGGTCCTTACCCGCTTTGATGGACCAGGCCAGGTCAAGTTCCATTTTAACATTCTGTGCATCTGTTTCGGTAAGCATTAGGTCGTAAGGCACCTTGCCGTCTATGGCTTTAAATTCCATATCGTGGTTGTGGTAGCAAAACTGCATCCCAGCCTTTTTAGCCGCCTCGCCGGTTTTATTCAGTATAGCAATAGTAGACTTTACTTCGTCCAACGTACCTGTAGGCGCATTGGCACATACCAAGTACTGCACACCGCCTTCGGCAGCTTCGTCTACCAGTTGCTGCATATTGTCGGTAAGGTTAGCCATTGGCGGTATCACCATTGGTTTACCATCAGGTGTAGTTGGCATTTTAGCGCCGGCAGGCAGCTTAAATGGTGCACCCAAAACGTGGTGCGATCTCCAGGTTAAGCCCTCGCCATTCGCTATGGCTTTAAACTCTTTCGGCTTCATGCCATAGTACCCGCCTTTTTTGCTGAAAGCGGATTCGATCTCCTTGTAGCCGGCAGCAGATATTTTAGAAAGGGTGCCTTTTACATCGGCATCAATGGTGTTAAAAAAGGTGAACAGCTGTATCCCTACTGGGTGCTGCGCCATCCCCTCAAATAATGATGCTGCCTTACCCGATAGTGCAACGGCACCAAGCGCCAGCGTACCTGTAGTTCTTAAGAACCCACGTCTGTTTGTATTCATATTCAAATGCTTTAGTTTTAATTGGTTGTAGTAAAGCTAAAATATTGATTTGAATAAACAAACTTTATTGTGTCTTTTAAACGCATTGATGCGACTTTACACTGTAACATGCCACCAAAAGTGTAACATGGTTTTGAAAACTGTAACATGTTGCAACATGTAAAAACCGTAACAAGCTATAATTGAATACCTTAACAAAATTCACCTTAAAAAAAGTGTATCAGGTGTAACACCTTCTCCTGATACAGTGCGTAAGGGTACTAGTGATACAGGCAATTGGCAATGAGCCCGGTCCACCCGGTTTGATGGGAAGCACCCAAACCTTGTCCGGTATCACCATTAAAGTACTCGTAAAATAGGATGTGGTCTTTAAACTCTGTATCGGTCTGCTGCTTTTCGTGATTGCCGAACACGGCACGGCGACCATTCTCATCCTTCAGGAACAGCTTTGATACCCGGCGATATATCTCGTTAGCTACCTCTTTTAGCGTCAGCATATTACCAGACCCTGTGGGGCATTCTACCTTGTAGTCTTCGCCATAGTAGTCGTGGTACATGTTAAGGCTTTCGATAATAAGGTAATTCATTGGGATCCAAACCGGGCCGCGCCAGTTACTGTTGCCCCCAAACAACCCGCTGTCGCTCTCCGCGGGGATGTACTTAATGCTAAAATCGACGCCGTCAACCTTTACGCTGTACGGGTTGTGGAGATGGTATTTGGATAGCGACCGGATGCCGTATTCGCTTAGGAACTCATTCTCATCCAGCATATACTTTAGCAAGGTATTCATGCGGAAACCACGCAATAGGCTTATCAAGTGTGTACCATTGGAGCGCGTTTGATTCCAGCGGGAAACAAGAGCTGCAAGATCTGGCCGGTTGGCCGTAAACCAGTCCATCCGGCCTTTAAAGATGGGGTTCTCTGTAATGGCGCTATCGGCAAGTACCTGTACAGCAAACAGCGGCACTAAGCCAACCATGCTGCGCACCCGCATTTTCTGTATGCTGCCGTCTGCCATTCTCAGCTGGTCGTAGAAGAAACCATCGGCATCGTCCCACAGCCCGGTGTTGTTCTCCCCTCCTGACCCTATCGCGTTGGCTATGTAAATAAAGTGCTCAAAGAATTTACCGGCGATATCGCGGTAAGATTTGTTGGTAACCGCCAGTTCTGTAGCAATCTGTAGCAAGTTAAGCGAGTACATAGCCATCCAACTCGTGCCGTCCACCTGCTCCAGGTGCGTGCCGTTGCTAAAGTGTGTGTTACGATCGAACACACCTATGTTATCTAACCCCAGGAAGCCACCTTCGAATATGTTGTTACCCGCTTCGTCTTTCCGATTAACCCACCAGGTAAAATTGAGCATCAACTTATGGAACACCCTCTCAAGGAAAACAGTGTCACCTTTACCACCGTTTTTATCCTTGTCAAGCGAATATATCTTCCATGTAGCCATGGCATGCACCGGCGGGTTGGCATCACCAAGGTCCCACTCATAAGCTGGGAGCTGGCCATTAGGGTGCATATACCAGTCATGGGTAAGCAGGAGCAGCTGCCGCTTGGCAAAGTCCATATCTAAACTAGCTAAGGGGATGCAGTGAAATGCAAGGTCCCACGCGGCAAACCATGGAAACTCCCACTTATCAGGCATGGAAATGATATCTCCCCTATTGTTGAAATGTTGCCATTTGCTGTTACGCGCAGTTAGCCGCGACGATGGAGGCTGTGGCTCTCCGGGGTCACCGTTTAACCACTGGTGAATATCATAATAATAAAACTGCTTGTTCCATAACATGCCGGCAAATGCCTGCCGCTGAATTAAAGCTTTGTCCTTATTGTCTTTGACGAGCAGATCGCTGTAAAAATCATCAGCCTCGGTTATCCTGGCAGCGCAAACATCGTCAAAATCATCAAAGGAAGCGTTGCTGTTTGGAGACAACCTCAATCTGATCTCGCGGCTGCCATTTGCTGGTATACTGATGTCGTAGTTTACAGCTGCTTTTGTGCCTGTTTTAGCTGGGTTTACCGTGTTGGCTTTATTAACGATATAATCGTTTATACCGTCTTTGTAAAAAGCGCCATCCTTTACTGCACCCGTAAAACGCGTAAGATTAGTTTCATTGTCACAAAACAGCATCTCTGCATTCCCTTCTGCTTTCAGATAAAGCTCGCCGAGCTCGTGATGTTTTATTGAAATTTCCTTTTCAGCTATTGCCGAGAGTGAAGGCTTTGTATTATCATATCCCCAGCTCCAGGTATTTCTAAACCAAAGTGTAGGTAGCACATTTAATTGTGCATCCACGTCGCTTCTGTTGTGAATGGTAATCTTTATGGCAACGTCCTCCTGCCCGGCTTTTGCATACTCTACGCATACATCGAAGTACTCATTGTTATTGAAGATACCTGTATCAAGCAGTTCATACTCCGAGTCGTTGCGGCCCCTGCGCCGGTTTTCAGCTGTTAGCTGATCGTATGGATAAGGCTGCTGGGTATATTTATACAGCATTTTCATATAGCTGTGGGTGGGTGTATTATCCAGATAATAATACAGCTCTTTCACATCCTCGCCATGGTTGCCTTCACTGTTGCTAAGTCCGAAGTACCGTTCTTTAATGATAGGATCGCGCTTGTTCCAAAGGGCTATAGCAAAGCACAAATATTGATTAACATCACATATGCCAGCGATTCCCTCCTCTCCCCATCGGTATGTTTTACTACGGGCAATATCATGTGTGATATAGCCCCAGGCATTTCCATTTGCACTATAATCTTCACGTACCGTACCCCACTGGCGGTCGCTAACATAAGGGCCCCATTTTTTCCAACCTGCTTCCCGGAGGCGTTCCTGTTCTTTACTCATAATTATTGCTTCCAGGCATTCTTTAAAAACCGCAGCCAATTACCATGCATCATATTTTCGATATCCGTTTCACTATACCCACGCTTTTCTAAAAGCTGCGGGACCTTCCGGAGGTCTGCAATAGTTTCCAAGTCATATGGGCACTGCTCTTTACCAAATGCGCCATCAAGGTCTGTTCCTATTCCCACGTGCAGTGTATTGCCGGCAATCTGGCAAATATGATCAATATGATCCACCATTACCTCCAAACTGCAATTCATCCCTCGTGGTGTAGACTTACCCCTTACCCAACCGGGAACCATCATCCAGGCGTCTAAAGCTGCGCCAATCACCGCACCTCGTTCAACAAGCGCCTTTATCATTTCATCGGTGAACTGGCGGTTATGATCAACCAGGGCCCGGCAGTTGTTGTGACTGGCCCAAACATGGCCTCCAAAATTGTCTAACGCTTGCCAAAAGGCATCATCACATAAATGGGTGGCATCCAGGATAATGTTCAGCCGCTCCATCTCTTTAAGCAGTTCCAAACCGTTATCACCCATCTTACCCGTTGCGTCTGTACCGTTGGCATACCTGCCAGGGCCATAATGAGCCGGACCTAAAGCACGCAAGCCGTAGTTATAAGCATGTTCAAGGTAACTTACGTTGACTATAGAATCTGCACCTTCCAGGCTTAAGATATACCCAACCGGTTTTGCCAAGTTGTCGATGTCGTCATTCAGCCAGAGCGCCAAATGTTTATCAAGCGAGGTAAGATCCGTCACTTGCGTCATTTCGCCGGCTGCCTCCACAGCATTATACCAGGCTACCTGCCCTTGCGTTTGCGCCCAAGCCTGTTCCGGTGAATGCCAGCCGGGTAGCTTATTACCCGGTGCTACATAGCGTCCTATTTGGGTTGCCACTACCAAGCCGATGTTTCCTTTACGAAGTTCCGGAAGTGACACCGTACCTAAACCACGATCCGGCTTGTCGGTTAGGCCTTCTTCACGGGCATTTATTTCTGCAACAGGTCGCCGAAGATCTCGGTTCCATTCCAAAGCATTCATGCTAAGATCCAAATGGGCATCTATGGTAAACATACTTCGCTATTGTTTAACTATTTACATTAATGTAAACAGTCGATATTATATGTTGATCTTTCTATCACGGGCGGTATTAAGCCACTCTCCCTTCAATTGCCTGTTCTCTATAATATAAGCTCGTTCATAAACCGCTACTGTAGGGCAGATGTGATAAGGTAATCCGTATAGAACATCACCAACCTGATAGGTGTGCCCGTTGCCCGCTTCTGCTACAAGGTGCTCTTCACTTTGGCTTACAAACGACAGTGTGGGTGCATTTAGAAAATAGATGCGCTTGCTCAATTCGTTTTCAGCCGATACAGATTTATGACCTATATCTATGCATATCTTTGTTTCGTCAGGCAGCGATATTATCCTGCCAACTACAAGTGCTGCTGTTTGGAAATGCTGCTCCTTAAAAGCACTCTCGTAACCCTTGTCCCAGTATGCGAACGTACCCGGACTACACTCAATATCTTCCAAGTGAACGGCAATTGGCAACGTGGGTGATGATCCGCCAATGATAATAGGTGGGGCATATCCCGCCCCCAGAATGATTTCTTTCAGGTTCAGAACCGGCGTAATTGCTTCATGAAAACGCTGCTCACGCAAGGAAAAATCCTCATCATGTATATGCCCATCATAAGCATGTAAGCCTAGCAGCTTTATACCGCGTGTATTCATCAATAACTGGTACAGCTCGAACGCGCGCCGTGGTACAATCCCGGTGCGGTTCATGCCAACATTCAGATCAATAAATACCGATACATTAATACCCGCGCTTAAAGCCGCTGTTGATATAGCTTGTGCAGTTGCAGCGTTATCAACAAGACATGAATAGCTGGTTGAGGGATATGTCTGCAAAAGTTTAACAAACCGCGCTAACTTTGGTCCGTTTGGCTGATAAGCGAATAAAACATCAGGTGCACCGATAATACCTAACATCTCGGCTTCTGCTATGGTTGCACACTTGAACTTACTGATACCTGCGTTAAGCATCATGGCCGTAACGTTCGGGCTTTTATGTGTCTTTATATGCGGACGCAGCCTACTCACGTCGCTTACCATGCCTTTTACCTGGTCAATGTTGTATTGAACACGTTCCGGGTATACCACCAGAGCCGGGGTATCCAGTTCAGCCACATTATTAATAGTATACCAATCGGTTGCCATAATAATTACTCTGCTAATTCAAACAGTGCCTCTATTTCAACAGGAATATTGTCTGGCAATGATCCCATTCCAACAGCGCTGCGTACGCCTATTCCGTTCTCTTCGCCCCAAACCTTTGCAAACAGTTCGCTTGCGCCATTGATGATGAACGGATGCTTCTCAAAATCAGGTGTGCAATTGACCATGCCCAGTACTTTAATCACGCGTTTTACCTTATTCAGGCTGCCTAGGTTAGCTTTAATAGTAGCCAGCATGGCCAGGCCTACTTGCCTTGCGGCTACCTTTCCTTCTTCAGGTGACATATCGGCTCCAATACGGCCTATTATAAGGGAGCCATCGTCCTGAACGGTACCATGGCCAGATAAATAGATATATTTCCCATCAACAAGGCAAGGTTTATAAACGCCCAGTGGTTTTGGCGCGGGCGGCAAATTAAGGCCAAGCGCTGCAAAGTTTTGTTCGGCAGTATTCATTTGGTAAACATATCAATTTTGACTGTGCTCAGCAATTTGGTTAGTCATTTCAAACCAATAAAAAAGCCGGGTGCGTTACGCCCGGCTCCTAATTTAAAATAAACCGACACTATAATTTAAACGAAAAACCAATGTTTACGGCGTAATCTGCAAATGCTGCATCGCCTTGGGTATATATTCCAGTTAGCTGGGTTGTAATTTTATCCGGTACGCTCTGTGTACGGTTACGCACCAGTGCAACAGGAACAAAAGTGTAAACCGAGAACTTGTGCAGGCGGTAGGTTATACCCGGTTCGGCAGAAATGATAAAACCAGGCCTGCGGAAACCATTGCTTCCGCCTACTAAATCTTTGGCAGTAAGGCATTCGTACCGTGCCCCGGCAGAGAAATTCCATTTACCTGCCATGTAATTTGCACCAATCCTCGCGCTTAGCTGGTCTGGAACGCTCATGATATCACTACCGTTGGCTACAGCCTTAGCGCTTGGCGCGCTGCCACGTGCAGAAGAAACACCGTTTTCCTCACGAGGACTCATCAGGTAGTAAAAAGTGCCGTACAGGCCGAAATTATGTGAGAAGTTGTAAAATGCATTAACATCTGCAGTGATGCCTGTACCACCGTCACCCAATTGAATTGACTGATCTACAGGCCCTAAAGTACGGGCGCCATTTGCGCCTGTGTTGTAGAAATAATCGGTATAAGTGTAAGAGCCTGTAGGCAGTTTTAAACCCAAACCTACTTGGATGTTGGCCTTTGTTGATTTATGCGGATCAAGCAACCAGGCAAATGCCTTAATAGTGATATCACCTACGCCAAAAGAGTGCGTTGTACGGCGTTCTTTACCACCATGCTCGTACAAAGATGAACGGCTGTTAGATATTACAGGCACATCTAAAGACACCGACCACCTGTTGTTAAAGACGCGGGTAAGCGTAAGGTCCTGAGCGTATGTATGATTAATTACGTTTGTGCCAAGTTCTATACGCTGCTTTTGCTCTTCTCTGCCAACGAAGTGCTTGTAAGAGCGGTAATAACGGCTGTTGCTGTTAAACAACCATGCTCCTTCAGAACCTAAGCTATCCGGGTGATCGGCCATAGTACAAAGGCCACCGGTCCCGCGAATAGCTACGCAGCCCTGAGCTTTTGCACCGGTATTATTTAGAAATAAGGCTATAGCAGTACCTGCAATTAATTTGTATGTAAGTTTCATGATTTAAGATTAAAGGTAAATGCGAGTATGAACTCACTGTGTACCGGTGATTAACCGGTGTAATTGATTAATAAATTTTGTTAATTAGATTATTAAAAGGCGTCGGACTGAATTTCTCAGACGTTTGCTTTAGTGTAAACCAAAGCGCCAGTATTGACCCGTAACTCCCTCCCCTTTCTATCCACTCAAACAGTTCGTAATGAGGATAGAAAAGTTCCGTTGAGGCTTTCCAGACAAATAGCACAAGCAACATCCAACGTACGGGCTTTATAAGCACGATAAAGGCCGCGGCGACTTCAAATGCGCCAACGATTAATGCGACCTTAGCGGGATTAGCAAATCCGAGAGAAGCATATTGATTAAGAAGTCCTTTTTTCTCCAGGAGGTTCAGCCAGCCATGGCCCATCAGCAACATAAAAACCACAACCTTTAAACAATAGCTTACAGTTTCTAAAGTACCAGGTGAGGTCTGGGCATTGGGATCTAGCTTTGTAAATAACTGGCTACGGGGGTTGAAATTTCCTGAAAGAATTATTAGTGCTAAAGGCGCTCCAAAATTTCCTGCACGTTCTATAAACTCGGCAAAAGGCTCACCAGACATAGGCCTCAAAAAGGCGGTAATTGCGCCCCAGCCAATCAGCCAGAAACAAACCGCCCTGTTTGGGTGAAAAAGCATTATAATGCCCAACAGTATATCTATACTGCCTACCCAAGGCATAAACATGTATGCAGTTGCCTTGTCTATACCAAATACGGCGAAATAGTTACACCAAATTTCTTTGGTAATAACACCAAACGCTCCATGGCCAATAAAGCACATGGCTATAGCTATACGCAATACGTAGTGTACAATTACTTCCGTTTTCATTTTAATTCGCTCTCTATTTCGACCACTAGTTTGCTCCGTCAGCTTTGGCTCGCGCTACGGCGTATTCCCCTACTTTAATACCGGTTGTTAAACCCACTTCACAGTCGTTACGATAGTGTATAGCGCCCCAAAGCCTTGACTTTGCCGCCTCTTGGGCCATTACCATAAAGTCGTTAGCGCGTTCCGGCACCAAATAGCCTAACACCGTAGCAGCGGCGCCACTGAAATTAGAGTGACCGGAGGTATACGAAGGGAAGTTTGGAATGCCGGTTAACGTTTTAATACCGGCTATCATCTGTGTAGGACGTGGATTGAAGTAATAGTACTTCGCATCCCAGCAAACTATAGCAGCGTCCATTTCTGCCATATTCAATAATGCCAGGTTACGCGCCCACCGTACTTCGCTGTAGTTATGCTTTACAAACTCTTCAGCGGCTATAGTATTCCAATGCCCCGGAGGGGTTGCGGTACCTACTCCATCAGCCCAAAAAGCAACAACACGTTCGTGTTCGCGGCTCTTGTCCTGGCTCATAGCCATCACTTCTTTGAGATCTTTTTCGTATTCAGGAGAGCCTTCTTTGTAAGGCGCCGGCGGGCGTATTGCCGCAACTGTAGTTGTAGAGAACAGGAACGGCGTTACTTTTGTAAATAACGGCAACATTGGCGGACGATGCGGTGTTTCAAGACTTATCCATGGCGTATTACCAGCTGCCTTAGCTACAGTTTCAAAGTTTGTCCAGTCGGCTTGTGTACCAATTGCAGCGCCGGCTTTATCGCCCCTGGCGCGAGCCAGAAAAACATCGGCAACCTGCCTGCCCAGATTCTCTCCCGCGTCTATGTCTGACCGTGTGTTTGCTCCGGCCATAATGCGGTAAAGCTTTTCTTCAGCCACTTTCTGACGAATATAATCCAGGTCACCAGGGAATAATAACTCCATCATTTTGGAGGTTACCCCTGCTACCACCGCGTCTTCGCTTGGGTACGAAGGCAGATCAGACTTTGGTACAAGTGCCTGTACGTTTACGTCGTTTTTGTAAGGCGCCGCACGATTAAATTGCTTTTTGAATTTCCAAGCCTGCACCAACGCATCGTATTGCGCTGCACTTACATAGGCGTAAGCACGGGCAGCATACGGCGGATTAGAGAACGGAAACAGCGGATAAGCTAAGGGGTTAGCCGCACTTGGGAACGGGTACGATCCGTCATCATTTTGGTAAGGAGGTAGGTTATGTTTTGCAACCAGCTCACGCAATATTTCGTTCCAACGCAACACCGATCCTGCGCTCCAGTACTTTATTATTGCGCGCTGATCATCTGTCAGGTTTTTCTGATAGCTTTTAATCTCATTTAGGTCCGCGATGTAATTTGGTGCGGTTATCGCATCAGGAGTAGCCACGGTAAACGTGGACGATGCAGTAAGTATTGGCGACCAGGTATCGGCATTCAGATCAATGTTTGCTGGCGATAATGCCGGAAACGTTTCATTCCGTTCTGTAATGTCCTTCTTGCACGCTCCTGTAAATATTGTAGCGGCTGTTAGTATTGATATATATAGTATTCTTGTTCTCATAACTGTTCTTCTTAATTGCTTTTTTCCTTTTTCACCGCAAACACGTAGTACACTCCGCCAAAAGCCGATAAGTTCTGACCTACATTACGACCAGCAACCACATAATTACCACCGGCGGTAAACTCCAGTCCCTGTATGTTCTGGAACATGTATTTAAATATTGCACCGGCAGCAGTAGCGTTCATTTTATTGCTTGGGAACGGCATGTTATTGCGGGTAATATCAAAGCCGCTAAGAGAAGTATACCTGGTAAGCGTTGCCTCTGCATTAAATTTTAGACTGCGGAAACCTGCACTCAGCAAGAAATTTGTTGCATTAGGCATAGCCACCTGGTTGGTGTAATGCATCTCGGTAGTATAATAAGCATCACGGTCAATAGTAATGTTATCCTTACGGATGTATTGACCACCACCGGCAACAAACAAGCGACCAACCTGGTAGTTAAGCAACCCGCGTAAAGCAATGCTTTTGGTTTGCATACCGATGGCTAGCGGCTGGAAGTCTGCCTGGTACTTACGCACCGGTATAACACCAGATAATATAGCGTGGAAGCTTAACAGCCCGCTGCCAAGTTGCTCGCGAACAGCCATCCATTTTACGGCAAGGTTAATATCCTGCAAACCATCCTCTCCGCGCAGTGTCCCGGCAGATGCGTTAGACTTTACAAACGGCAGCATAGCAAGCAGGTTGATGCGATTACTTAGGCCGTAATTACCGCCAACGGCATAAACGTTGCTGCTGACAGTGCCCATATTAAGGTTCTCGCGTTTAAGTGTACCTTCCCAGTACTGATCCCAACTGTTGTGGGTGTAGATACCTGCCGCGCAGAAGTAGTTTTTAGGTATCATTAAAGCGTCGCTTTCTGTTTGCGCATTTGCTGCTTGGAAAGCGCTCAGGAATAAGATTATAGCAATACAATACCTGTAAGTATATTGTAGAAAGTGTTTCATAAAAGTTCATTAAAAAGGGTAAGAGCAATAGGACAGATATACCGTCATATTATATATCTAATGCACTTTTCACCAGCATGCTTAATGGCAATGCAAGATGAAAATAACTATGCCTTTAAGCTGTGAAGCAAAAAATGCATTAGATAAATACTTATAAAATCAAATATATTGGAGAGTTAGCAAGCGGCGTTTGGCGGCTTACCGGGAGATTCGATATACGGATCGGTTAGAGAGGTAGATATAGGGTTCTCATGTTCCTTCAAGGTTTCGAAGAACGCAAGGTAGTTATATTCAAAAGCGACTGGCTGGTATTCAAAACCGCCGGTTGCCTTCTTGGCATTTGGTGCTTCAGTACCTTTTTTGCTTAATGGCACATCTGTAATATCTTTAGCTACGATGAGATTAGAATTAGCCAACCTTGTTTTTACAGCATTTGCAATACAAACAAGGTACATAGTGTCCCTTGTCATTTTAACGCCAAGATAATTGTAGTAGTTATCTTTAAATTGAATTTGCCCCTGCACTTTTTCATAATCGGGCCAATCCTGTATTTCAGGCATGTGTACCGGTAGCTTTATCTGGATAAGCTGTGTGGCATCTACTTTATTTTCGTAGATCTGTTTTACCATCTGATCTTCGGAACGATTGATGAAATATTGGACGATAAGCAAGCAGCCGCCTGTATAGAACAGGTGCACACAAAGGATGCATATCGAGAAAATCCGTTTCACCAGATCAGGTCTATTAGGGGTATAACTGGTTGTAAATATATGCAGATAATTTATAATTCCAAATTTATCTGCTGGTAAGTAGCATATTATCCGAATATTATCTAAATCTATTTCTGTGTTTTTTGTAATGGATTATATACCGCAACCGCAACCCTCGAATCTGCACAACCATAATACAGGAACCATTTACTCTTAAAGAATACCAGCCCTTCCATAAATACTGTACCTGCAGGATATTGGCCGCTTTTTTCAAAGGATTCCTGTGGTACAAAGAAAGGCTTATCCAATCTTGCAAGGGGCTTTGTAGGGTCACTTGCCGAAAAAATAACCTGCCCACCGCAATAACTGTTAGCAGTGTAGGCTTTATCGCCATATACAGGGTTATTTTTGCCGTTGTATAATAGCAGGATACCCTTAGACGTAATTATGGCCGGAGGACCACACTCAGTAAGGTCGCTATCGAAATAATGTCTGCGTGGTGATATAAAGGGTCGCAAAGTACTATCGGCGTTTATAACAGGAGACCAGTTCACCAGATCTGTAGACGTGGCGCCATACACACCGGTTTCGCCCCAATACATCCAATATTTTCCATTTATTTTAGCGATTACCTGTTTTCCGTTCACCATCTTAGTAATTATAGATGCCGATTTGCTTGCTATTTTATGGAACTTACCATTGTAAGCTTTACGGAATATAGGACCATGCTTCGTCCATTTTTTCAGGTCTTTTGAGGTTGCTACGCCAAGTCGTGGCAGGTCATGGTTCCACTGTGTGTAAAATACCACGTATGTACCGTTAGCGGTCACGGCTACTCTGGGGTCCTCGCAACCGCCTGTCCATTCAAACTCTTTCTGGCTATCGTTAGCGGGATAAAAAACAGGTACCGGCGACCTTTTAACATGCAAGCCGTCCTTACTTTCGGCTAACCCGAGCCGTGATGTGCGCCCCCCTATGCCAACACCCGATTTATCTTCCGCCCGATAAAGTATAAATATCTTTCCATCCTTGATTGTTGCCGCCGGGTTAAAGGTGTCGTTTGACTCCCAGTCCATCATGCGCTTGCGCATAGGATCGTAAAACTTGGTTGTTGTGTCAGGACTTATCAAAGGGTTCACCCCCGCCGGCCTCACGAATGGTCCGAAAGCCCATAAAGGCAACTTGCTTGTTTGTGCAACTAGAGCTGTCGCCGAAATAATGATCAGCGAAAAAGAAAATAGCGCTTTATACAGGTGTTTCATCATCTAAATTGTTATTCGGCTACCATCAGCCGTGCCAGGTAGCCATCAAAATCGTCTTCAAACAATATTTCTATTGCCCAGCCTTCTTCTGAGGATATACCCATCAGCGTATCCTTGTCGATATATAACCATTGGAACCACTCTGTTCTTTTGCCTTTATAAGCATATTGGTACCAGAGTTCGCCATAATAGTTATCTACCGGCACATTGCCGTTGTATAAATAAGAAATATCAGAAGAATCAAATAATAATTGGCCACTCGGCTTAAGCAGGGTTTTGGTATTCCGTAAAAATAAGCGTAAATTTCTGATATTGCCACAAAGGCCGATACCGTTCATAAGCAATAATAAGGTATCAAAACGTTCATCGTTATATAAGAAGATATTCTGATTGATTGCTTTTGTGACACCGCGCTCCTTCATTAGGCTTACCGCACCCGAAGATACATCCAAAGCAGTTACATCTTTACCGCTATTTTGCAGTATAAGAGTATGGCTTCCTGCACCAGCACCTATATCCAAAATCTTGCCCTTGCATGCATCGAGCGCAACTAATTCCAGCTCGGGCATGTCGACCGCATCTCTAAAGTATATGTTCACCGGCATCTCTTCCTTAGGGCCGTATTTATTGTTTATCCAGAGTTTTGCGGGCTTATTGCCTTTAAAATGATCGTATAACGCATGGCCGAAGATGTCAGCACCTGATGTACCTTCCATTGCGTAAAAGTAATATTATTAAAGCAGGCTTAAAAGATGAACGATTTGTTCTTGTGCCGATTACTTAGTAACGAAACTTAGTTCACCGGTATTTTCCATGTAAATGGTTTTTACGTCGTCAAGCGACTTGCTGTTTGTTTTAATACGTAGATCAGTCATGATATCGTCGCGGGTCAGGAGGCACTTGCGTAAGTTATTTTCGTTAAACTTACCATTTTCATAAAGCATTCGGCCTTCACCTTTTACCAGCTGACCCATTATTTTACTGTGCCATATAGCCATCGCTATTAACCTGTGCAGCAACACGAGAGCGAAACTTGCAATTACGGTAGAGATAAAGGGCGAAGCACCAACTATCGCCCTGCTGAGTACTGCTCCTAAGATTATGGATATGGTGATATCAAAGGACGACTTTTTACCGAAGGTGCGCCTGCCAGACACACGTATTAGTATCATTGCTACAAAGTAAATTACTATAGCACGGGCAGACATCTGGAACAAACTTAAGTCTTTCCCTTCGCCAAAAATGCTAATGAAGACGTTCATTGATGTTAAGAAATTATTAAATTAAATACCTTCTTTACATTGTTTTTGTTTGCTTTAGCTTTTAAAGCAAACCCTAATTATCAAAAGCAAAAAAATATTTATCAGGATTGTTGCACTATGTGTAAAAAACACGTTACATAAATTACATTTGTAAAGAATTGCAATCCTTAAGGCGGTTCAAAACTATTGTTAAACCCTGCGGTGCAGCAGCATGGCTTGCCATATACCGCAAATATTATCGGAACTAATGGCCGCAAATGGCACCAGGAATGTGTTTTATAAGCTTATTGACAACAAACACTTTGTTTTATCAATTTGGATAATCATCGCGGCATTTTATACGTACAAATGCATTGGCTACCACGGTGTAAACAACTATCTTATTTTTAAATACACCTACTTCAACGCGTTGCACGGGCAAAACCTTTACGCTCAATACCCTCAATACTATTTCGACAGCAATCACTACGGGCCGGTATTCTCATTGATAATGGCGCCATTTGCAGTCCTCCCTGGCGACTTAGGACTGTATTTCTGGCAAATATTTAATGTATCAGTGCTTTTTTGGGCAATACACAAACTACCGCTGGACACCACCAAAAAGAATATTATCTGCATCATCTGCACACAGGAGCTCATCGTGATGTTAAGGGAGTTTCAAACTAATGGCGCCATTGCTGCCCTGGTAATACTTGCCTGGGTAATGGTAGATAACAAGAAGGACTTTTGGGCCGGGCTGTTTATCATGCTCGGGTTTTTTATTAAGCTCTATGGCGTTATAGGCGTGGTGTTCTTTTTAATATCTAAGCAGAAGAAGCAATTTGTGGCCGGCTTGTTTGTTTGGGCGGTGGTGCTCTTTGTTCTGCCTATGTTAGTCTTTACACCACAGTTTATATTACAATCGTATGGAGACTGGTACCACTCACTTGTGGAAAAGAATGCTCAAAATGTAAGCATGGATACCCAATACCAGGATATCTCTGTAATGGGTATGACACGCCGAATAATCGGCCATTCTATAGCTATACTGCCTGTCTTGTTAACCGCCGCAGCAACATTCTGCATTTCCAGCCTTAAAGTTTTAAACACGAGTGTTCACCGTCAAAAGTTTCTGTTGCTATGCTCCAGTTTGCTGTTTATTGTTCTATTCAGCACCGGTTCGGAATACGTTACCTATATCATAGCCTATCCAGGAATAGCAATTTGGTTTGTTACTGCACCAAGGCCGTTTACAGCACTTCAAATCACCTTATTTGTCTTTGCAGTCTATTTTGGAAGCCTTTACCGTACCGATATATTTCCATCTTACATCAAATTACATTTCATCAATCGCTATGCCCTTAAAGCACTACCATGCTTGCTCATATGGCTTGCGTTGATAGCCGAAATGCTTACAAGAAAAGATGGCGAGGAAATTGTTTCCGATTACCCAACTCAGCCCAATATAGCCCCTACCCTAAAAAATTAATGAGACACATCGCAGCACGATCAAACTCACACCGGTCAACGAAAAAAATATCGGTGGTTATACCAGCATTTAACGAACAGGAGAACATCCCGGTACTTGTACAAGCATTGAGAAAGGTGCTTGATAAGCTGACATACGATTACAACGTAATATTTGTAGATGATGGCAGTAAAGACGGAACCATATCTGTACTAAGGACCCTGAATAATCTTGATGGCAGGATTGAGTATATAAAATTGAGCAGGAACTTTGGCCATCAGAATGCACTTAAAGCAGGATTGGACCATGCCGATGGAGATTGTGTAATTTGTATGGATGGCGATATGCAGCACCCGCCAGAACTTATCCCTGCCTTTTTATCAAAATGGGAAGAAGGGTTTGATATTGTCTACAGCCGCCGTATCTCCACAGAAAATATATCGTGGTTTAAACGCGCCACATCTAACATGTTCTACGCGCTGGTGAATAGGCTGTCCGAAATACATATGGAGCCCGGTACCGCCGATTTTCGGTTGATTGACCGCAAGGTAGCGGATGCACTGCTTCAGTTTAATGAGATTGATCCGTTTTTACGGGGCATTATCAAGTGGCTTGGATTTTCGCAGCATGGTATCAATTATTCTGCAGATATTAGGTACTCCGGTAAAAGCAAGTATTCTTTGTCGCGCATGATAAAGTTTGCCTTTCAGGGGATAACTTCATTTAGCATACGGCCGTTATACTTTGCAGTATACCTTGGCTTTGCATTTTCGGCAATAACTGGTGTTTGCCTGCCTTATGTACTTTATAGCTATTACACTGGTAACACCAATATAGGCTATGCTTCTGCGGGCTGGGCATCAATTCTAATGTCTATTTTCTTTTTAGGCGGACTACAACTCATTATAATGGGCATAATAGGCATTTATGTAGGCAAGATATTCCTGCAAAGCAAATTGCGGCCAAATTACATCATACAAAGCACCAGCATAAAGCAGCCACAATATGATCTTGTTGAGTTTTGATATAGAGGAGTTTGACATGCCATTGGAATATGGCAAGGAAATCTCTTTCGACGACCAGATAAATATTTCTGCAACAGGCACAAGGCGTATTTTAGATCTTCTGACCAAACATGAAATAAAAGCCACTTTCTTTTGTACTGCGACCTTTGCGTTAAGCAAACCTGAGCTAATTAAAGAAATGGTTGCTGCAGGCCATGAACTGGCATCCCATGGGCATTACCATTCTAAATTCGAGCCTGCTGATTTATACAGCTCGAAGAAAGTTCTGGAAGAAATTAGCGAGACTACCGTAAAAGGCTACCGTATGGCAAGAATGATGCCCGTGGACGGTGCAGAAATCAAGAAAGCCGGCTACCTGTACAATAGTTCGATCAACCCTACTTGGCTTCCCGGCAGATATAACAACCTTAAAGTCTCAAGAAACATGTTCTGGCAGGATGGTGTGCTACAGCTACCTGCTTCGGTTACTCCCGGGTTTAGGTTTCCGCTGTTTTGGTTATCTATACATAACCTGCCACTCGCATTATACCAACGCATGTGCCTAAGAACTTACAAAGCCGATGGATATCTTAATTTGTACTTCCATCCATGGGAATTTACTGATTTGAATGATAGAAAACGTTTCGGTTTCCCTGGTTATGTAAGTAAAAACTCTGGTGATTCAATGGTGAGCCGGATGAACCGTCTTATATCAACATTCAAACAAAACGGTCTGCTTTTCGGCACCATAGCAGATTCCGTGTTTGAAAAGAACATAAATTTCTCAGTCAAAGAAAAAGCCGCCTTGTAGGCGGCTTTTTCTTTGACACAGTTACAGATTATTCTTCTACTGGTTTCTGCATTTCATTCATCATATGTGCGACGGTAGTGTCTGGTGTTATGTTGCTCATTGCCACAGTAACTTTGTTTTTAAACCCTGACACAATCTTGTCTGTACCGGACATCAACGCGTCATAGCCGTCTTTGGCAACATCAGCGGGATCAGACAACGAACTCTTATCCTGCACAATCCTGCTGCTCTGCATATCTGCTTTGTTGAAAAAGTCAGTATCTACCGGGCCAGGCAGCAAGGCTGTAATTGTAACCTCAGTATCTTTAATCTCCTCACGTATTGCTTCTGTAATGGACAATACATAAGCTTTAGTACCATGATACACTGCCTGCCACGGGCCTGGGGTCGTACTAGCTATAGACGCCAAATTGAGTATCTTACCCTGGTTGCGGCTTACCATTTCTTTCAGGAAATGTTTGGTGAGAATGGTGAGGGCGCCGATATTCAGGTCAATGATCTTCAGTTCACGCTTTATATCATTATCTTTAAATAAGCCGTAAACGCCCTGCCCTGCATCATTCACCAATACATCTACCAGTAAATTGCGGCTGCTTACTTCTTCGCAAAGTTGAAATACTTCTTCGCGGTTGAACAGATCCTTTTCAATGCTGATCACATCCACACCATTCTGCCTGAACTCTGCTGCTTTGCTCTCAAGTTCGGCCTGGTTGCGGCCCACAATTATTAAATTATATTGGTCTTTGGCAAATAACTTTGCCAATTCGTAGCCTATACCGCTGCTTGCACCGGTAATTAAGGCGTATCCTTTTGTGTTTTCCATGGTTTTATTTTCTAGTTGATGTTTGTTATCCGTTAACTACTTCGCCACCGTTGACGTGGATTACTTGCCCGGTGATGTACGATGAATCGTCTGAAGCGAGAAACACGTATGCCGGCCCCAATTCTGATGGCTGACCCGCACGTTTCATCGCCGTTTCACTACCAAACTCCTTTATCTTTTCTTCCTCAAAGGTGGATACAATCAAGGGCGTCCAAATAGGTCCTGGCGCAACAGCATTTACACGAATCTTCTTTTCTACCAGGTTAGTAGCCAGCGACCGTGTAAAAGTTGTTATGGCCCCCTTTGTTGACGAATAGTCTACCAAATTGGGCGAGGAACGATACGCTGTTACAGAGGTAGTGTTGATGATTGTGTCGCCTTCATTCAGGTGATCAATAGCTGCATTCACAAAGTGGAAATAAGCGAAAATATTGGTCTTGAAAGTAGTTTCAAGCTGTTCTTCGCTGATATCTTTAAACTCCTTTTGCGGAAATTGCACACCCGCATTGTTAACTAAGATGTTCAGTTTACCTAATTCAGCAACTGTTTGTTCTACAGCTTGCTTACAAAACGCACGATCTTTAACATCGCCTGGTATCAACAGGCAACGCTTTCCTGCAGCTTCTACTGCTTCTTTGGTCTCTTGTGCGTCTGCATCCTCTTCAAGGTAAACTATAGCAACATCTGCACCTTCATGTGCATAATGCACCGCTACAGCCCTGCCAATGCCGCTATCTCCGCCTGTAATTAACGCTACCTTACCTTCCAGCTTTCCGGCCGCTTTGTAGGTTGATTTGATATACTCTGGTTTCGGATCCATCTCCGCCTCTACTCCCGGCTGATGTTCTTGTTTATCCGCTATTTTTACTCCTGCGTCATTTTCCATTGTAAGTTTTATTTTGGGGTCAGTTGATGATGTTGGTTCTGTATGTTTCAATTATGGTTTTAATACCACCTTCACACAATCCTCTTCTTTATCGTCAAATATTTTGTATCCGTGGGCTACTTCGCTTAGCGGCAAGGTGTGGGTGATAATGTCGTCCAGCACTACCTTTTCCTGAGTAACAAGATCTATCAGGTGGTCTATATAGTTCAGCACAGGCGCTTGTCCCATCTTCAGAACTATTCCTTTGTCAAACAGGCGGTGCAAAGGGAAATTGTCATAAGTAGAACCATAAACACCCATGATAGTAACCGTTCCCATACGCCTTACCGCTTTAAAAGCCATATCAAGTACTTTCATGCTGCCTACCTCAAAATTCACGGCGGCTTTAGCTTTGTCCAGAAAACTCCGCTCCGGTTCAAAACCTACGGCATCTACACATACATCGGCACCGCGGCCACCCGTCATTTCGCGAATTGCTTCCACAACATCTACTTCGTGAGGATTAAGGGTTTCTACTTTATTTACCGCCCTCGCTTTTTCCAACCGGTAATTCAGCGGATCAATTGCAATAACCCTGCTGGCGCCATTTATCCAGGCTGCCTTCTGTGCCATAAGCCCAACCGGGCCTGAACCGAATATGGCTACTACTTCCCCGCCTTTAAGTTGTGCCCAGTCTATTGCAGACCAACCAGTAGGAAAAATATCTGTAAGGAAAAGTACCTGTTCGTCGGTCATATCATCCGGCACTTTACGCGGACTTATATCAGCATAAGGCACACGCACGTACTCCGCCTGTCCGCCGGAGTAACCTCCATATAAATCAGTATAACCAAACAATGCCGCTCCTTTTTGATCGAGCATGTCACCATTAGGGCCATAATGCTTATAGTTAGAGTTTTCGCAGGCAGGAGATGCGTCATGCTGGCAAAAAAAACAATGGCCGCAGGCTATCGGAAACGGTACCACTACGCGGTCGCCTTTTTTCAGGTTTGTAATTTCAGAGCCAACCTCTTCAACTATCCCCATGAAT
Source organism: Mucilaginibacter terrenus (assembly GCF_003432065.1). Taxonomy (NCBI): domain Bacteria; kingdom Pseudomonadati; phylum Bacteroidota; class Sphingobacteriia; order Sphingobacteriales; family Sphingobacteriaceae; genus Mucilaginibacter; species Mucilaginibacter terrenus. The sequence continues at coordinate 523,783 of NZ_QWDE01000001.1, read as the reverse complement.
TCATGGCCCATTATCATGTCTTCTTTTTGCGGAACTCCCCCGCTTAATATATGCAGGTCTGATCCGCATATGGCAGTTGATGTAACTTTTAAAATAACATCGCGGGAATTTTCTATTCTAGGATCAGCAACGGTGTCGTAGCTGATGTCGCCTGGCTTGTGGAATACGGCTGCTTTCATTTGTGTTTATTTAGCTTTGTTTATCAAGATAACACAACAACCTCAATTATAGTTTTACGAAAAAAAATTACCTTAAGAATAATCCAATAAAAGAGTCGAGTCGACAAATGGCTTTTGATAAGCGCTGAAAGTGTTTCGCTTGTAAGTGAAACACCCGGAACAGCAATTTACGGTAAAGATTTAAATACCAACTACTTAACACATCAGAGCGAAACAAACCGAAACAGTACAAAAACTTCACATGATTTAGCTATATCGTTAATTAATAACCTATTATGTAACTGAAAGCAGATTGACAATTTAGAATTGAATGCATCATAAAGCTTAATAGCGAAACAACCATTTTCGATCAAATACCTTAACTTTCCGCCAAATGAAACTTCATACTATAGATACAGGCTTTTTCAAACTGGATGGGGGAGCCATGTTTGGTGTTGTGCCAAAGTCCATCTGGCAGAAGACCAACCCGGCCGACTCAAACAACCTTTGTACCTGGGCAATGCGCTGCCTTCTTATCGAAGAGGGCGACCGGCTGATACTGGTTGACACTGGCATAGGCAATAAGCAAAGTGAAAAATTCTTCAGTCACTATTACCTCCATGGAGATGCGAGCCTTGATAAATGTTTGCTTGCAAAAGGCTTTCACCGAAACGATATAACAGATGTATTTTTGACTCACCTGCATTTTGATCACGTTGGCGGAGCTGTAGAGCGCAATGGCGATAATCTGCATCCTGCATTTAAAAATGCTATTTACTGGAGCAACCCACAACATTGGGATTGGGCAGTTAACCCCAATGAGCGAGAAAAGGCCTCTTTTTTAAAAGAAAATATACTTCCTATACAGGAAAGCGGACAACTGCAGTTTATCGACGCTGAGGACGGCATCAGTTTTTCTTCAGAGATGAAAATACGGTTTGCGTATGGCCATACCGACGCGATGATGCTGCCGCAGATTAATTACAAGGGGAGGCAATTGCTGTACATGGCCGATCTGCTGCCTTCCGTTGGACACCTGCCCCTGCCTTATGTAATGGCGTATGATATGTTCCCGATGAAAACGCTGGAGGAACGTAACCAATACTGGCAGGAAGCCGTAGACAACGAATATGTGCTCTACCTGGAACACGATCCGGTTAACGAGTGCTGTACTGTCCAGGCTACAGATAAGGGCATCAGAGTAAAAGACACCTTCCGGCTGGACGAGTTATAAGTATAAGAGTATTTCTTTCGCAGGTGTAGGTACTTAACAATGTAAAAAAGCTAACTTGTGCTAAGTACTTCTTTTACTTGAAACCGTGTTTTCAGATTAAAAGAATTGCCACTAAAAAGTTGCATGATTAACCACACTGGGCATCATTTTTGCTATAGCAAAATATTGCAATTAATCAATATTCTAGTACAAAAATGTGTAAACAAATGTTTACCTTTGCACGTTCATTCCAGATAACAGAATCGAGGTTATAAAACATAAATGAGACAACTCAAAATAACTCAATCCATTACCAATCGTGAGTCGCAATCCCTCGACAAATACTTACACGAAATTGGTAAAGTTGACTTAATTACTGCCGAAGAAGAAGTAATATTAGCCCAAAAAATCCGCGAAGGAGACCAGGCTGCGTTAGAAAGGTTAACAAAAACCAACTTGCGCTTTGTGGTTTCCGTAGCAAAACAATACCAAAATCAGGGACTTACACTTGGTGACCTTATTAACGAAGGTAACTTAGGTCTTATTAAAGCTGCCAAGCGTTTCGACGAAACAAAAGGTTTCAAGTTTATCTCATACGCCGTTTGGTGGATCCGTCAATCTATCTTGCAGGCTATTGCCGAACAAAGCCGTATAGTACGTTTGCCGCTTAACCAGGTAGGTTCGTTAAGTAAAATCAGCAAAGCATTTAGCAAGCTGGAGCAGGAATACGAACGCGAGCCGTCACCGGAAGAACTTGCTGATATACTTGAAACTACAGTTGATAAAATATCTGACACGCTGAGCAACAGCGGCCGCCATGTATCTATGGATGCTCCTTTTGTTCAGGGTGAAGAAAATACGTTGCTGGATGTATTAGAAAACCAGGAACCAAATACCGACTCTATCCTGATAAATGAATCGTTGTCAGAAGAGATTAAACGTTCATTGTCTACCCTTACCGAACGTGAACGCGAGATCATCGTGTTGTTCTTTGGATTAGGTACCAATCACCCATTATCACTTGAAGAGATTGGTGAGAAATTTAACCTTACCCGCGAACGTGTACGCCAGATAAAAGACAAGGCTCTACAACGTTTACGCCATACATCACGTAGCAAAATATTGAAGTCCTACCTGGGCTAATTATATCAAGTTTTTTTAAAGCCCTTGCTTAGCAGCAAGGGCTTTTTTTATGCATTTGCAATAATGCCGCAGGTAACTACGTTCATCACTAAACTTTATCTGAACGCAGTAGATGTCTAATTTACCTAAGCTTATCTGGTACTTTTATAAACCATTAATGCTTTGGAACATTGCGTTCAGTATCACCTGCCTTTTTTTGGTGTCCGTCTATGGTGTAAAGGTTGCCGGCTTTGTACTCTTCTTTAAGCTCCTGGGCTATGCAGCCACCATTTTCCTGCAAAGTTATACTGCAAAAAACGTGTATATGTATTACCGTAATGCCGGTATAAGCGTGCGCAGAATGTATTTTTACGTATTTTCCCTGGATCTTCTTACTTATCTGTTTGCGCTTGCTATCCTCATTACCTTAACAGCATGAAGGAGCTTAAAGCCGACAGCATACAACTGGAATTTGACGGGCGTAAGATTTTGCAGAGCATATTCTTAAGCTGTAAACAAGGCGAAGTGCTTGGCCTGCTGGGCCGCAATGGCTGTGGTAAATCATCTATGCTGAAGATAATCTTTGGCACTTTAACAGCAACGCATAAGTACGTGAGTATTGATGGTGAGTTCATCCATAAAGGTTATTTAAATAACCGTATTGCTTACCTGCCACAGCACAATTATCTTCCGGCAGGAATAAGAACAGAAAAGCTGGCACGTATCATAGTCGACCCGCAATCGTGGAAGGCGTTTACCAACCTGCCTGTATACCAAAAGAGCTACAATAAGGCGGTTGACGAACTATCCGGCGGACAGCTGCGGCAGCTTGAAACTATGATGATTATCCATAGCAAAGCCGAGTTTATATTACTGGACGAGCCGTTCACCCACATATCCCCTATACAAGCTGATGAATTTAAACCTGTAATCAGAGCTTGTGCTAAGCGCAAAGGCATTATTATTACAGATCATCAGTATTACAACATCCTCGACGTAAGCGACCGCATTGTTTTACTGCATAACGGAGAAACAAAACAGATCACCAATAAAGATGAATTAGTCACTTACGGTTATATTAGCGGCCTATAACATTGCTTTATGACTATACCTATGTACCAGGCCGATGCCTTTACCGACAAACTGTTTGGCGGTAATCCTGCTGCTGTTTGCCCGCTTACCGAATGGCTGCCAGACAACATTATGCAAAGGATTGCAATGGAAAACAACCTTGCAGAAACGGCCTTCTTTGTAGCAAACCCTGATGGTACCTACTTGCTGCGGTGGTTCACCCCGGAACTGGAGATAGACCTTTGCGGCCATGCCACGCTGGCGTCGGCCCATATCCTTTTTACAGAACTTGGCCACAATGGTGACACTATCCACTTTAATACAATGACAGCAGGAACCCTGGTGGTGACCCGTGATGGAGACAAGTACGCTATGAACTTTCCATCACGCCCTGCTAGCCCTGCTGAGTTGCCCGAGGGTTTGCTGGCAGCGTTAGGCGGTAGACAACCTATTGAGGTACTCCGCTCACGGGATTACATGCTGGTGTACAAAACTGAAGATGATATAACATCTATGATTCCTGATCATTCTGCTCTGGCAAAGATAGACACACTTGGTGTTATCGTTACCGCTCCCGGCAAAGATGTAGATTTTGTATCCCGGTTTTTTGCACCTGCAGCCGGCGTGCCCGAAGACCCGGTAACCGGATCGGCTCACTGTAACCTGATACCTTACTGGGCAGGTAAGCTAGGCAAAAATGAGCTACACGCTTACCAGGTATCGGCACGCAAGGGCGAGCTTTGGTGCGAACTGCAAGGCGACCGTGTATTGATGGCCGGCAAGGCGGTAACTTTCCTAAGAGGTTCTATAACAGTTTACCTCGCCAGAAAAGTCTTTTATAAGCTTCTATTTAGCACTTTTTGCTTTAAGGTATAAACCGTAAATTTAAGACCTTAATTAAATTAGTCCGCTACCGCGTTAATGCAGCTTACACAATTAGAGATAAAGGGATTCAAAAGCTTTGGCGATAAGATCACCATTAATTTTAATGAGGGTGTTACCGCTATTGTAGGCCCTAATGGCTGTGGGAAATCTAACGTGGTGGATTCGATACGTTGGGTTTTGGGGGAGCAAAGTACCCGCATGCTCCGGTCCGAAAAGATGGACAACGTCATCTTTAATGGCACCAAAAGCCGCAAGGCAGCCAACCTTGCTGAAGTATCCCTCACGTTCGACAATACCAAAAACATCCTGCCTACCGATTTTTCGCAGGTAACCCTCACCAGAAGGCTTTACCGCAGCGGAGAAAGCGAGTACCGCCTTAACGATGTGCAGTGCCGCCTAAAGGATATAACGGACCTTTTCATGGACACCGGCGTTGGTGCCGACTCCTACTCTATCATCGAGCTGCGCATGATAGACGAGATCATTAATAACAAGGAAGGCTCCCGAAGGAACTTATTTGAGGAAGCGTCCGGCATATCCAAATACAAGCTGCGAAAAAAGCAAACCTTCAGCAAACTTAAAGATACCGAGGCTGACCTGGAGCGTGTAGACGATCTTCTTTTCGAAATAGAAAAGAACCTGAAAACGCTGGAAAACCAGGCGAAAAAAGCTGAACGGTATTACAGGATCCGCGATCAGTACAAGGTGCTCAGCATACAGCTTGCATCCTTTCGGATAGCTGGTTTCAGCAAGACACTGGCAGAGATAGAAGAAAAAGAACAAAAACAACGTGCGGAAAAGACAGCAATTGTTGCGCAGATAGATACCTTGGAAGCAGCCTTGCAGCAGCAAAAGTTGGAAAGCATAACACGCGAGAAAAACCTTGCTGCCCAACAAAAGACAACAAATGAGTTTGTCTCTAAGATCCGTGCTTACGAAAGCGAAAAGCGTGTAAAAAACGAGCAGCTAAAGCATCAGCAGGATAAAGAAGCCCGGCTAAAGGATGAGCTTGAACGCGACACTAATCAGCATAAACACGTTCAGTATAACATTAAACGCCTCAACGAGGAAAAGATGCAGGAGGATGAGAATCTTGCCCGCATTACATCAAGCCTGGCCGATCTTAAAGAAGCCGTAGAGGAACTGCGTGCCGAGCAAGCGGAAGCCCGTGGTGAGTTAAATGAACTGAACTCGGTAAGTAACCGCCTGCAAAGCCAGGTTTATAAAACAGAAAAGGATATTGATATCCTGAATATACAGCAGCAGGCCCTGGAACAGGAAAGCCTGCGCAACATGGAGGATGCCAGTAACAAGGAGGTGGAACTTTCGCACTTTAACCAGGTAGTTGCAGAACTTGCTTCGCGCGCAGACACTTTAAAGAGCGAATATGATAGTGCCGTTGACATCGAGACCAAGTTACAGGAACAGATTGCTGATACAGAAACCCAGATAAAAGCCATCACAGCGGACATTGCTGCTGATGTGCGCAAACTGGACGCGAAGCAGAACGAATATAATCTTACCAAAAGCCTGGTAGATAATCTTGAAGGCTTCCCGGAGTCTATACGCTTTTTGAAAAAGAACACAAGCTGGGCAAAAAACATTACCCTTTTCAGCGATATACTTTTTTGTAAAGAAGAATACCGCATTGCTATTGAGAATTACCTGGAGCCGTTAATGAACTACTATGTAGTGAACAGCTACGACGAAGCCATAGCAGCTATCAACCTGCTGGGTAATTCTTCAAAGGGCCGGGCGCAGTTCTTTATACTCGACAATTTTGGTGGGGAAAATGAAGCTGCTGATCACAAAAGTTTAGAGGTTGCCGCTGTGCCAGCGTTGTCGGTTATTGAAGTGGATGAGCGTTACAAGCTGTTGTGCGTACACCTGTTAAAAAACGTATACCTGATAAATGACACTACCGAACAGGATATCAACAACGCTGTTCTGCCGGACGATGTTGTACTTATCGGCAAGAGCGGCAAGTTCAATAAATCTAAATTTACCATGGCCGGCGGATCGGTAGGCTTGTTTGAAGGTAAGCGTATAGGGCGGGCTAAAAACCTGGATAATCTGCTTAAAGAGATAAAGCAGGCAGAAGCACGTATCAACAGCCTTAAAAATAAAAATGAGGAACTGCAAAGCACGTTAACGGCCCTGAAAGCCGCGGGTAAAGCAGCAGAAATACGCCAGAAGCAGGTAGAACTTAACCAGTTGAATACAGAGCTGGTAACTGTAAGAACCAAACAGGAGCAATACCAAGCGTTTATAGAAAACAGCTTAAATCGTAAGCAGGATATAGCTAATCGCATTGCAGGCATCAAGAACGATATCATCACTTTACAACCGCAGCTTTTAGACTTGAAAGCTCAAAAGCAGGAACAAAGCGAACTGCTGCTGGAAAAACAACAGGTCTTCAACGAGTTGAATGAGATGTTATCGGTACGCTCCAACGCTTACAACCAGGAGAATATACGCTTTCACCAGCAGCAAAATAAAGTATCAGGATTAGTAAAGGACCTGGAGTACCGGGAGTCGCAACTGGAGAACCTGGACAGCCGCATAATGCAAAACAGCAGCGAACTGGAAAAGGTTAAAGCCTTGATTAAGGAAAACCTGCAGCATACTGAAAACAGCGACGACAGTTTGCTGGAGATGTACGAGCAAAAGGAGAACCTGGAGAAAGCCACGCAAGAGGCAGAACGAGAATACTACCAATGGCGTGGTACTATTACCGAAAATGAAAACGAGGTAAGCAACCTTCGCCGTAAAAAAGACAACTCGGAAACAATAGAGAACGAGCTTAAAGATGCCCGCAACAACCTCAAAATAGAACTGAATGCATTAAAAGAGCGACTTTCCGTAGAGTTCAACGTAGATATAACAGATCTTCCCGAAAAAGAGGACACGCAAACTGGATCTGAAGCCGACATACGGGATAAAACTGAAAAGATGAAGCGCCAATTGGACGATTTTGGCGCTATAAACCCGATGGCTGTTGAGGCGTATAACGAAATGAACGAGCGCCACACCTTTATACAGGCACAAAAGAAAGACCTTGCGGAAGCTAAAGCCTCTCTCCTCTCTACCATTCAGGAGATTGATGATACCGCGCGGGAAAAATTCATGACGGCCTTTACATTGGTACGAGAGAACTTCATCAAAGTGTTCCGTTCCTTGTTTAACGAAGAGGATTCATGCGATCTGATACTTTCAGACCCTGACCGCCCGCTGGAATCGGATATTGACATCATTGCACGCCCAAAAGGCAAGCGGCCGCTGTCCATCAACCAGCTCTCAGGCGGAGAAAAAACACTCACGGCTACAGCCATCCTTTTCTCGCTTTACCTGCTTAAACCGGCACCCTTCTGTATTTTTGATGAGGTTGATGCCCCACTTGATGATACCAATATCGACAAGTTCAATAATATCATCCGTAAATTCTCAAAAGAATCGCAGTTCATCATCATATCGCATAACAAGCGCACAATTGCTTGTACAGACATAATTTATGGTGTTACGATGGTAGAACAGGGCATATCGCGTGTAGTGCCTGTAGACCTGCGCCAATTAGCCGACTAACAAAAAAGGTGCACCAAACAGGCGCACCTTCAATCAATCATATGTCAGCAAAACTACTTTTTAAATGCCGGCCTGCTTAAAACCATGCTCCTGAATTTCGGCGCATCAAGTTGAATGGCTGCTTCGCGGGCCTGGTCTATCGTCATTGTCCGCTGCCGTTGTGTACTTTGTATCTGCGGCGTATTAATAGTGTAAGTACCGGTTTCCACAAACTTTAATGCATGAGCCAAAAGCGTTTCTGTTGGATCGCCAAAGTCGTGGGTCACGTCATCAAAATCTTTAAAACCCGGATAGTCCGGACTAGCTGGTAGCATACCGGTGAAATATCCACCCTGGTTAACCGAGTTCTTGGTTTCAAACATCGGTGTGTACATCTGGTATTTATTTATTTGCAGGTAGCTAAAACCAACAGGTTTGCCGTAAGTTGTTGTACCTATCAGCTTGACGTCCATAACAGGTTTAAGGTTATTTATCAGTAACTCACTGGCCGATGCAGTTGAACCAGTCACAATAAAGAAAACGTGATTAAGAGCAAGTGCAGGTACGCTCACATCTTCACGGCTAAACATTGAAATATTCCTTTCTTCAGAGTAGTCAAAATCAGCATAAGTATAGCTCTTTCCGGTCTCTTCATCTTTGCGTGTCTGCTTTCTTAACAAATCATCTGCTTTACCGCTCTGCATCAAGCTATTATAATAAGTAGTGTACATTTTAGAGCCTACCTTGGCTGCAGGTGCTATTACATTAGCCAGGTACTCAGATGTTTCTACCCTGCCACCACCGTTGTACCGCAAGTCAACTACCAGTTCTGTAATGCCTTGTGCAGCAAATTCGTTAAATGCCTGGTTTATATTTGCTTTGGAGTTGTCAAGAGATGTAAATTCATTAAATACAAAGTATCCAACTTTCTTGCCCCCCTGAGTAATAACCTTATAGTTATAAACCGGGTTAATGGTATAAGTGGCAGTATTTAGTGTTACATCAAAAGTTGATGCATCAGGCCTTTTAAGCGTCATCGAAATAGTAGTACTGTTGGCGTAGGCATTAATAACAAAATTAAGGTTCGCTCCACCTCCACCGTCACCATCGTAGGTAAGGTTGGTTCTATTATTTATCTTGGTAATCTGATATCCCCGCTTAATTCCCGCTGTGGCTGCCGGCGAATTAGGTGCAACATATCTTATACGCAAATCGTCCAGATCGTTCCATATCGGCGCGAAACCAAAATCTCCGGTAACTCCGTTAAGTTCCTGCGATATACTACCATCGTCTATAAAAGAATATTTTGGGTGTGTGGGGTCAGCAGCATAATACTCGTAAGCCTTGCCCGTAGCAGGGTTTATCTTATACTGAGAAAGCGCAAACAGCTCCTTGTTCAGCGCGTCAAGGTCGTTGCTGCCGGTATATCTCCGCGGTTGAAACGTAGCGTATTCGGGGATCGCGTCATTCCAGTAATAAAGCTGTTTTTCATAGTAAAATACCGAGTCGCGCATAAGATCAAGCTCGCTTGAAGCAACTTTCTCTTTCTTACACGAGGTCAGCATTGCTGCCGATGCTATAATAAGGTATATAAATTTACGCATATAGTTTTTATGTTGAATAACGATGTATTACTAATAATAGTACAGCGACACACTAAAGCAACTTACTGACATTCAGGTAGTCTATCCCGGTAGCTTCAGCACAAAGGGAGTCTGCTTTGCTATTCCCTATCATTATTAGGTCTCTTCTTTCCAACCCATGCTGTTTCATCAGCAAATGAAAAATATCCGGTTCCGGTTTAGCTGCTACCTCCTCCGCAAAATAGCAGATTAGGTAAGGTTCCAGCCCATGCCACTCCACCTGTTTAATCTTGTTAAGCTGCCGTTCCGGTTTACCATTGGTCACTATAAAAAGCTTCTTTCGGTCGGTCACCACTTCCTGCATTAAAGTTAACATGTTTTGATATAAAAGCAACTTCAACGGCAGCCGGGCAGTATCCAGCAAAACATCAAGATTTGGCCTATATTTTTCATCAACCTTTAATTGTTCAACCAACTCGTCGAAAACTTTTTCAGGTCCTTTAGTTGTATACGCATCAACCATAAAGTTGGTTGTCTTCGTAGCGTCAGTAAGATCGGTATATTCCAGTAATCCAGCAAAAAGGTAATACACCTGGTATAAATAGTCCTTCTCGGGATATAATACATTATCCAGCTCAAATATAAATGCCTTCTTACGTGCATCTATATCGCTATATTGCATTGCTGCCATCTAAAATCTCTATATTATATTCATTAAACAACAGTTCCGATTCCTTCAGCAGCAGCAATTCCTCGGTTGTCATAACAAAAACTTTTTCTACTGCTGCATCCAGGCATAGCGTTAGCATTTCATGCTGATAGCTTGCTGATGTTGGATTTGGAAGTTTTACGGTGTTACCAAGGAACAAGGGCAGTTCCTGGTGATCGCCCAACAACACGTGGTCGCCAGGGTACTTATTCTTTAACTTGTAAGCTGCCGCGGAAGTGGCATTGGTTATTAATATCTTCAACTACAGCTCCTCCACTATTAACCCATCTTTCATCAGTATGGTGCGGTTTGCCATTGCGGCCAGATCCTCGTTGTGGGTTACAATCACAAAGGTTTGGTTAAACTCCTGCCGCAGGCGCACAAAAAGCTCGTGTAATTCCAACGCGTTCTTTGAATCGAGGTTGCCGGATGGTTCATCCGCGAATATCAACGCGGGCCGATTGATCAGCGCCCTTGCAACTGCGACACGCTGCTGCTCGCCGCCCGACAACTGAGCTGGTTTATGCGTCATCCGCTCGCCCAAACCTAACATGTCCAGCAACTCTTTGGCCCGTTTTTCCGCTTCGGCCTTTGGCTTGCCTGCTATAAACGCAGGCATACACACATTCTCCAGGGCGTTAAATTCTACCAGTAAATGATGAAACTGGAATATGAAACCTATTTTGTGATTACGGAAATCGCTCAGGTCTTTGTTGTTAAGCTTGCTAACCTCAACATTATCAATAAATATTTGTCCAGAGTCGGGCTTGTCAAGCGTACCCAGGATATTAAGCAGCGAACTTTTACCCGCACCGGACGCACCAACAATTGTAACAATCTCCCCGCGGTCAACCTCCAAGTTTACGCCCTTTAAAATGTTAAGCTGCCCGTAGGATTTGTTTATAGATAGTGCTTTAAGCATGAGCCAAAGATAACGATTAGCGGTTTTAGATTAGGTAATGAGTTATTGTAAAGTAAAAATTGGGTTACCATGTCATTTTGCGCTGCAACAAATCTCTTACGGCTATCCGCTATTCTCTAAACAAAATTGTAGCTTTACCGCAAATCTTTCAAAAAACATGAATATCCACGAATATCAGGGCAAAGCGATCTTAAAAAGCTTTGGCGTTAGAGTACAGGAAGGCATTGTTGCCGATACGCCCGAAGAGGCAGTAGCAGCCGCTCAGAAACTGAAGGAAGACTACGCTTCGGACTGGGTTGTTATAAAAGCACAAATACATGCTGGTGGCCGCGGTAAAGGCGGTGGCGTTAAACTGGCTAAAAACCACGACCAGGTAAAAGATATTACAGGCCAGATAATAGGCATGCAGCTGGTTACCCCACAAACCGGCCCTGAGGGTAAGAAAGTAAAGAAAGTTTTAGTAGCACAGGACGTTTACTACCCTGGCGAAAGCGAAACTAAAGAGTTTTACATGAGTGTATTGCTTGACCGTGCTAAAGGCCGCAACATAATCATGTATTCTACAGAAGGTGGTATGGACATTGAAGAAGTGGCCCACTCTACACCTGATAAAATATTTAAAGAAGAAATTGACCCTAAGGTTGGGCTGCAAGGCTTCCAGGCACGTAAAATTGCTTTTAACCTTGGTGTAAGCGGCGACGCCTTTAAAGATATGGTGAAATTTATCACCGCTTTATATAAAGCTTACGAAGCAACAGATTCTTCACAATTTGAAATAAACCCGGTTCTTAAAACCTCCGATAATAAAATATTAGCTGTTGATGCCAAGGTAAACCTTGACGACAATGCTTTATACCGTCACCCGGATTACGCAGCAATGCGCGACACCGACGAAGAGGATCCTACAGAAGTTGAGGCAAGCAAGAGCAACCTTAACTATGTAAAGCTTGACGGAAACGTGGGCTGTATGGTTAACGGTGCAGGTTTGGCAATGGCCACTATGGACATTATTAAGATTGCAGGTGGCGAGCCGGCTAACTTCCTGGACGTAGGTGGTACTGCAAACGCCCAAACCGTTAAAGCTGGTTTCAACATCATCCTGTCTGATCCTAATGTAAAGGCAATCCTGATCAACATTTTTGGCGGTATAGTACGTTGCGACCGTGTTGCACAAGGTGTTATTGATGCTTACAAAGAAATCGGCGATATCCCGGTTCCTATTATTGTACGCCTGCAAGGCACTAACGCGGAAGAAGCAAAAGAGCTGATAGACAACTCGGGCTTAAAGGTGTACTCTGCTATCCTGCTTAAGGAAGCCGCACAATTGGTTACCGAAGTATTAAACAAATAATTTCTTTTTAGAAAGATAAAGCCAAGGGCTGCCCAACAAGGCAGCCCTTCTTTTTTTGCACTTTTGAGTCGATCATAGCACCTATAATTTATGCTATTACTTCCAAATAAACTTGAAAACAGCGTGCAAAAACAGTGTGGTTTTTAAAGGCTGAACAAGGTAATTTGATCCAAAAATGCGATTAGACATCTAATCAGCCACTTTATTGAAGGCGGATGCGGCCGTATAAAAAAGTGTTCAAATGCTTTATCTTCAAAAAAGCTGAACACTTGAACAGTTTTCTTAGCTGTTTATTTATAAAACATATTAGCAAGAAGTGCCTTAGTAGAACAGGAATGTCTACCAATTGTAATATGTATCAAACAATAATAGATGTTTAAACATATAATATTACCTTTGTTGTGTAAACAAATGAGAAACAATATTTAAACAAATAAAACAATGGCAACAGCAACAAAATGGGTTTTAGACCCAATGCACTCAGAAGTACAATTTAAAGTTAAACACCTGGTAATTTCTACAGTTACCGGCTTTTTCAAAACATTTGAAGGCGAGTTGGAAACAACTGATGACAATTTTGAAGATGCACAGGTTAACTTCTCTCTTGATGTGAACAGCATTGACACTACTCAAACACAGCGCGATGAGCACCTGAAATCGGCAGAGTTTTTTGACGCTGCAACTTATCCGAAGATCACTTTTAAATCTACTTCAATAAAGGCTAGCGGTGATGATGAGTACGCTATCACAGGCGACCTTACTATAAAAGATGTTACTAAACCAGTTACTCTTAAAGCAGAATTCGGTGGTTCTGCCGATGACTTTTACGGTAACACCAAAGCAGGCTTCGAAGTTAGTGGTAAAATAAACCGTAAAGAATTTGGCCTTACCTGGGATGGCGTAACAGAAGCAGGTTCAATAGTAGTTGGTGAAGACATCAAGCTTATCATCAACGTACAATTTGCAAAACAGAAATAATTTAAGTTATAAATGCGGGTGGAGGTGATATTTTGAGTGAGTTTTGATGTTGTGTCCATAGCCTCCACCAGCATTTAAAAAAGAAAGCCACCTGATTAGGTGGCTTTCTTTTTTAAACCTATCTGTGTGTATCTTTGTTAACGTTATATGCTGATAAAGATCTATCCTGAAAATCCTAACCCTAAAGCTATAGAGCAAGTTGCAGAAGTGCTGCGAAAGGGCGGGCTCATCATCTACCCTACTGACACGGTTTACGGCCTCGGCTGCGATATCACCAATCAAAAAGCGATCGAAAAAATCTGCCGCATCAAGAACATCAAACCTGAAAAGGCTAACTTCTCGTTCATCTGCTATGACCTTAGCCACATATCAGACTACATAAAACCTATTGATAACGCCACATTCAGAGTATTAAAGAAGGCGCTGCCAGGCCCATTTACATTTATATTCAACGCCAGTCATGCAGTGCCAAAGCTGCTCAGCAGCAACAAAAAGACGGTGGGAATACGCGTCCCGGACAATAACATAGCAAGGGAGATCGTACGTGTGTTAGGCAACCCTATAGTCTCCACATCTATTCATGATGATGATGACATTATCGAGTATTCCACCGATCCAGAACTTATATACGAAAAATACCAGGAACAAGTAGATATAGTAATAGACGGTGGTTATGGCGACAACACCCCTTCTACCATAATAGATTGCACATCAGGCGAGTTCGAGGTTATACGTGAAGGTAAGGGTATCCTGGAGGATTATCTATAACTCAACCTTTTATATTGTTGATGAAGGTGGGTATCTTACTCATATAATCATCTTCACCTAACAACTTAACAAACGCGCTGCCCACTATTGCACCGTTAGCGTATTCGCATGCTTTGCTAAAGGATGCGTTATCTGAAATACCAAAGCCTATAATAGCTGGATTATTTAGTTCCATTGCCTTAACACGCTTGTAGTACTCTTCTATGCTTTCGGTTAGCTTAAGGCTCCCGCCTGTTATGCTTGATGAAGATAAAAGGTAAATAAAGCTATTGCTCAAACCATCTATTTTACGGATGCGGTCCTCTGATGTTTGCGGTGTAACCAGGAAAATGTTACTTAAGTTATTCTCTCCGAAGTAGTTGCTATACAGCATTTCATACTCGTACATAGGCAGATCCGGCACGATAATACCATCTACCCCTACAGCGGCTGCCTGCTTGCAAAAGCGTTCTACACCGTATTGCACTATAGGGTTCACGTATCCCATCAGCAACACGGGAATACTTACCCGGGTGCGCAGTTCTTTAAGCTGTTCAAACAACACGCTTAGCGTCATCCCGTTCTGCAGCGCAACTTCTGAACTATGCTGAATGGTTGGCCCGTCTGCTACAGGATCTGAGTACGGAAAACCAATCTCCAGGAAGTCGGCACCGGCCTGTTCAAGGGCTGCTGCAATATCAAGGGTGGTGTTTAGTTCCGGATAGCCCGCAGTAAAATATATAGATAGTAAATTCTCTTTTTTTGTCGAAAAAAGTTGGTTCAACCTGTTCATCGGTGCAATTGTATCAACCATTGAAATTAGCTTGTATTCGCATTAATTGGACAAAAATACCGTTAAAAATCTTCACTTTCCACACTTTTTGGGAGTATTTAAAACGGCTTCATACGTCGATTTGGTTGATACGCCGCAAACCGCTACTTTAGGGCTTACATCTGCACTGATAAAACTAAATTATGGCTCCGGGAATACTGCTCACTTTTATCATTGGTTATTTTTTGGTATTGCTGGTAATCTCTTACCTCACATCAAAGAACTCTGCCAATAACGATACCTTCTTTGTTGCCAACCGCAATTCCAAGTGGTACCTGGTTGCCTTCGGGATGATAGGCACTGCGCTTAGCGGCGTCACTTTCATTTCAGTGCCGGGAAAGGTGGGTGCACCAAGCGGCGATCAGTTCGCCTACTTCCAGTTTGTGCTGGGCAATGCGGCGGGCTTTATCATCATTGCTACAGTTTTGCTGCCGTTGTACTACCGCATGAAGCTGACCTCTATTTACAGTTATATAGAGCATGCCTTAGGCACATGGAGCTATAAAACGGCCGCGGGCATATTCCTCATTAGCCGCACTATTGGTTCATCATTCCGTTTGTACCTGGTGGTAATTGTTTTACAACGTTTTATCTTCGACAGTTATGGTGTGCCTTTTGCCGTAACGGTGCTGATCTCTTTAGTGCTTATCTGGTCGTACACGTTTAAAGGCGGTTTAAAAACCATTATCATTACCGATAGCCTTCAAACTTTCTTCCTGGTGGCATCGGTGTTCTTGTCCATCTATTTCATTTGCCGCAGCCTCAACTACAATGTTTTTGAAGCCGCAGAAGCCATTAAGAACAGCAGCTATTCTAAAGTCTTTTTCTTTGAGGATTTCATGACCAGCAAGTTCCACATCAGCAAGCAATTTCTTGGCGGATTGTTCATTACTGTTGGCATGACCGGGCTGGATCAGGATCTTATGCAAAAGAACCTCAGCCTTAAAAATATAAAGGAAGCACAAAAGAACATGTTCAGCTTTACAGCGGTGTTTGTTGTGATCAACATCTTCTTTCTTAGCGTAGGCGCACTGCTGTATATGTACGCTGCCAAAAACGGCATCAAAGTAGAAAAAACCGACTACCTCTACCCTACCATAGCGCTGCAGTACCTTGGCGTAATACCTGCCATGGTGTTTATGCTGGGGTTAACGGCAGCCACCTTTGCCACTACAGACTCGGCACTTACCGCGCTTACCACCTCGTTCTGTGTAGATTTCCTCGGCTTTAACAAGCGCGACGATGTAAACAGCAAAAAAAATGTGAACACCCGCCACTATGTGCATATTGCCTTTTCGGGGCTGATGTTTATAACCATTATCATCTTTAATGCGATTAACAACGATGCTGTGGTCGGCGCGATATTCAAGGTGGCGTCATATACCTATGGCCCACTTCTCGGCTTATACTCGTTTGGATTGTTTGTAAAGAACCGGCAAGTTGCAGATAAGCTGGTGCCGTTTATCTGTCTGATTTCGCCGGCAGTTTGCTTTTTCCTGAGCACGGAATCCAAAACTTTGCTGAACGGCTACGTCTTCGATAATGAACTGATTATTGTAAATGGCCTGATCACATTCCTGGGGTTATTGGCAACATCTTCAAGAAAAAAGACTGCCGTGGCAATAGTTTAGAAGGCTCATCTACAATATACGGAATTTTCATGATGTTTCAAAGTTATGTCATCCCGCTGGGCCAAGGGGCTTGTATATTTGACATTGAAGCGCAAGCTCTATCCCCTAATAAAAAACTTAAACGTGCAACTATTGTACTATCAAAATCGTTTATTAACTTTCGAACTTTCCGAAATTTTGGAAAGGTATTTATAACATCAATTAATATTTAACTAATTATACTTTCCGGGACTTTACCGGTTTTCGGCTATCCGGATTTAACAACTACTATGACTGGCGACGATAAAATAAGACAAGCATTTGAGAACAAAAACTGGCAGGAGATTAAGGTTACCGACTCCTGGCAGATATTTAAGATAATGGCCGAGTTTGTAGACGGCTTTGAGAAACTGGCCAAGATTGGCCCTTGCGTATCCATCTTCGGTTCTGCACGAACTAAAACCGACAACAAATACTATCAACTGGCTGAAAAAACTGCCGCCCTGCTAACAGAGCGTGGCTATGGTGTAATATCTGGCGGCGGGCCAGGTATCATGGAGGCGGCCAACAAAGGTGCTTACGAAGCAGGCGGTAAATCTGTAGGTTTAAACATTGAGTTGCCATTTGAGCAGTTCCATAACAAATACATCGACAGGGATAAAGTACTTGAGTTCGACTACTTCTTTATCCGCAAGGTTATGTTTATGAAGTATTCGCAAGGCTTTATTATCCTGCCGGGTGGCTTTGGTACTATGGATGAATCTTTTGAAGCGATAACACTTATCCAAACCGGTAAGATAGCGCGCTTCCCAATTATATTCGTCGGAAAAGATTATTGGAAAGGCTTATTTGATTGGGTAGAAAGCAATATGCTGAATGAAGAACATAACATTAGCCCGGACGATTTGAACCTTTACCGTGTTGTAGATACTGCCGAAGAAGCCGTTGAACACATTTTCCGTTTCTACGATAAATATGTGCTGAAACCAAACTTCTAAATATCTTGTTTGAACTTGAATTTTAAGAATTGTTGGGTTGGCAGAATGCTGCTAATTACAGGTAATCCTTAAAATTCAAGTTCAGACTACGCAACTAAAATCCAGTATCCGAGGTGCGGATCCTGGTTAATTCGGATGCCACCATCCGGTTTTCAATTTTTTATCACATCTTTACGGTATGGACTCTACAGCCCAAACCAAAAAACCTGCAGCCCTCGGCTTTATCTTTGTCACACTGCTAATTGATATTACCGGCTTTGGTATTATCATACCTGTGTTCCCCAAGCTTATTGAAAAATTAATACACGGCGACCTTAGCTCTGCTGCGCAATGGAGCGGCTGGCTGCTGTTTTCTTATTCGGTAATGCAGTTTTTGTTTGCACCGGTACTTGGTAACCTGAGCGACAAGTACGGCCGAAGGCCGGTATTACTTGGCTCACTGCTCGGCTTTGCTATTGACTATTGCTTCCTGGCTTTTGCACCTACTATATGGTGGCTTTTCGTAGGCCGTATAATAGCCGGGATAACAGGTGCCAGTTTCACAACCGCGTCAGCTTATATTGCAGACGTTAGTCCGCCGGAGAAAAGGGCGCAAAACTTCGGCATCATTGGTGCGGCTTTTGGGCTTGGCTTTATTGTAGGGCCGGTGTTAGGCGGTATACTTGGCCAGTATAGTACCAAGCTTCCGTTTTTAGCGGCAGCAGGATTAGCACTGATCAACGCGTTGTACGGGTATTTTGTATTACCCGAATCACTCGACAAATCACTTCGCCGCCCTTTCGAGTGGCGCAGGGCAAATCCGGTAGGTTCGCTAATGCAGCTGAAAAAATATCCTGCGGTAAGCGGCCTTATCGCCTCACTTATATTGATTTACCTTGCTGCACATGCCGTACAAAGCACGTGGACATTTTTCACCATGCAGCGGTTTCATTGGACCGAATCGCTGGTGGGTTACTCACTCGGCTTTGTTGGTGTGCTTTCCGGCTTGGTGCAAGGACTGCTCATCAGGGTAACTATACCCAAGCTGGGGCAAAAAAAGAGCATCATTTACGGCCTGTTACTTTATACAATAGGGTTATTTCTGTTCGCTTTTGCCAGCCAAAGCTGGATGATGTATGCCATACTGGTGGTTTACTGCCTGGGCGGTATTGCAGGCCCAGCATTACAAGGCCTCATCAGCGGGCAAATACCGCCAAACGAACAAGGTGAACTACAAGGCGGACTGACCAGCCTAATGAGTGTAACTTCTATCGTTGGGCCTGTTATGATGACCAACTTGTTTGCCTTATTCACAGGAAAAAGCGCGCCGGTGCATTTTCCCGGTGCTCCGTTTTTTGCTGGTGCTATATTAATGCTGTTAAGCACCATATTGGCTATGCTGAGCTTTAAACGCGCGAGAGAAACCAAAAACGTGGCGCCCATTGATCCCGCTGCACACTAAAAATCGTACTTTAATGAAACTTTCACTCTCTTATCTGTTCTAAGCAATATATTATACATGGCAGATAATCAGGAGAAGCCGCAAAAGCGGCACGGTGCGCTGGGATTTATTTTTGTAACGGTACTTATTGATACCATGGGGCTTGGCATTATCATCCCCATCCTCCCTACCCTTTTAGAGCAATTAGGGCATGTTGGCGTGAGTATGGCGAGCCAGTACAGCGGCTACCTTACATTTACGTATGCCACCATGCAGTTTGTTTGCGCGCCTATATTAGGCAACTTAAGCGACAGATACGGAAGGCGGCCGGTATTGCTTATTTCCCTGCTGGGCTTTGGTATAGATTACCTTTTCATGGGGTTTGCCCCATCTATACTCTGGCTGTTTGTAGGCCGCTTTATAGCCGGTGTAGCAGGTGCAAGTACTACCACTGCTACCGCCTATATATCTGATGTGAGCAGCGGTGATAAACGAGCCGCTAATTTTGGACTTGTTGGTGCAGCCACCGGCTTGGGCTTTATATTAGGCATTGGCCTGGGTGGTTTCCTTGGTGGAGTTTTCATCAGGCTGCCATTCTTCGTAGCGGCCGGCCTGGCGTTTATTAACGCCATTTACGGCTTTTTTGTACTCCCGGAATCACTTGATAAAGAGAACCGCCGTAAGTTTGATATAAAGCGCGCCAACCCTATCGGATCATTAGCGCGGTTACGTCATTATTCAACAGCAGTAAGCACACTTATTACAGCTTATACCATTGTTTACATTGGCCAAAAAGCAGTAGAAAGCGTACTGCCTTTTTACGTTGTAGAGAAGTTTAAATGGTCTGAAACCAGCATTGGCGCGCTTGGTATTTTCCTGGGATTGCTCATTGTCGGCGTACAGGGGGGCTTGGTGCGCTGGACCATACCCAAATTTGGCCTGCGCAAAAACATCATGGCGGGTATCGCATTTTACGGCATAGGGTTGATATTGATATCATTTAACAATACCGCATGGCTCATGTATGTGTTTATGATTCCTTATTGTATAGGCGGTATTGGCGGCACAGCTTTGCAGGGCTTTATATCAGAACATGTTTCTAATAAGGAGCAAGGTGAGCTGCAAGGAGCGTTAACAAGCCTGGTAAGTGTCACTACAATTGTAGGTCCTTTAATGATGACTTCTATATTCCACCACTTTACAGCTAAAAGTTCGCCCTATTACTTTCCGGGTGCACCTTTCCTGTTGGGTGCTGTTATGATGGCGGTAAGCATATTGCTCACCATCCGAAGTTTTAAAAAGAAAGAAGCTATTCTGCTGCCTAAAGAAGTTAATCAAGCCCGCTAACACCACCGGAAATTACAAATTTCATTACATCAGCGGCACTTTGATTGATGTGTTTTACCTTGTCGGCAGATATAATAACCACTTGCCCGGCAAAAGAATACGAGTACGGGAAGTACACAGCTACCTCGCCCGGTAAACCTATTTTGGCCATATCTTTCCGCACCAGGAAGCCTATCTTCTTCAGGCCGAATTCGTTCACCTCTACCAGCACAGGTTCGTTAAATTTCTTTTCTTCGCCAACAAATGCTTCGGTAAGGTCCTTAATGGAGGAATACAAGAACTTGAACAAAGGCAAGCGGTTAAGCCAGCGGTTGAACCATGCCTTAATGGGATCGGTAATTACATTGGTAACCAGTACACCCGCTATAAGGATTATCACCAATACATTAACAATACCCAAACCGGGTATGTACATTGGCTTACCATCTTTACCCACCCAAAGGTAGTCGCTCAGGTTAAGACTTTTATCCACTGTAGAGATTGCCCAGTAGATCAAAAAGAAAGCCGCGCCCAGGGGCACAACTATAAGCAGCCCCTTAACAAAGTAATTGAGCAGTATGCGTGCGAACCTTTTCATTTCGCAAATATATACTATTCGTAAAAGTACACCCGTTTAACCCGGTGCGAAATATTGGTGAGTATCTCATACGGAATGGTGCCGATCTGACGGGCAAGCTCCTCAATACGTTGCTGCTCGTTAAACACAATCACCTCATCTCCTTCTTTTATATTAGGGACTTCGGTGATATCTATCATACACATATCCATAGAGATGTTGCCAACGGTTGGGGCAAGCACACCATTTACCAGCAT
This sequence comes from Mucilaginibacter terrenus, assembly GCF_003432065.1. Classification (NCBI taxonomy): domain Bacteria; kingdom Pseudomonadati; phylum Bacteroidota; class Sphingobacteriia; order Sphingobacteriales; family Sphingobacteriaceae; genus Mucilaginibacter; species Mucilaginibacter terrenus. The sequence goes on along the minus strand of NZ_QWDE01000001.1, from coordinate 502,463 downwards.
AGTGCCTACGCCATTGCCAAAAGCCCGTAAATAGCCGTCGGCATACCCTATACGAACGGTTGCAATAACGCCGTCGTTCTTCAAGCTGCCATTACGATTGTAGCCCACAGTTTCATTAGCAAGCAGCTTTTTCACCTGCGAAACGGTGGTCTTTAAGGTGGCAATCGGTTTTAAACCTGCTTCATCAGGTGATACTGCTGCATCTACACCGTACAAGCCTATGCCCAACCGTACCATGTCGTACTGCGCGTTTGGCCAGCGGGTAATACCTGATGTATTGCTAATGTGCCTCATAAAATGATAGCCGAGCGCCTCCTCTATTTGCGCACAAGCCTTATCAAATATGCCAATCTGTTTTAAGGTAAAAAGGTCATGCTGTTCGGCATCGCTGGCTACCAGGTGCGAGAAAACCGACCGTACATTCACATATTTGTTAATTTCCAGCAGGTCGCATAATGTCTCTATTTCTAAATCTTCAAAGCCCAGCCGGTGCATTCCCGTATCTATTTTTATATGGATGGGGTAATTGGTAATCTCTGCTTCCTGAGCGTACTTAACAAACTCATCAAGCAATGTAAAGCTGTATATCTCCGGCTCCAGCTTGTAGGCTGTGAGCTTATCGTAAGCAAGCGGCTCAGGATTTAGCACTACAATGGGCAAGGTAATGCCACCTTCGCGCAAGTCTATTCCTTCGTCGGTGTACGCAACGGCAAGGTAATCTACCTTGTTATATTGCAGCATATTGGCCAGCTCGAACGTGCCGCTGCCGTAAGAAAAAGCTTTTACCATGGCCATCACCTTTACACCGGGGTTCAGCTTTGACCTATAAAAGTTGAGGTTGCCCAAAAGGCTGTTAAGATTTATCTCCAGTACTGTTTCGTGGGCTTTTTGCACGAGTGCTCTGCTAACCTTTTCAAACTCAAAGCTCCGTGATCCTTTTATGAGGATGGTTTCGCTTCGCAAGTGCAGTTTAGCCATATCGCGCAACAAAGCTGATGTATCTGCATAAAAATGCATTTTGGGCACGTTGAACAAGGCTTTATGCTCGTTTATAGATGGCCCCACACCTATAAAGCGTTCTACCTGCTTGTCTTTTACAAGGTGAGCTACCTGTGTATACAGCTCCTGCTGCGATAAGCCCGACTGAAAGATATCTGAAAGGATCAGCGTTTTCTTTTGATGCTGGTTTTGCTGACTAAGGAAATTAAGCGCAATTTCCAGCGATTGTATATCTGAATTGTAGGAGTCGTCTATAATAGAACAATCATTTATGCCGTTCTTCAGCTCCAATCGCATGCTTACTGCGGTAAGGCGTTCTATACGCTCGTCGGCATCGGCAGGGCTGTAATCCATGGCCAGCATGGTTGCCCAGCATACAATAGCATTCTCCACCGCTGCCTGGTTGCGGAACGGGATCAGGCATTCTATTTCACTGTCTTTATACATTGCCCTCAGGTAGTATTTACCTGATATAACTGTTTCGCTAAATACATACAGATCTGCCTGCTTAAACTTGCGGCTCCATGTAAAGCATCGCGTTTCGGTTTTCAGATCAGTTTTAACATTAACCAGTACATCGTAATTATGTACAAGCAAGCTGCAGTTTGTAAAAAGCTTCAATTTCTCTGCAAGTTTATCTTCGGCAGACTTAAAGCCTTCGTCATGCGCGGTGCCCATGTGCGTAAGCACACCTATAGAAGGCTGTATGACCGCTTCCAGCAGGTCCATTTCATTATAAGTAGAGATACCCGCTTCAAAGATACCCAGCGTATGTGTTTCGTTTATCTGCCATACAGAAAGCGGTACACCTATTTGAGAATTATAACTTTTAGGATTACGAACAATGTTGCCGTCAGGGCACATAAGCTGATACAGCCACTCTTTCACTATGGTTTTACCATTGCTGCCGGTAACGCCTATCACGGGAATATTAAACTGCGACCGGTGATGAGCGGCAAGTTTTTGTAGTGCCGCAAGCACATTATCCACCATCAGGAAGTTTGCGTCAGGCATCATAAAGGCTTGCTGCTGCTTTACCACAAAGTTTCGCACGCCGGAAGCATAAGCATCCGCTATGAACTCATGACCATTACGCCGGTCACTCAAAGCAAAAAACAACGAAGCGGCAGGGTTGGTAATTCTGCGGCTATCCGTGAGCAACACGCTTATCGAGTTGTGGTTGATGATGTCTCCCGAAGCATTGATAATGCTTTTAACCTCACTTACCGGGTAAGAATTCTGCATAGGACGAATTTGCTTATATTTATGTGAATAGAAGAATTTTTAGCTTATTTTGGTTTGATGGACGAACCTAAAAAGCAAAAAATAACAGACGAAAAAGTTGCTTTAGCTAAAGCTGAACACTATTGTGCCTACCAGGAGCGTTCGCAACAGGAAGTGCGAGACAAGCTTTATGAATGGGGCTTGTGGACCGCCGCTGTAGAAAACATCATCACCAAGCTTATTGAAGGCAACTACCTCAACGAAGAGCGGTTTGCCAAAGCTTATGCCTTGGGTAAGTTTAATCAAAAGGCGTGGGGTAAAATCAAGATAAAACAAGGGCTGCAATTGAAGAGAGTATCTCCTCCGCTTATAAAAAAAGCGTTGTCCACTATAGATGCAAGCGACTATATGGTTACATTAACTAATATACTGGAGAAAAAGGCACCCGCTATAAAAGAGATAACCCCTTACAAACGCCGGTATAAACTGCAACAGTATGCCATAAGCCGGGGTTTTGAGAGCGAGCTAATTTTAGAAGTTTTGAAAGACAGCGACTTATAAAATAATTTAAAAAAGTTTTAAATTTTCCTTGCAGAGTATCGTTTTCTGCCTATATTTGCACTCCCGCAAACGCAGTAAGGCATACGTCAAAAAGCTAAGCAGGAAATACCAATGCGAAAGTAGCTCAGTTGGTAGAGCACGACCTTGCCAAGGTCGGGGTCGCGAGTTCGAATCTCGTCTTTCGCTCCAATCCCTTCCCGCCCGAAGGGATTTATTGTTAGAGGGTGAATATACCTTATAACATATGCTCAGATGGTGGAACTGGTAGACACGCAGGACTTAAAATCCTGTTCCCGTAAACGGAGTGCGGGTTCGATTCCCGCTCTGAGTACTTGAAGCTGATCTAAATCGCTTTATAAAGCCTTTAAATCTATGATTTAAGGGCTTTTTTATTTAGAAGCCCTTCATCTATAGAATTAGCGACCGTTACTTAATTTAGTATCTCATATATATATATATATATATATAGCTATTTTATAGCAATACAGTTCTTAACAGCGGCAAGGTCAGTGGTCAAATCTTCTACATAAGTATTCCTGAAATTTAAGGCCTGATAAATAAAGGTGTATTAAAACCCTGAATCGCTTTAATCCGTATCAAGGATATATAGAATTATGCCTTTAAGAGAACTGGAACGGCTTGCGGCGGTAAATCGCTTTCTAAACTTAAATTTCAGCAAAGAAAATGAAGTTCAGGAACTAGTAAATCTTGCAGCAGAGGTTTGTAATACACCTATTGCCTTAGTCACGCTGCTTTCCGAAGACACTCAACATATTCGTTTTAAGGTCGGTCTCGACAAAAAAACGACCGCGAGGGAAGATGCTTTTTGTAATCACGTGATAACGCAGGATGATTTCATGATGGTTGGAGATGCCAGCCTGGATAACAGGTTTGTTGACAATCCATTGGTAACAGGCGATCCAAATATCCGGTTTTATGCAGGAGCACCTTTAACTACTCAGGATGGTTATACGCTGGGGAGCCTATGTGTAATAGACAAAGTGCCAAACCAATTAAGCGACCTGCAACAAAAAACTTTGAAAGCGCTATCCAAACAGGTGATTCACCTGCTTGAATTTGACGTAAGTATAAAGTTACTTAAAGAACAGTTTATAGAAGCTAAGCGCTCCGAAATAGAGCTGCGCTCCTTCTTCGAAAGTTCAATTGACTGTCATTGGTTGCTTGGAAAAGAATTTGAGTTGCTGGCTTTCAACAAATCTTTGGAGCGTCACATGTTCTCACAATATAATAAAGTGTTGGAGCGTGGCAGATCAATGGCAGATTACCTTACACCGGAGATACTTAAAGAATTTTATCTTAATTATCAGCGCGCGTTAAAAGGCACTGCGGCATTTGAACAACGACGAATCGATTATTCCAGCCGTACAGTTTGGTGGCTTATTAAATATGAACCCGCCTTTGATCCTGACGGTTTCATTATAGGTGTTTCTATCAATGCAACTGACGTGACAACAAGAGTCGAACATGAACATACGGTTAACCTACAGAACCAATCGCTTCGGGAAATTGCATTTATTCAATCACATGAACTCAGACGTCCTGTAGCTTCTATCCTTGGCTTAATGAACCTTTTAAAAAACGATGAACGCCTGAAAGACATTGAAGAAATAACGCTAATGGAAAAAGCAGCGCTTGAGTTGGACGAGAAGATACACCTGGTTGTGGGTTATACGGCCTAATTCATTCAGCTATCGTTTTGAGTACTTAGCGTGTTCAAGTTACAAGGGTGGCTTATATCAATAATTAGGAAATATATTAATTGCACACTGCTGCTGCAAAATCTTTGGTAGTATATGCTTTTAAAATCCGGCGGGAGGTGCCCAGCATTTCTGCGGCTTTGCTACCAGAAGGTATAATTTTCGCGTCCTCCATAACGCGAATCGGCCGGCCGTCTTTTATGTAATAGCGATATTGCGTTTTAGTTACCTTACCAATTGCAGGGCCTCCAATGATGGTTTCCAAACCAAAAAACATTTTACCTTTCTCATAATAATACTCGTTAACCTAGCTACCATCTCCTATCGAGCCCGATTCAATTATTTTAACTATTTCCTTCCCATTAAAATAGAAGTCCACTACCCCATCTTCCACACACCCGGGAGATTCGTAGGTAAAGTGCCGGGCGGATAGCTTAAGCTCAGATATGGCCTTATAATGTTGTCTGATAGCGCTTATGTCGGCCGAACTTGCAGCTGATTGCGCAAAAGTTTTACCGTAAATGAATAAGATAAAAATGATTAGAGCACTGGTTTTGATCATATTTTTTCCAGCTTATCAAGCACCTTTAACGTTAGGTTCGAGTGTTACATATACTTCAGGGCATCAAACATAACGATTAGTTAATTTCTTTCGTTTAACTTGCGGCACTTAAAATTGCCTCTATGAAAAAACACCTTATTATTACTTACTTTTCGCTGGCGTTATGCCTGTTCTTTAACTTAAGCGCCGACGCGCAGTTTGGCGGACTTGGCAAGAAACTGTTAGATAAAGGTACTGATGCATTATCCGGCGGCGGATTAAACAAGATATTAAAACAGCCACAGGCTATTACTACAAGCTTTCAGGACGTTGATAAAAAAGGTTCTAAACCGCCGTCGTTTACCGAGGGGCAGCAGCCACAGCCGCTTTACCTTTTACCTAAAGCACCAACCGGCGGCTACAAACTTTGCGAAGGCTTTTACGAAATGACCAATAAAAGCTATTGCCTGCACGCGGGTACTCGCGGACCAAGCAGCGGCGACGGTTATATGCTGGCACCTGTGCTGGGACCAAAAAAGGATGTAGTAATACTAATCCTGAAGAACGGCGAAAAGCACCCCGAAGTAAGTCAGCACAGCATACAAGTACTGCTTTGGGCTATTATTGCCCGCACCCGTTTTGTAGATATGGGTAACGACATTAAACTTACCGCAAGTACACTGTTAACACCACAGCAATTACTTATGCTGGAAGGTGGCGCTCTTGGCGTGTTACCGGCAAACCTCATGGCGAAAGCTAAGGACCAATTGCCGCCGGCTGTACAAAGCGTTTTTGAAGCAGAGAACAATATCCGCAGGCTTGCGGCTTCGGGTTCCTCGTCTTATGAAGAAATGGAGAGATACGCTATACTGGCGGGACTTGCTCCGCAACCCGACCCTGAAGTACCATCAGGTATCTGGTCCTTACATCCCGATGGTTATTATATACGTTTTATTCCAAGTGGTTACTCTATCACTAAAACACAGATCTATGCGCCTAAAGAGTTGATCGCAGTTAAACCAGACCTTATTTACGATGCTCCGAATGGAATTGCGTGTCCGGCAAATGTGGGGTCGCAACGCCTTGCACAAACAAATGAGCCTTTACACCCGGACTATACTCTTAAGCTGAAAACCGTATGCTTTTCTAAATAGCACTTAAGTAGATATCTTAATAAAAAGCGGCTACGAACATTAGTTCATAGTCGCTTTTGTATTATAAAGTGTCCCGCTTGGAAAGCGGGACACCCGGGACACCTAAAAAATTCATATAATTGATTCACAATAAGTTACCAACTCATAGCGGGACACCCCGGGACAGTACAAATACTTTATATAACAAACACAATTATATGATATACAGCTTCATACATCCATTTCACGTATTTTACAATAGCATGGTGGGACACTTGTAAACAGTTAGCTTGGGACAGCAAATTTATTTGCAACAGCCTGCGTATTACGCGGTAATTAGCAACATTTGGTTTACTGATTAAAGGCTCAACCTGGAAGGTAAAATCCCCATACCAAGTTAGAAAACTCACCGGCTGCAAAGGTGATGGTCGTTTCTCCGGCAGTAATGGTATATATATTCATGGTACGGTCCTGTTGGTAAATCGGATCTTTAACAGTAGTCCATAACCGGGTGTTATTCCATTCGTGATCCCAAATGTTCAAGCCACTAATACGTAGTTCTTCTCCGTCAATAACCGATCGATAATATACCCAATTCTCCATCTAATAATATGTAGTTACATCCAGCAAGATGTGCACCGGCTTAACTACCGCCAGTGTTATCCTATTTGCGGAGACTAAAAAAACCCTAAAACAGGAAAACGGAAGCCTGTTCTTGCGAATGGACTTCCGTTTCCTAACTCTTGTGTTGGCCTTAGCCGCTTCAAAAGCATCAAGTTTTGTGTAAGTTAACCGACCCGATCTCATCATTGTTACCTGCAACACTGGCTAACCCTACTCTCTTGAAAATACTGATGACTCAAATGCTGACACATTGTGCGGACTAAATCTGTCTCCTTGCGAAGTTGACTGCATCTGTATCACAAGCTACTTTAACTGCACCAATCTCCTTGCGGACGCCGGTGAGCTACTGTCTCTGTGCGAATACCGATCATGCCATCTTCCGAGGGGAAGTCGACTCTGTCGTTACTTGTGCAACGCTGATGTACCGTATGTTTCTAAGAAACGCCGAGTTATCATTGATTGCAAACGCTGATTGCTTCAAGGTCATTATTTCCGATGCCGTTCTCCGTAAAGTTTTGCAACATCTATAATACCTTTTTAACCATTTTAAGGGATAATTTACTTTCGTATCCCATTCCCTTTAATTGGCTCAGGCACTTCCCTGATCTTTAGTTCCCCCGGAGGTTCACCCGATTCAGTTTCTGTAATCCTGTAAGGCTGTCAAAGTACGTCGTTCTTGATATTTGCAATATCGGGACTTTACCCTATACGTGTCAAGTCTTTTTTGAAAAAAAATTAATTTTGTTGTTAACAGGTTTTCCACACCTTACATCCACATCTTAACATTTAGTTAATACTGAGGATCAACACACTAGCTGCGTAATCCACAAATAAGCTGCAACAAACTTATTCACAGAATATAATAGAAGTCAAGAAAAAAGAAAAAATATATTTTAAAGAAAACGCGTAAAAACCCACAATTCAGATTTTTTCTGTCAAATGTTTCCAATACCTTTTGGGAATATGACGCAGGTGAAGCTTAGTATTTTTGCGTGATTTGATGTTTACATTAGTAAAATACGTTTTCCAAAGGTCCTGATATAAGGTCTCATCTTCTGTGAACGCTGCTGAAACATTGGCCGGATAATTTGCCTCCGAAAAATCCATGGTTATAAATTCGGTATCGTGCAGATCATAATAGATTCCATAACGGCGCTTAAGGTCGTAAATCATCCATTTCTGATCGGCGTAGCGGCTTTTAAAATGCCTGATGAGCAGCGGCAGCACATTAAAATCCGGCTCGATGGCACTGTAGAACGTCCCGTCCTGCAACTTCTGAAAACGAACAAAAGCTTCCATCCTGTGCTTTTCGCGCCTTATCATTCGTACCAGTCCTGACACGCGCATCACATACCGATTTCCGTAATCTTCCTCAATATTATCCTTTGTATCGAAGGCATATCGTATAAACCCTAATAATGTAGTGTCCTCTCCCTCCATATCGGCCAAATGCGCTGCGTAAAGCCGCTGCACACCAATAGACGACAGGCGTTGTTTAAGCCCTTTTAATACCCTTTGCGCCCTTGCCTGGTCTGTAATTACCTCTTTAACCTCCTCAAACAAAGCGCCGGCTTCAAGGGGCCCTTTTTGCAGCTTCACCTTATCTAACTTATGTTCGTAAACTTCAAACACTGCGGTGAGCAAACCTTCAAACGTTCCGTCGTAAACTAAATTGGTTAAAGGCATGGTTAAAATAAGCTAAGCTGCGACTGGTTATTTTTAAGATACTTGCTTTGCGATGAGGCCAAAATAAACTGCCTGATGTTGTTTCCGGTGAGGTCGCGCCGCTCAAATTGGCTGCTGTTACAGGTAATAAAGTATTTGGCTCTGTTTACGCTCACCCCTATCTTGCTCAGCTGCTCCCAATTTAACTTACCAAACTTACGCGCGCTTACAATTTTTTGAGCAGACAACAGCCCTATACCAGGTACCCGGAGTATTAACTGAAGGTCGGCCTTGTTTACGTCTATTGGGAAAGCCTGCATGTTGCGGATGGCCCAGCTCAGTTTAGGGTCTATCTCCAGATCAAGGTGGGGCGAAGTATTATCAACAATTTCATCTACCCGGAAGCCGTAAAAGCGCATTAGCCAGTCCGCCTGGTATAAACGATTTTCCCGCACCATCGGCACCGACGTATTTAGCGCAGGCAAGCGATTATCTGCCAAAACCGGTACATAGCCGGAGTAATAAACCCTTTTGAGGTTAAAATTCCTGTAAAAGTAATTGGCAGATCTTAGCACCTCGCTGTCATTCTCGGGAGTTGCACCAATAATCATCTGCGTACTTTGGCCTGCGGGCGCAAACATGGGTGCTTTTTTAAATAGCTTTTTTTCATCCTTGTTCTGTATAATAGCATGTTTAAGATAAGCCATAGGCTTTATCATGTCCTTTTGGTCCTTATCCGGTGCAAGTAGTTTTAGCCCGGCTACAGTAGGCATCTCCAGGTTTACGCTTAATCTGTCGGCGTATAAACCGGCCTCCTGCATTAACTCATCGCTGGCGCCGGGAATTGATTTAAGGTGTATATAGCCATTGAAGTTATGTTCGGTACGGAGTTTCTTTGCCACACGAACCAGGCGTTCCATAGTAAAATCAGCATTTTTGAATATTCCCGAACTCAGGAACAAACCTTCTATATAGTTTCTCCGGTAAAAATTTATGGTGAGGTCTACCACTTCCTGCACGGTAAAAGCGGCGCGTTCTATATCATTACTCTTGCGCGATACGCAATAAGCACAATCGAAAATACAATGGTTGGTCAGCAATATTTTCAGCAGCGACACACAACGGCCATCCTCGGTATAAGAGTGACATATGCCGTTACTGGCATTGCCCAAGCCTTTATCTTTATTTTGCCGCTTACTCCCGCTGCTGGCACACGATACATCGTATTTAGCAGCATCAGCTAAAATGCCCAGCTTCCGGGTAATTCTATCCATATTCATATCAAATCAAAATTACTAATATTTTTAGTAATTAATTTCTGTTTACTCGTATTTACTTAATCACTTATAAGAATACTAAGAAGAGTATACATGAAGTTTTCTTGATAGACGCCTGTTGTATTACGCCCTTTGATTATATTAGGACTATATTTTACCCTTATGAACAACCCCGAACTTTGCCAGCATTTGCAGGCTATTAACAAAGTAAAAATTGGCGATGAACCCGTTTGCGAAGAGTGCATAAAACACGGCACCACGTGGTTTCACCTGCGTACCTGCCAAACCTGCGGACAAACGTTGTGCTGCGACCAATCGCCACAACAACACATGACCAAGCACTACCACGCCGACGGGCATCCTGTAATTGCATCAGCACAGCCCGGCGAGCGCTGGCTTTGGTGCTATCCTGATGAGGAGTTTACAGAGTACTAGAGTGCTACGTACTTATTTGTTGCCTGATATTTAACAAAAAAGCCGCCTTCGAATTACTTGAAGGCGGCTTGCGTTTTCATAGGGTTAAGTTTTACTGCTTAGGCTTGCCATCGGCATCAAGCTCAACAATTGGGTAACCCAGTTTTTGCAATCCGGGTAATATTCTTGCTTTATCGCCAACTACCAAAATCACCATGTTATCGGTGTTCAGGTATTTAGCTGCCAATCGGTTTATTTCGGCCGGCGTAATGGTCGATAATATTTTGCTCTGCTCGTCTACGTAGGTAGGCTTAAGATCATAATCCTGTATACGTTGCAGGAATGCTGCCTTTTGTCCGTTAGTTTCATAACGGCGCGCGTCAGACTGGCCAATTGAAGTTTGAGTGAACTTTAACTCGTCGGCAGTAATGCCGCTTGCCTGGTAGTTGCGGATCTCTTTTATAAACTCCACTACGGAGCTGTCTGTAGCGGTAGCAAGTACACCTGCAGAAGCGGTGAAATCGCCGCCATATTTACCTGAGCTAAAGCCGGAACGTGCACCATAGGTCCAGCCGCGTTTTTCCCTTAAATTAAGGTTGATATGGCTGTTGAACGCTCCGCCAAGAATGTAGTTGGCAATACCTAATTTATAGTAATCACCAGTAGCATCGTAATTCAACTTATCAAGGTAACCAATGCGGATCTCTGATTGTGCAGCACCCGGGATATCAACAATGTAAAGGGTTGTTTTATCAAAAGTTTTGCCTTCAGCAGGTGTTGGTAAAGTTACTTTCTTGTCAGCCCAGTTATTCAGGAAAGCAAGGTTGCCGCGGGCGGTACCCTGATTTACATCACCTACCACCACAATCTTAGTTTGAGATGGAGTGAAGTACTTGTCGTAATAATCCTGTACATCCTGCAATGTTATACCGGCAACGGTTTCTTCGTTTCCGCCTGTTGCATAAGTACGCACGTTATCAGTACCGTATAGTATTTTGCTGTAAACAGTAGAGGCTACACCAGCAGGCTGCGTTTTAGCTTGCTTAAAGCCTTCCAGCGTTTGTTTCTTGATGCGGTCTAGTGCGTCCTGGGTAAACTTAGGGTTCAGCAGGCGCTCCTGTAAAAGCGTCATTGTTTTAGCCAGGTTTTTGGTAAGTGATGATACGACGATGGCTATTTCTTCATTACCGGCAAACACACTGATGTTGCTGCCCAACTTGTCAAGTTCTGATGTAAACTGTTCCGCAGTGTAGTTTTTGGTATCCTCGTTCATCATACGGGCCACAATACCTGCAACGCCAGCCTTAGAAGGATTTTGAACTGCATACAATCCGCCACCTTTAATAGAGATGTTCATAGATACAGATGGTATTTCGCTATTTTGCGTACCTATGATATCTATACCGTTTGGCGTTTTGGCTGTCCATATAGCCGGTACCTTTATAGCCGGGTTTGGCCCTACGCCAGGCTTTGCAGCACGATCGAAATTATCAGTAGCCTTTTTGTAAGTTAAGCCATTGTAGCCATAATCAGGTGCCTTGTACCCAGCGGTGTTTACGGTGTAGTTATCCGGAGCAACTGCCTGTACAGTACCGCCTTTTGGCAGAACGCTGAGGATAACGGCAGGCTTTCCTTTAATATACTTGTTGTATACCCGCATTACATCTTCTTTGGTCACCGCACGGATATCCGCTAATTCGCGACCTATCTGGTTAGGCTCACCGGTAAGATATTGGGCTTGTGCCAGCTCAGATACTTTTCCGCTTACACTTGCCAAACCATTGATGTAGTTGGCCTCTGCACTTGCTTTGAAACGGACAAGCGCTTCATCAGAAACACCTGTTTTCTCAAACTCAGCAAAAGACTCTTCGATCAGCTTCTTGCTGTCAGCCAAGGTTTGTCCCGGGAATGGTACTACACGCAGCGTGATCTCGCCTGCAAGCTCTGTGTTAGACGAGCTCATTGAGGCTTGTGCCGCTTTGCGGGTCTTAACAAAGTTCTTATAGAATATGGAATTACGGCCCTGCCCTATTATCTCAGATAATGCATCAAGAGGCGACATGTCCTTGTCGTAAATCTTTACACCGGGATAAGTAATGGACAGTAACGGCAGCTTGGCATAGTTGTCGGTGTAAGACACATAACGGTCTGCTGTAAGTACCGGTGCAGGGAAAGAAGCGCTCTTCACTACAGGACCACGCGGGATGCTGCCGAAATACTTAGTTACCCATGCAAGTGTTTGCTTTGGGTTAAGATCGCCGCCAATTGTAATAGTAGCATTGTTAGGCCCGTACCAGCGCAGGAAGAAATTTTTCAGGTCGTTTACACCAACTTTATTCAGTTCTTCGATGTACCCGATGGTTAACCATGAATATGGGTGACCATAAGGATAAAGATTTTTAGAGGTGTATTCGCTGGCTAAACCGTACGGGCGGTTATCATAGTTCTGGCCACGCTCGTTCTTTACTGTTGCGCGCTGTACCTCAAATTTTTGCTGAGTAACAGCATCAAGCAGGAAACCCATGCGGTCAGATTCCAGCCACAGCATTTTCTCCAACTGGTTAGCCGGAACAGTTTCGTAATAGTTTGTACGGTCGCGGTTGGTTGAACCATTAAGCGTACCGCCCGCTTCTGTGATGATCTTGAAGTGATCGCCGTTAGCAACGTGATCGCTACCCTGGAACATCATGTGTTCAAAAAAGTGCGCGAAACCCGACTTACCAATTTCTTCGCGTGCGGAACCTACGTGGTAAGTTACGTCTACATGCACCAGCGGATCGGAATGATCTTCGGCAAGTATAACTGTTAGCCCATTAGGTAAAACATATTTTTCAAAAGGGATCACCAGTTCGGTTCCCTTTTTTACCACCTTCTCTACCAGCTTTGGCTGGCCGGCGGTTTGCGCGGTTGCAGATAGCGCCATAATTGCTACTGTAGGGGTAAGCAGCGCTATTTTCAAAGATTTAATCATATAAGTCAGTTAATTGAGTGCTTTTTGTGCAACTAAATACTTAGTGCATTACAGATGCTAATATTGAGAAAAATTGCCTGAGCACAAATTTATTTAACTGTGAATACTTATGTGTAACAGCTTTGTGACGACTATATCTAAAACATAGGTTAGCAAGTAAATACTAACGCTCTAGTACCTCCAGCCATTGTGCGATCAATTGTTGCAGTTGCTGTTTCTTAGCGCTCACTTCCGCAAGATTATGAAACATTGCAATACGCCGTCCATCAGTGTAATTCCCGGTTAATAGTTGTCCGGGGTCATTTAATTTTGCACCAGAAAGGAAAACCAATCGTACGCATTCCTTTTGCAACATATTAGAAACAATGATGTACCTTTTGTATTCTTTCGGATCAAACGGAGACATTTCACCTGTAAACAGAAAACTTGGTGAATTCCATTTGATGTGTTCGCCAATTTCGTTACTACTCTCCAAGATAACTTGGCGCAGCGCTTGCAGAACATCTTTCAAAGGATGATCAAGCTTTTGCATATAAATATCTACTTCCGCAGTATCTGCGAATTTTTCTTTTATTTTTTTTGCTGTCATGAATAAGGTCGGTTTAAAGCAATTACAGGAGATTTCAATTGATCATCTGTGTTCAGTTGTGATACAATTATGATGTAAATTTTGCGATAAACTCGTAATTTCGTGTATATTTTTAAAACGCGGGTACAAATTCTCTTCTGTTACGCGTTTTAACGGAAGCCCCGTTCATTTATTCAGGCAATACTTAAACAGCTATTATGGCAGCCATTCACAATAAAGATATTGGAACCAAGCAAAAGGCCCTGGCCATTAACCTCGACCCAAGTATCTACGGCTCCTTTGCAGAGATCGGCGCAGGTCAGGACGTGGCAGCAAACTTTTTTAAAGCCGGCGCATCATCAGGTACTATTGCTAAAACCATGTCGGCTTATGATATGGTCTTTTCAGATGCAATCTATGGTGCACAGCCGGGTCGGCGTTACGTAAGTGAAAACCGGCTCATGGCCATGCTGGAGCGCGAATATGATCTGTTAATTGAGCGCCTTGCTACGCAACGCGGAGATAACACTACATTTTTCGCTTTCTCGGATACTGCTTCGGCACTTAATTACCATAAAACCAACGAAGGCCACGGCTGGATGGGCGTACGTTTTCAGCTAAAGCCTAACGGTCCGTTCAACGATGTTGTGCTGCATGTAAAGATGCTGGATAATGACAATATACTACAGCAGCAGGCAGTGGGTATATTGGGCGTAAACCTGATCTATGCGTGCTTCCACTATAATGATAATCCACCTGTGTTCCTGCTCTCGTTGATGGACGATCTGTCACGCGACCGGATACAAATAGACATGATCCGCTTTGAAGGACCGGACTTTACCCACGTAGATAACCGTTTAGTGAGCCTTCACCTGGTTAAATACGGCTTTACTGACGCAGCCGTTTTTGGCCCGGACGGTAAAAACCAGCAACCATCAGAAGTATTATACAAAAAGCATATTGTAGTGGTACGCGGCAGGTTCAGGCCGCTCATCAACGTTCATCTGGACATGCTGAATACCGGCGTGAAGCAATTTATGCAGGAGGCTGATGTTGATAGTTCGAACGTGGTGGTAATCAGCGAGCTTACGTTGCAAGCCTTGAAGGAGCGCGACGCTGATCCGCTTGCGGAAATAGATGAAAAGGACTTCCTTGATCGCGTTGATATACTTTGTTCATTAGGTCAAACAGTATTGATCTCCAATTTCCACGAGTACTATAAATTAGTAGCCTATCTTTCTAAGATCACCAAGCTTAAGATGGGTGTGGTGTTAGGCTATCCTAACCTGGAATACATATTCTCGGAAGTACATTACCAAGATCTGCCGGGTGGTATTCTGGAATCGTTTGCCACTTTGTTTAGCCGCAAGGTTAAGCTTTTTATCTACCCTACCCTGCGCGATGGCATTATATGGAACTGCCTCAGGTTTTACCCGCCGCCACACCTTATAGACCTATACAGATACCTGATCGCTAATAACAAAATAGAAGACATCAGGCATTATAACGAAAGCAATCTTAGTGTAGAAACCGATAAGGTACTACAGTTAATAAAACAAGGTGCTGAAGGGTGGGAAGAACTGGTACCTACCGAAGTTGCTGCTGTTATAAAGGAAAGATTGTTATTTGGTTACAATCGTCCTGCGACTTTGAAAGATAATAACGAAGCAGCCGCACAACAGGATAATGTTGCTACTGTAGTCTAAGGTTAAAAGCTTTCTCTTTAGAAGAACTCCTGTACAGGTGTATTAATAGCTTTACGAACTCAAGATTGCTGTTCAATTCATAGCCATTCTACTTATTTTCTGCTACATTAGTAGTTGACTGTTAGTAACCTGGATTGAAGAAAAACCAACTTGAATACATATACTTTCCATATAAACCTATTTGGCCTTGTTTACTTAGCCACGGTATTTACCGGATTCATTTTCTTCCTGCTGCTGTGGTTTATTAAAAATGCAAATACTACTGCAAACCGCTTTCTTGCATTTGCATTACTTACCATTATAGGTTGGATAGCCGGTATTTTAGGCGATGATCTCCGTTTAGAGACTTACCTTCCACATTGGAATTGGATTCCACTACAATTATTACCTGCACTGGGTCCGTCAGTTTACTTCTACGTACTTAAACTAACCCAACCAAGTTGTCAGCTACGCCAAAAAGACATCCTATGTCTTATTCCTCTGCTGCTACAATTATTATTCCTAGCAATGCAGATAAGGGAGAGCTTAATTACTGGTGCAGCTATCTACAACACTTTAGTATTCAAGCAACTAAACCCGTCTATACAACTAATTACCGCTGCGTTAATAATAGCCTATGTTTACCGCTCATTGATAAAAATCAGGCTATTCTATCAAAATCTTGGCTTTAATGCTGCAAACGACCGCCAACTATATGAATTTAAATGGCTGCAACGCTTGTTAATCGCATTTGCACTGCAATGGCTATTGTATATACTTCTTTTAACAGCGTACCATTTCTATCACCCCTATAAATCACTAGTGTACGTTTACAATTCTCTATGTGTTACGTTGGGGATTACAATGATATGGATGGCTGTATCCGCATTTTTAAAGCAGCAAAGCGCCATTCACACCAAGGCAGCTCCAGGATCAAAGCCATTGCTTCCGTTAGACCTTAAGCAAAAAGGCTTACAGCTGAAGAAAGCAATGAAAACAAGCCTATATTATCAAGACCCGGACCTGAACCTTAATACACTTGCTGGCAAAGTTGGGCTCAGCACACATGACCTATCCCGAGTTATTAACACGGTTTTTAAGAAAAGTTTCAACGATTTTGTTAACGATTATCGCGTTAGCGATGTGATAAAAAAAATGCAGAGCCCCGTTCATAGCCATATAACACTCCTGGGTATTGCATATGAGTCGGGGTTCAGTTCTCAAAGCACCTTTAATCGTATTTTTAAGCAAGCAACAGGAAAAAGCCCGCTCGACTTTAAAAACAGCCTAAAAAAAGAACTCCCATCTTATAACATGGGCAGTAATTCACAGTTTGGGTCTATAATTTCAACCCCTGAAACAACCCCAAGTTGGTCTCAGAAGAAATTAAACCGCAGCTATATGTACAAAAATTATTTAAAAATCGCGTGGCGTAATCTAACCCGCAATAAGAGTTATACCGCCATTAATATAACAGGGCTGGCCGTCGGCATTGCTGTTTGTACAATCATATTCACGGTTATACAATATCAAAAAAGCTTTGACGGCTTTCACACACATAAAGACAGGATTTATAGAGTGTTGACAGAATACCATCACACAGAATCTTCAACTGTTACCTATGGCAAAGATGTCCCCTTTCCGCTGCCGGCAGCACTGAAAACTGCTTTTCCACAGGCAGAACAGATTGTTCCGGTTTTTGCGAGCCAGAATGATGAGCTAATGGTTGGGAATAACGACGCAAGTAGCCAAAAGTTATTTAACGAACAGCAAGGAGTATTTTACACCACTCCCGAATTTTTCAAGGTGTTTGACTTTCCGCTGTTAGCAGGCACATACACCTCACTTAAAGACCCTAACAATGTATTACTTACGAAAGAGATAGCCGAAAAATACTTTGGCAACTGGAGAACAGCAATTGGTAAAACAATTAAGCTGCAAGCAGGAGGGTTTATGTTTGAACACGGTACAGATGTGCTAAAAGTATCGGGTATTTTATCTTCTATACCAGCAAACACAGACTTACAGTTGAAAATTGTGGTTTCTTACGGAACAGGATTTACCGGAAATTACCTGGCTCAGTCTACCGATTGGAATACAACCGTATCAAATTTTGGTTGCTATGTCTTACTCCCGCGTAATGCAACAATTAATGATTTTAACAGGGAACTAGGCACTTTTTCTAAAAGGGTTAAGTCGCCGGCTAATAGAGATAGTCATATTTTACAACCTTTAAATTTGGTGCATTATGACGCAGAAGCAGGTAATTACAGTAATAAAACAGTTAGTAATAATCTTTTGAATGTGTTGTGGTTAATTGCTGCTTTTATCCTGGCAATTGCCTGCGTTAACTTTATCAACCTATCAACGGCGCAAGCGGTAAATCGTGCCAAGGAAGTGGGTGTACGAAAGGTTTTAGGAAGTAGTAAAGTCCAGTTGCAAATACAATTTTTAACCGAAACATTTTTAATAGTTATTTGCGCGGTGATTTTAGCGATCGTAATAACCCTGATTGCACTACCTTATCTCAGCCACTTATTAGAGCTATCCCTTTCACTAAGCCTATTTAGCGATCCACAGTTGCCCCTGTTCCTTTTATTTGTGACCATAGTTGTTACGGCTCTTGCGGGGTTTTATCCCGCAATTGTCTTGTCCAGGTTCAATCCCATTAATGCTTTAAAACGTAAAATATCATTTAACAATGGAATTACTTTTAGAAGAGGTTTAGTTGCTTTTCAGTTTATAGTTGCACAGGTACTTATCATCGCCACCTTTATCATTGTAAAGCAGATGCATTATTTCATGAATCAGCCTCTTGGGTTTGATAAAGAAGCAATTATAAATATTCCTTTCCGGGTAGACAGCCTTCGCATTAGCAGGCTTGATTATTTAAAGAATCAATTATTGGAATTAAATGGTGTAAAAACAGTAAGCTACAGTTCTAATGCTCCGGTTGAGAATGGAGGTGACACATGGAACACAATCCGGTTTAATCATTCCATCAAAGAAACAGACTTTAAGGTGATAACCAAATTTGCCGACGACGATTACGTTTCTGCTTACAAATTACAAATCATTGCAGGCAGGAACCTTCGGCCGTCTAATCTTACAAGAGAGTTTTTGGTAAATGAATCATTAGTAAAAAACTTGGGCCTTAAAAACGCCAATGACATACTTAATAAAGAAATAAGTATTTGGAGCGACCAAATTAAGTGTGTTGTAGTTGGTGTAGTTAAAGATTTTAATAACCGGTCGTTTCGTCATGGTCTTGCACCATTGCTCATATCCACAAACAATACCATGTACAACCAGGCAGGAATAAAGCTTTCAACAACAAATATGCCTGCTACAATACTGGGTATAAAGAAAGTATTTGATGAATCCTTTCCTGACTTTGTGTATGAGTATAAGTTTTTAGACGAAAAGATAGCAAGCTTTTATAAACAGGAGAGTCAATTGGCAGCTTTATACAAGCTTTTTGCTGCAATAGCCATATTCCTAAGTTGCCTGGGGTTGTACGGATTGGCCTCCTTCATGGCTGTACAGCGAGTTAAAGAAGTTGGTATCAGGAAAGTACTTGGAGCTACAGCCGGCAGCATTGTTTATTTATTTTCAAAAGAATTTATTACACTTATAAGTATTGCATTTATGGTTGCAGCACCAATTGCGTGGTATTACATGAACCAATGGCTGCATAATTACGTTTACCGTATTGATATAAGCTGGTGGTTGTTTGCGGTAGGCGGAATAACTGCGTTAGTTATTGCACTTGCTACCATAAGTTTTCAGGCAATTAACGCAGCAACTGCAAACCCTATCAAAAGCTTACGAGACGACTGATCACTCCGCGTGTAAAAGCACCCATTATTTTAAAAGTACGACAGTCGTAAGCCGGTCTACGCGCATTTATACTAAAAATAAAAAAAGAAAATCTTATAAAGCAAAAAGACTGTTGTCGGGATGGCAGGACGATAACCAATGCTTGTAAATTATTAATTATCAACGTATTAATCAAAACTAATCAAAGCAGGTGTTCACTTAGGTAACTCCCTGTTTTCAGGATTAAAGATACAAATTCAGCTGAAATAAAACAAGAGCCTCGACTCATTCGATAAGCGTTTCTTTATGACTAAATGTGAAAAGATTATTGGTCAAATAGCCCTTACCAACTAAGCTTTAACGAAATACAAAATCCCTTTTTATTTCTGGGAAGCGGGAAGCCTTCTTGAAGTTTGAACTTATTATTGATTAAAAAGATGTTAGCAGCGGGCAGGCGGTTGGGTTTCTCAGGCCGTTATGCCTTGCTGTTTACTTTTAATTGTTGGCCTTGCTATTAACAATCCTGCTTTTCGCAGCGTTCGCTCACCTAAATAGCAATTTCTAAATTAAACGTCTATTTATCCAATAGCCCCTTTATGAAACTGATCTTATCAGGATGTGCTTCATCTATTCGAATGTTTGGTCTAACGCCGATGTTATCGATTGGATTTTTAGGCAGTCGTTTAGAACGTCCGATAGGAATAACTAGATTAAAGTCCTTGCACGGTATATCAAAAAATTGCGTGTTATTATAATCCAAGGTTCCGGCTGAATTTTCCCCATATATTTTTACTTTCTTGCTCTGCACAGCACTCAATAAAAAAGATTCTGCGGAACTAGCCGTGTTTCTATCGATCAGAATGGCTACATTGGCCGGATATTGATAAACCGTATCTAATCTGATATCGAAGTTATCCTTCCCTGAAGGATTGACAAATTGGTTCGGATGTTGCTTCATTAATCCAATCAAGTTGGTTATGAAGTCCTTGCCTGCCTGTGAAAGGTCACTATCTTTGAGATTTTCAGCCAGAATTTGGATATTGTCTATTGAAGAAAGAAACTCATCAGGTTTTATGTGTATTGGGTCAGTGTAGATGAATGGCATTAATCCACTAAAGGCATAATCAGTGCCACCGACGTTCCCTCTAAGATCTATGATCCAGTTTGGTGTTCTCTTTAATTGCTGATCATATGCTTTCAGTAAGCTATCAATCATCTTCTTTTCGCCCCACTCGAAGGACGGAAGCCTTAATAGAACTGTCTTTTCATCAAGTATCCGGATATTAGTCAATGCCTCTAATTTTTCAGTTGACACATTAATGTTCTTTGGTTTTGCAAAACGTTTATTCAATAATTTTACTGATTCCGGGTATTTCTGCCTATAACGCCAATCCAATTGAACACGGAGGTGGTTGTCCCGGAAATAATTCGTCCATGTCCTCAAAATAATATAGCATGAGTCCACACGATCTGCGGTCATTGCTTTCTTTCTCAGTAAACTTGTGAAGTTATCAAACCCCTTTCTATTTCTCGCTTTGATTTTATCCTTATACCCGGCATAATCTTCTCTGACATGGTTGACCGTATAATCAAAATTTTGCAGACAGTCGCACTGTTGGGCTGATGATACAAATGGAATTAATAACATCAAGATAAGGAAAAGGATTTTCATGAGTAAATCAGGTATATAGTAATGACGCACCAAAGCAAAATTCCGTTACACAATAATAGCTAAATCCTAATTTAAGTAATTCAATGAATCGTATGTATAGCTTGTTCACTATTTAAACACTTGACAGCATCATATGCCATGTTCTGTACACTTTGGGGAGCTTCTTCTGCCTCGCCAACTTCAAGTCATCCCATCCCTATGTCGTATGTTTAAACATAAAATCAGCGGGGAGATGTTTTATGTACCCTGGACTGCCTGGTTCAATACTTTCGTTTCAACCTGATAGCGTTCTGCAAGTGCGTTTAAATATATCTGGCTGATGACCAATTCCCTGGCGGCATTGGATCCTCTTTAATCTCTTTCATAATTTAGCATTTATCGCGTTACAAATTTAAGTTGACTGCTTTTGTAATTTGCGCTTATTCTCTTAAGCTTTTCCTTAAGAGAATTCATATCCTGGCTCACTTCGACATCGAGTATTTTGGCATAATGCTGGGTCGTCTTCAATCCAGTGTGCTCAAGCATTTAGCTCACTGTTTCGATAGGAACACCATTGGATAGCGTGACCGTGGTAGCGAAAGTATGTCTGGCCAGGTGGAAGGTCAAATGCTTGCGAACGTAACAAAGGTCGGCGATCTCTTTTAAATAGGCGTTCATTTTCTGATTGCTTAACATCGGCAGCACAATATCTTTGTTTTCGCACCGCGGATGATCTTTATACTTTGATAAGACTTTCAGCGCTTCGGGAAGATAACTGAACATTATCAGTACTGTATGAGATTAAAACTAGCCTATCTTTTGATATAACCTATGACTTTACGGTATCAGCTTTAAATCCTTAATAAAATCAAATCCGACTCGGATACCCTCGGATTAAATCTCCATTCCCTTCACTCAATTTTGTATCAGAGCAACGCATATTAGATTCAGACAAATTAACTCTTGTCTCATCTAATGCCTTTAAGCTTGAAATTCATTACAAAATTAATAAAAATGGCAACAGAAATCATCACCCGAGAAGACTTGGAAGCGTTCGGCGAGAAGCTGATTGCACAGTTCAAAGCGTTAATCGGCGGCGATTCGCCGGAAGGCACACGCCCCAAATGGTTGAAGAGTTAAGCTCCCTGCCTTCAGCGGTCGTCGTTTTCCCCATACCTTTCCGAACGTCCCAGCACCTTGTAGCAACGCTCTGCTTGAGTGCCAGCATGGCTTTCTCTCCATTAACTTTAATTGCCGCATAAACCGGCGCTTTCCCTTCTTCCTTTTTCTGTCCGCAGATTGAAGTGGACACTGAATGTGTTGATCGCTTTCATAACATTGATCTAATTAAACCATTTACATTTATTTGGTGTTAAATCATACCTAATGGTATCAAAAGATCGGCTCAAATCAGCGAAAAAAAACGCAAGTTCATTGCCATTTAACCTATTGTATTACAGTTGTTTAAACAACTTTTGAATATCTCAAAAGTATGAAACGAAAAGAGGTGTTCAGTTAGGTGACGGATAACTTGCGATGATTTGATATAATTTGCGTTGGCAGGAAAACAAAAAAGCCTGTAAATAATTGATTTACAGGCTTTCCATATCGTTTGATATGTGGTATCGTCGGGATGGCAGGATTCGAACCTGCGGCCTCCACATCCCAAATGTGGCGCGATACCGGGCTACGCTACATCCCGAAAGGGAATGCAAAGGTAGCTTTTTTAGTTAGAGGTGCAAATTTTTTATTCATATTTTCACCCAGTCACATTAAACACGCTGATTAGCAGAAATATAATTTATTTTTCTTTAACATCAACATAAAACTCTTGCCTCAACAACTTGCCATTAATGTTTATTCCCTCGGCCACTATCCGGTAAGTGGCAGGTTCATCAGCTGTATAAAACGAAAGCTTGGCGTTGCCAGCGGCGTTAGTTACTAAATTAGGTTGCCAAAATATAGTTGAACGTTGGCCATTGTAATTGTTGTCGGCTTTTTGCTTGTCATATAAAGGGGTATAAAATTCTTTATCTTCAGCATATCCCGGTAATTTAATTCTTGCTAGTCCGGTCTGCTGCATGCGCTGCAAATCACCCCCTCCCTTTTTTAAAGTGACCACCACTACCCCCCAGTAACCTTCGGTACCATAAATAGCAGCACCAACGCCTGGCTTTAGTATCTCTATACCTTCAACATCATAAGGTGAAATTTGCATTAACACATCAAAGCCAACCTGCACACCATCAAGAACTATTAGCATTGGACTACCCCCTGCTTTAGTAAGCGATATTGTTCTTCCTATAGAATATATGCCATTTCCTTTTACCTGTATACCCGGCAAACCGTAAAAAGCATGTACCAGCTGCGGGTACATTGCAATTCTATCCTTTTTAATAACTATGTCCGCATACGCATTACCTAGTTTGCTGGAACCTGCAACAGAGTTTTTTTGCAGATATGACCGGTCTTTAACCTTTACCTCGTTTAGTACTATTACCTTATTACTAAGCACACTACTGGTCTTTTGAGTTTTTTCGATATTTTGCAAAAAACTTACTAAGCCACTATTTGATAATAAGGTAGCGTCGTAATCCACCGGGACTATTAAATTACCTGGCCTATCTAAAGTTATTTTCACATTATCAGTATTCTTCGCATTTTTAGCCCGTATCACTAATGATGAGGTCCCTACAAAGTCAAGGTTCTCAAAAATGAATTTTCCGTCAGCGTCAGTAGTGGTATCCAGCAAAACAATCCCGTCGGAGGTATTACCATACAATGTTACCTTACCATTAGCTATAGGCTTGTCATTTATCGTGGTCATTTTACCGGTGATATCTAAGCTTTGCTGCGGCTGGTAAATTAGCGGCTTTGAATTATAGGCAGTTAAATCCGTCCACTTAAACCTTCGCCAGCCTTGTGTAAGCAGCAAATTATCAAGATGACGAGTTTTGTCCTCAGACCCTTCAGCAAAGTAATAATTAGGGTTTTCTACGTATCCCTTAATGTCAGAAGTAAGTAGAAGACTGGCGTATATGCTTGCTTCTGTGCTATCAACAGCAACCTTTGCCACATTTGTAACAGCGATAGATAAATTAGACTCAGTAGGACGTCCTGCTGCATCCTCAACCGAAACCACCATATTCACTTGTTCTCGTTTACCATAAAATGGCTTATCGAAGTTAACCTTCATTCTGAGATGATCATGATGATTAACAAAAATCAACCGCTCGGCAAGTGGCTGAGCATTTGTTGATAACAATGTAAATACCACCAAGCCGGTACTAAACTTACTTTCAGGTATATGTGCGTTAATAACGGGCTGATTTAGATTGATTTTAGTTGCATACTTAACTACCCCATTTTGCTGTGCTATTAAGGCTACCTCTTTGCCTATCAACAAATTGCTTGATGCAACCTGTACACCAACACTATCAGTTAAATGATTAATGCTAAGCACGTATCCTTGTGCATCTACCGAAGGTAAGGGGTAACGGGTCACTCCGCCGCTTCTATCATCTATTACCGCAGTATATGCATCAGCTGCTACTGGTTGCAATGCAAATACGCCCATTCCGGCGTGAGCCGTTGTAAATTCAGCTACAATCTTATTATGATTATTAACAACCTTCCCTTTTATTTCCGCACTTAATCCTCCGGAAGAAAGTACTTTAAAAGCAACTTTTGATCGCAACCCGGCTACTAACCGGCCACCTTCCGGAAAAAACTGCACATCCAACTTCCCCTTTAAGGTTTTGATAGGGAAAGACTGGGTAATGGTATTTCCATTTGCCAGCTTAATGCTGGTGCGCAATATCAAGCCGTTAGTTGTTTCCCAATTCTTAACTTTTATATTAAAAAAAGCATCACCTGTACCGCTGGTAATTACTTTCCCGTTCGATAGTGTTCCATTCTGGTTCACCAAAGAGTAGGTAAACGGTTTACCTGCTAATGGCGATTTGTTTTCAGATCCGGAAAACTTGATGTTGACGCGAAAACCGTCATCTGAAATGGAATCTAATCTAGCATCGGCGATAACATTTAGTTGTTCACGTGCATTGCCAATCCAGATGTTTTTTGAGAAGATAAACTTAGTATCAAAGTTCTGCATCCAGCGTGTGTACGCGTTGATACGATATCTTCCTGTATTAAAAGTTGAGTCAGACAGGTTTATTACACCATTACTTAAGCCATTTGCCAATTGTAAAGCAACTGTTTTCCGAATCGAATCACTATCATCAACAATGTCAATGTATAATACTTTACTTAAAGCCGAAAGCTCATTGTTTTCTGCATTAACAACGTACGCTTTTATCCAGACATCGTCGCCGATGGCGTAATAAGGTTTATCTGTATGTAAATGCACCTTTTCCTGAGGATAACTAGTCCTGATAACATCCAGTTTGTATAATAATGCGGTTAGCCAATCCTCATCCGACGCAGCGGAAGCAAGTAGTATAAAACAGATAGCAGAGAGTAAATAAGTAGATATCTTTCTTATCATAGCGTGGTGTCAAGTTAACCAAAAATTTCGTCATCGTTAAAACTAGTTGCTGAAATTAAATTATCGTAACTGCATTTTTGCAAAAGCGGGTATAAATTGTTGGCTTATTACCGCATCTTTGTGTCACTATTAAAAACCTGGCTTTCCGCCGTTTGATGAAGACACCTTTACTACTGCTTCTGCTCATTTTGTCGGCTAAATTGTTCGGACAAAATAACGAGTATCAGTTCTCAAAACTGGATATAAGCAGCGGGCTGTCTCATAATCAGGTAAACAGTATATTAAAGGACAGCAAAGGCTTTATGTGGTTTGGTACTGTTTCTGGCTTAAACCGTTACGATGGCTACAAGTTCAGGACCTTCAAACACATACAGGGAGACAGCACAAGCCTGAACGATGATTTTATTGAATCGATATCTGAAGGACCAAATAACACCTTATGGATAGGAACACGCACGGGCTACAACATTTACGATCCGCGCACAGAAAAGTTTAGCCATGACATAGGCAAAGCTTTAAGATTGTTAAAAATCCCGCCCCAAAATATAACCAGGATCAAAAAAGACCGGGCGGGTAATTATTGGTTTTTAAATTCGGTTACCGGTATTTACAAGTACAATCCCGCTACGGCGAAGACCATACACATAGCCGCGGGTAGCAATGCTATCTACAGCAATACCGTTTCTGATCTGTCGGTAGACTCTAAAGGGCATATATGGCTGGTTTATAACCAGGGAGTATTGGAGCGGCTCAACGGCTTTAATCACAAAGTAGATTACCGCAGGAAGTTGCCCGAGCTGCCGATTGGGTTAAACAGCGGCTATAAAGTTTTTATTGATAAACAAGATGATGTATGGGCCTTTGTGCCGTCATACTCCAACGGGGTATATTATTTAAGCAGGGATCAGAAAACGTTCAAACACCTGGATAAAGGAATAACCCCTGAAAGCTTAAATACAAACGTTGTGGCTAATGTTGTTCAGGACAATAAAAACAACATCTGGATAGCTACAGATCATGGCGGAATAAACCTGCTGAACAAACAGGATTTCAGCATCAAATACCTGTTAAATAGGGAAGACGACAATAAAACTGTTGGCCAAAATAGCATAGTACTGCTTTATAAAGATGATACAGGCATTATTTGGGTAGGCACCTACAAGAGAGGAGTTAGCTATTATCATGAAAGTATTATCAAGTTCCCGCTTTATACGCATCACTTGTCAGACCCCGGAAGCTTAAGCTTTAGCGATGTAAACAAATTTGTGGAAGACAAAAATGGAAACCTGTGGCTAGGGACAAACGGCGGCGGCCTGATGTACTTCGATCGTAAAAAAAATAAGTTCAAAAAATACCTCCACAATGCGGCTGATCCAAACAGCTTAACCAACAATGTAATTGCTAGCATGTACCTGGATCATGAGCAAAAGCTATGGATCGGGACCTACTTTGGCGGTTTGGACTGTTTTGATGGAAAAGTATTTAAACACTACCGCCACAGCCAGTCGGATAAAACTAGTTTATCTGACGATAGAATATGGTCGATATTGGAAGACACTGACCACAACTTGTGGGTAGGCACGCTATCCGGCGGATTGAACATGCTGAATCGGAAGACAGGTAAGTTTACACATTACATTCCTACGCCAGGCTCCTCTAATTCTATCCATTCCAATTACATTCCGGCATTACTAGAAGACAAGCACAACAACATATGGATAGTAACCTCCTATGGTATCGATGTATTGAATAGAAAAACGGGGCAATTTTCTCATTATATACATGACGATAAAGATCCATCGAGCATTATAAATAACTGGACCAACAACATCCTGGCCGATGGCCGAGGTTTAATTTGGGTGAGCACACGTGAAGGATTAAGCATATTTGATCCTGCCTCCGGTAAGTTTACTAACCTCACCAGAAAGGACGGGCTGCCTGATAATACCGTTTTGGATATTCTGGAAGACAAGGCGCACAACATTTGGGTAAGCACCCCTAATGGCTTGTCTAACATCATTGTAAACAGGCAATCTGCTGCGCTGAAGTTCCAGTTCATCAATTACAACGAGAAAGATGGTTTACAAGGACGTGAGTTTACGCCTTACTCCTCTTACAAAACCCGTAGCGGGGAGCTAATATTTGGAGGCGGAAATGGTTTCAACATTTTTCGTCCGGAAGATTTACGCACTAGCAAACGCGTACCTCAGCTGGTGTTTACGGATCTACAAGTGTTTAATAAAAGCCTTGCAGTTGGAGAAAAGATTAACGGAACTGCTATACTGACCAGCTCAATTACGGACGCTAAGCAGATAGAACTAAAATATAACGAAAACGTGTTTTCTGTAGAGTTTGCTGCACTTTATTACTTTGATCCGGATAAGGTTAAGTTTGAGTACACCATGGATGGCTTTAACAAGGATTGGATTGCCGCAGATAACCTCACCCGTAAGGCAACCTACACAAATCTTGATGCCGGCGACTATGCCTTTAAAGTACGTGCTTCTAACCCTGGCTTTTGGACAAGTAAAGAGATTACACTACATGTTACCATATTACCTCCATTTTGGAAAACAACCTGGGCTTATATACTATACGCGCTGGCTTTTACCGTGGTTTTGTTATATATAAGGCGGCGTGGCATAGCTAAACTACGTACGCAATTCTTACTGGAGAAAGAACGCGAAGAAACCCAGCGCCTGCATGAACTTGACCTGATGAAAATCAAGTTCTTTACAAACGTAAGCCATGAGTTTCGTACACCTTTGTCGCTGATTATGGCACCGGTTGACAGGATAGTGAAACAAGCAAAAGATCCAGAGGTAAAAAGCCAGCTTTTGCTTGTTAACCGCAATGCCAAGCGGTTGCTTAACCTTGTAAATCAGCTACTCGATTTCAGAAAGATGGAGCACCAGGAGCTTAAACTCCATAAACGCTCCGGAGATATCGTGAGCTTTATAAGAGACCTCTCCTGTTCTTTTACAGACGTCGCGGAGCAAAAAAGCATCGACTTTGTGTTCGATACAGAGATAGAGGAGTTCTACATCAACTTCGATCATGACAAGATTGAGCGTATACTGTTTAACCTTTTGTCAAACGCTTATAAGTTCACCCACTCGGGTGGGCAGGTAAGTGTGCTGCTTAGCCTGGTTGAACAAGAAGACGACACCGCTTTGGAAATCAGAATAATGGATACCGGCATTGGCATTCAATTCGACAAAATAGATAAGATATTTGAGCCATTCTTCCAGAATGATCTGCCAGGGAGTATGCTGAACCAGGGCAGCGGCATAGGCCTATCCATCACCAAAGAGTTCGTGCGGCTTCATGGCGGGGAGATAACGGTGGAAAGCGAACCTGGCCAGGGCAGCTGCTTCACCGTGATACTTCCTATGCAACAGTTAGACGATATTCTGTTCACAGACACTACGCACACTATTGAACACGAAAAGGATGAACTACCTAATGCTAACCCTAAAACAACAGCTCGCCTAAAAGATACCAGAGACACCCGGATGCCAACCGTTTTATTGGTTGAGGACAACGACGACTTCCGCTTTTATATAAAGGATAACCTTAAAGACGCTTTTAATATTATTGAAGCTGATAACGGCAAAAAGGGCTGGCAAAAGGCTTTGGCTCAGCACCCTAACCTCGTGGTAAGCGATATAACCATGCCAGAGATGAACGGCATTGACCTCTGCCGCAAGATTAAGACCGATCCGCGTACCAGCCATATACCCGTTATATTGCTAACGGCTATGGCAGGCGAAGAGCAGCAATTGAAAGGATTGGAAACCGGCGCCAGCGATTACATGACCAAACCCTTTAACTTTGAGATACTCGTATCCAAAATAAAGAACATCCTGAGCCAGCAGGAAAGCATGCGCAAAACCTATCAAAAACAGGTTGAGGTTACTCCTACTGAAATGCATGTAGATTCGCCCGACGAGCTGTTCATCAAAAAGGTGTTACTACTGATAGATAACAACATCTCCAATCCGGGCTTTTCGGTAGAAGAGTTGAGCGGCGAGATGTTTGTGAGCCGCTATACCCTGTACAAGAAGATACTACAGATGACCGGCAAAACCCCTAACGAACTGGTGCGCCAGATGCGTCTTAAACGTGCTGCGCAGCTTTTAGAGACCGGTCACCTTACTATATCGCAGATTTGTAATAAGGTTGGCTTTAAAAGCCAGAAGTACTTTGTAAAAACCTTTAAAGCGGAGTTCAACACTATACCCTCCAGGTATGCTGAGCAATTTAACGAATCTTAAACCCCGGCAAACTGTAACACAATGATGTGTTACACCTGATACACTTTTCCGGCTCTAAAAACACCTTAATTATTGTTAATCAAGATGTTAACGAAATCTCATGTTACAGTTTTTGGAAGCATGATACAGTTTGGTAAAATTATCATTTATACAAATAACTCGTTTTCAACCACTTACATGATTGTTGCTTTTCCGGTGTTACACCCTGTTACACTTGTTGTGCTGACAAGATCATGTCAATTGGTAGCTGACATTCAGCTATAATACTCCTCGCAAAATGGAACTTCTTCCAAGTTTCAGCAAGCATCTGTATTCTTAAACCTTCAAAAACCACATATTAATCACAGCCGTTTAAGCAATGGTGATTAAGCCGATGTGTCATATCCTTTTCATCAGTAACTGTGCCGTTTAAGCACAGCACTATTTACCTTGGGCAAAAGAATGTTCCCGGCAGCTGTTTACTCGTCAGTACTCCCATATTGTTTGATACTATTTCTTCACTTTATAAGGTATTCATCAATAGAAATAGGTACACAATTGTAACAAAAGGCGGCACATTAAAGCTTAAACATAGTTTTACGTATTGACAATCAGTAATTTATGATGGGTTGACATTTGTACCCCTATTTAGCCACAACCGGTTAAAAATTGAGATATAATTTTAACCTCTATATAATCCTTATCGCATCAGTTAATTACCCTGAGCAGTAAGTTATAAACCAATTACACCAGTTAACAATTTTTGAATAATGCTGAAAGGCCGCTTTGCTGTCTCAATGCTTGCACCTGCTGAAGTGCTTTAAGGAACCAGGCAGGTAACCATTTATGCTGTAAAATCAATATAACAATCAATCAATAACCAATTAAACCATTATGAGGAAAATTCTACGAATAGCACTGCTGTTTGCCTTCTTTTTTGTTTGCGCCAAGGGCATGGCACAAACCGGCAGCACAGTGGTCACAGGAACCGTGTCCGACGACAAGGGCGTTACCCTTCCCGGGGTAACCGTTGCCGTTAAAGATGCGCAGGCTAACGCCATTACCGACATCAACGGTAAGTACAGCATTAATGTACCGGCAACCGGCAGGGTGCTGGTTTATTCATTTATCGGTATGGAGCGCCAGGAGATTACTATCGGCGGCCGTACATCAATTAACGTTACTTTAAAATCGGGAACAACTTCCCTCTCAGATGTTAACGTGGTAGCTATCGGTTATGGCACGCAAAGGCGCCAGGATGTAAACGGCGCGGTATCATCGGTAAAAGCTTCTGATATTGCCAACATCCCGCAGTCCAGTGTAGATCAGTTACTGCAGGGTAAAGCGGCAGGTGTTACCGTAACGCAAAATACCGGCGCGCCGGGCAGTCAAACATCGGTACACATCCGAGGTATCTCGTCGTTTGGCGCTGCAGAACCACTTTACGTTATAGATGGTGTGCCGATTTCGGGTTCGGCCGGTGCTAACGGTGGTGTTGCACTTAACGCTAATAACGGCCAAAATTCTCCAAGCCCGCTGGCATTGCTTAACCCAAGCGATATAGAGAGCATCGACATCCTTAAGGATGCATCAGCCGCTGCTATTTACGGTAACCGCGCATCAAACGGTGTTATCATCATCACCACTAAAAAAGGCCGCAGCGGAACGTCGCGCATTAGCTACGATGGCTATGCAGGTTTCCAACAGCCGCAAAAGTATTTGGATTTAATGAAGCTGCCTCAATACGCATCTCTGCAAAATTCTCTGGCAGATGTATACGGCACAGGCCGCCGCGGCGAATTTGCCGACCCTACCCTGCTTGGGCCAGGTACCGACTGGCAGCGTGCTATCTTTCGTACTGCTTACCAGCAAAGCCATCAATTATCTTTATCAGGTGGTAAAGAAGGTATCAATTATTACGTTTCAGGCGGATATTTTGATCAGGATGGTATCGCTATCGGTTCAAACTTTAAACGTTACTCTTTCCGTTCAAATATCGATGCCCAGATCAAGGACTGGTTTCGTGCAGGTTTGACACTTTCCGGTAGCCGATCTACCGAGAACATTGTTTACAGCGATAACGGCGGTATTATTTACAATGCCTTGCTGCAAGCGCCAGACGTTGCAGTTTACAATGCTGATGGTACCTTCGCAGGTCCGCCAAACACGCCTGACGCAGTGGGCGGTATCCTTAACCCTGTACAGCAGGCGCTAAGCATTTCTAACCTGCTTAACCGTAACAACCTTAACGGTAACTTTTATGCAGAGATACGCTTTGCACCGGGCCTTACAGCTCGTACAGAAGCCGGCGGCGATTTTGGTTTCTCTAACAACAACCTGTTTAATCCAAGCTACTCATACGGCCGCTTTAGCAACCCTACAGCAACCCTGCAGGAGCAGCAGAACACCAATAGCTTTTATAACGTTAAGGAATACATCACTTATAACCACACTTTCGCGCAAAAACACGCGCTTACCGCTTTATTGGGTTATGAGCTTTCTTCTTCGCGCTGGGGTTACACCCGCGGTACCATATCAGGCTTCCTGACGAACGATTTGGGCGGCAACGTACCAACCCTTAACCTGGGTACTGCAACAACCGCCGTGGTAGACGAGCGCAAGAGTGCGCCACACAACCTGGAATCGCAGTTTGCGCGTGGTATCTACACCTTCAACAACAAATACAGCGTAACGGCCACCATCCGTACAGACGTTTCTTCAAACTTTGCGCCAGGCCATCAAAGGGGCTATTTCCCATCGTTCGCTGCATCCTGGAGACTGTCTGACGAATCGTTCATGGCACCTATTAAATCCGTTGCCGATAATATCAAGATCCGGTTAGGTTATGGCCAATTGGGTAACGAAGGTATTGCCCCTTACTCTTTTGGTTCGCAGTTAAATCCAACCATCACGGGTTTGGGTACAGGCTTCCTGGTGGCACGTATCGCCAATCCCGATCTTACCTGGCAACACCAAATAGAATATAACGCCGGTATAGATTTTAGCTTGTTTAACTACCGTATAGATGGCTCTTTTGATTACTTCCATCGTAAAGCCAGCAAATTCCTGTTCCAGTTGCCGCTACCATCATACCTGGTAGGCGGGCCGGATTACCTGGGCGGTATAGCGCCGCCGTATGTTAACGCAGGTGGTATAGTAAACAAAGGTTTTGATCTTTCTTTAAACTCACACAACATCACCGGTAAAGATTTTAAGTGGAACACCACTTTAATTGTATCCCGCTACAAAAACGAGGTTATCTCTCTGGCTAACGGCTTGCCTCAGCTTATTCAAAGCGTTACCAATGGTTTCCTGAGCTTGCCTATTACCCGAACCGTTGTTGGCGGCCCGCTCGGCGAGTTTTATGGCTACCGTGTTAAAGGCGTATTTAAAACCGATGAGCAGCTGCGCAATGCCCCTATCCAGTTCGGCTACCCGGTATCTAACGACCCCAACCTGGGCAACAAACGTACCTGGCTGGGCGATGTGCAGTATGAAGACATTAACGGTGATGGCAAGGTGGACGCTAATGACCAGGAATCACTGGGCAGCCCGCAGCCAAACTTCACCTTTGGTTTTACCAACACGTTCAACTATAAAGCTTTTGACGTAAGCATATTCCTGCAAGGCCAGCAAGGTGGCAAGATCCTGAGCCTGCTTGACCGTACGCTGGGCGGCCTGGCTAACCTTTACCAGAACCAGTACGCTGCCGAAGCAAACTTCTGGAGCCCGACAAACCCTACGTCAGACATTCCGGCACCAAGGGGTGGTACAGATAATGCCAACCTGCAGATCTCTGACAGGTTTATACACAGCGCTACTTACCTGAGGGTACAAAACGTGCAGTTGGGTTATAACTTCCCGTCAAAAATCATTCGTAAGGTTAAGCTTAACCGCTTAAGGATGTATGTAAGCGGCCAAAACCTGTACACCTTCACTGGTTACAAAGGTTACGACCCGGAAATTGGCTTACAAAATCAAAACCCGCTGCTATCCAACGTAGATATAGGCAGGTACCCATCTGCCCGCACCGTTACATTTGGTATCAATGCTGAGTTTTAATCAATTAATAAGCAAACAATGAAAAAATATATAAAATATTTAGGTGGTTTAGCTGTGATGACCTGCATTACCGCTACCAGCTGCAAAAAGGAATTCTTTAATAAAGCACCAGAGGATGCCATAACGCTTGATAACTTTTATCAAACTGCAGACCAGGTACAATCAAGCACCAACGGCCTGTATAATAACGTATGGTTTAGCTGGAACAATAAGGCCGCGTGGGCAATTACCGAGCTTTCCAGCGGAAACGCGCGCACCTATTCCAGCGACGTGGTTGCTTTTGGCAACTTCTCGGTAACGGGTGATAATACCGAGCTTAATAACGCCTGGGTATCGCTATTTACTGTGATAGCGCAGTCTAACGCGCTTATTAACAACCTGCCTTCAAAGGTATCTGCATCAGTCCCTTCTTCAGTAGTTAACAACGCGCTTGGCGAAGCGCACTTCATGCGTGGCCTGGCATACTTTTACCTGGTGAGGTTATTTGGCAATGTGCCAATTATTGAGAATAGCCTTGATTACGTAAACAACTTCCAGATAAATACCAACCCCGTTGCTGATGTGTACAAGTTTATTGAGCGCGACCTGCAGTTTGCAGAAGCCAATTGCAACAAGATGGTACGCAGCGGCAGTTCTGTAGCGCAGGGGCATGTATCAAGCGGCTCGGCAACGGCAATGCTTTCTAAAGTATACCTGTACCAGCAAAAATATGCCGAAGCGCGCGCTGCTGCAGAAAAGGTCATAAACAGCGGCGAGTTTAAACTCTACGGTGTTGACGTAGCGGGTAAAACCTATACCGACCTGTTTGAGACAGCCAGCAACAACAACGAGGAATCTGTAGCTGCTTTACAATGGGCTGCAGGTGCGCCTTACGGCCATGGTAACTCCATGCAGGCATCATTCGCCATTAACTCTATCATTACGGGTACCGGCGACGGCTACTCGGTTATTGGCCCCACAATTGACCTGCAAACAGCTTACGAACCGGGCGACAAACGCCTGCACGGTACTATAATGCTTGCCGGCGATAAATACCCTGAACTGAACCAGGCAGGCGGCGGCTTTACCGTACCTACCGATGTGAACTCGCAAAATACGCGGGCCGGAATTAAAAAATATGTGACAGGTACCCCTGCTGATAACGGTGGTAAAGGTGGCGCCCAATCAACCGGTAACAACACCTACCTGATGCGTTATGCAGAGGTACTGCTGATAGAGGCCGAAGCTGTATTAGGCAGTAACTCCAGCACTGCAGACCCTGCCGCGCTGGTACCGTTTAACAAAGTAAGGCAACGCGCAGGCCTAAACCCGCTGCCGAGCATCACGAAAAACGACATCTTCCACGAGCGCCGCATAGAACTGGCTATTGAAGGAGATTACTGGTTTGACCTTGGCCGCCTGGATGGCTTTAACGTTGCCAGCCACCCGCTTGCCAAAGCAATTATTGATAACCAGGAGCGTGGCACCTACAGTAATGACACGCCGCCGGTGGTGTATTCACAAAAGATACCAATTCCTGCTGATGGGTTCCTGTTTCCTTACCCTACCACGGAAGTAGCAGCAAATCCTAAGCTGAAAGAAGCGCCGGTAGCCTATGTATTTAAATAATTTTTAAGAATCATTATAAAATGAAAAATATAAAAACATACTTCTGGGTACTATCGGCATTGATGGTATTCGGATTTGCGGCCTGCAAAAAAGACCAGCCTGAAGGCGGCAAGGGCGCGCCAACCATAAGCCGTGTGCGCACGGTTAGTAAGGCCGACACCATTGTGGGCGTAGTACACCGCATTACCTTAGACTCTAGCAGCGTTTATGACGACCGCACGGTTGTGGCATTTGACTCTACAGTTGCAGAAGGTAAGCTGAACAACCAATACGCAATTATTGGCGAGAACCTGTTAACAACCACTTCGGTATCTTTCAACGGCTCGTCGGTATACTTTAACCCTGCGCTGGTTACAGACAAGGTGATTATTATTACCATACCTAACGGTACGCCTTTCGGGCCCAGCCAGGCTAACAAGTTAACGGTAGTAACTAAATACGGCACGGTAGACTTCAACTTCTCTATAGCGCAGCCACCGCCGACTATCACCAGCTTTGATCCGCTGGCAGCCAGCACGGGCGACATTATTACCATCAAGGGAACCGTGTTCGATGGTGTTACCGCAGTTAAGTTTGATGATACCCCTGCCGAAATCGTAGGTACACCTACCCCAACGCAAATTCAGGTAAAAGTACCAGCTGGCATTGTACAAAGCTACATTTATGTAACCACACCGGGCGGCACTACAAAGTCGGCAGCATCATACGGCTTTAAATATGTTATTTACGGCGATGCACTTTCTGCCGGCTGGGGCGGCCAGGGTAACGGAGGTTACGACGGCTATGGCAGTACACGTAATTACGCCAGTACCGAACACCCTAAACGCGGCCCTAACGCAATTGCCGTAACAGTTGATAACGGCTATGGCGCTTTGCAGCTGGGTTACGGAGGTGCTACCTTAAGCGTTACCGAAAAGGGGCTTACAAGCCTTAAGGTATCTGTTTACGGCGGCAACGCGATCAAGGCGGGCGACCGTGTGCAACTGGTGATAAACGGTAACTATGGCGCGGCCTACCCTATTGAGTTAAAGCCGGGCGCATATACCGATTACACCATCCCGCTTAGCGCTGTAGGCAGCCCTGCTACTATAAGCGAGATTACCTTCCAAACACTTGGTGTAGCTGCACCAAGCACCTTCTATGTAGATGACCTTGGTTTTATATAAGAATTCATTGCTGCGGCGCCGGTATTTGCCGGCGCGGCGGCTTTGATTTTTAAGCACGTAAACACTTCCAGCAGATATGCCTAACAATGTAATGCATGAGATAACTCCGCTTACCCCAAACGACTGTTTTACCATATTCAACAGGGTAAAAACAAAGTTTGATTTCCCGTTGCATTATCATGATGAATATGAGCTTAACCTGCTTATTAATGCAAGCGGCGCCAAACGTGTTGTAGGCGGTAATATAGAAACTATCGGAGATGTGGACCTTGTACTTATCGGGCCAAACCTTTACCATGCCTGGTTTGATCATGATTGCACCAGTACAGAAATAATTGAGGTGACCATACAGTTTCACCGCGATTTATTTGACGAGAAATTTCTGAGCCGCAACCAGATGAACTTTGTGAAAAGCATGCTTGACAAGTCGCTCAGGGGTATAACGTTCACGCCTGAGGTGATTAATACGGTAAAGGACCGGCTATTGGAACTTGACAAGAAGAACGGATTTTTATCGGTACTGGAGCTGCTTACCATATTGCACCACCTATCTGTGGCGCCGGATACCCGCACACTCTCTGAATGGAGCTTTAGCAGCGACAGGCTGAACAGCAACAGCAGGCGCGTACAAAAAGTGTTTGATTATCTTAACAGCAACTACACCCGCCCGGTAACCCTTGCGGAAGTGTCGCGGATAGCGAATATGCCCGAAGCAAGTTTCAGCAGGTTTATAAAAAGGCGTACCGGTAAAACGTTCATAGACAGCCTAAACGAGATAAGGCTTGGCCATGCGTCGCGATTACTGATAGACAGCACGGCAACCGTTGCCGAAATCGCTTACAAATGCGGCTTCAACAACATATCTAACTTTAACCGGATATTTAAAAGAAAGAAAAGCTGCAACCCAAAAGTGTTCAGAGAAACCTATACCGACAATCGCGTTTTTGTGTAGACAGGACATCAAATAAAAGCCCCGCTGCATAATGCAGCGGGGCTTTTTAGTTATCGAAAGCTATTTATTGTTTTGGAAAGGACTTAGTTACAAAGTTGTTATTTCTTCATGTTGATTGAGCTCGCGCCATTCGTTTTCGAGTATGCTCATTTCCATCAGGCTCCAAAACGTATCACCCTGCCGGCTGATGTCGCGCAGCACGCCATCCACCTGAAAGCCGCATTTTTTATAGCAACGTATAGCAGGCTGGTTGAAATCGTAAACGCCAAGGCTCATCCGGTGGAGATGGAAATCTTCAAATCCGATTTTCATAACAGCCCGGGTAATCTGTTCGCCCAGGCCTCTCCCCCGCTCTCCGGTATTGCCTACAAGCACCCTGGTAATACGTGCAGACCTGTTGCGGCGGTTCAAGGCAGTTAATGAGACATGGCCTAC
This sequence comes from Mucilaginibacter terrenus, assembly GCF_003432065.1. NCBI lineage: Bacteria > Pseudomonadati > Bacteroidota > Sphingobacteriia > Sphingobacteriales > Sphingobacteriaceae > Mucilaginibacter > Mucilaginibacter terrenus. The sequence continues at coordinate 464,627 of NZ_QWDE01000001.1, read as the reverse complement.
CGTCTTGCCGCTCTCTTCATCAACAGCTTTATAGATCATAACGTCAGAATCATTGAAATCATTAGCGTCCTCTATGTACCAGTTCAGTTTATCAGGCGTAAGCGGAAAACGAAACTGTGTACCCGCCCAGTTCATCAGCAAATCTTCGTTGTTTATCCAGTCTATCAGCAACTGAAAATCATTCGGTGTGAAGTATTCTAATTTAATCATGTTGCTTTAAGATCAAGCGGGTTGAAATCCTTTAACATCTATAGTATCTTCTTTGTTCAGTGTTTAAGGCACGGCAAGCATCACTAAACTAATTATATTACGCCAAAAATAACAAAAGTGCTTAAGGCGGAGAAATCCGCCATTGTGTTGAATCTTAAACAGCCATTATATTGCCCAGGTAGCTGTTTCCGGTGACATCTACATAATGCCGCAAGGCACTTTCAAGAGTAGGTAGTTTTACGCCTTTTTCACTCTGCAATACGTTGCTTTTCGGCATTCTTACCTTCAAGTTCATCTGTTTAAGTGGGGTTGGTTTTATCAGGCTAGCATCCAGGCCGGTCATCTCTGCTATTTTAAAAGCGAGTTCGGCCCAGGTAATACGTCCGGTGCTGGCAACATGGTATACGCCATTCTCGTTATCAAGCATCAAATCCAGGCTGATATGTATAAGATCGGGCACGTAAGTAGGCGATACAAAAACATCGCTTGCGGCCACAACGGTCCTGCCTTCTTTAAGGTCGGTAATTGTTTTTGCAACAAAGCTGCTATCATCCCATGGGCCAAAAAAGTTACAGGTGCGCACAACTAAGGAATTTGGGTTGTTAGCTAATACAACCTCTTCGCCCCTGGCTTTACTTTCGCCGTAAACATTCAACGGAGAAACAGCGTCGCTCTCTACATAAGGTAATTGTTTAGCACCGTCAAAAACAAGCCCGGAAGAAAAAGTGAGCAGTTTTATAGCGTGCTTTGCACATTGCGCTGCTAATACCCCAGGGCCTTCGTAGTTAGATCTGAAACAAGCCTCACGATCATCTTCTGCAGCAGCAACGTCTACGTAGCCTGTCGCGTTTATAATTGCCCATGGGTTATAATCTTCAATAATCTGCTCTACAGTTTCAGAGTCTGTAATATCAACATCTTCCCTGCTTAACAAGAAATGGTGTATGTTCCTTTCATCGCAAACTATACTGAAAGCATTGCCCAGTGTGCCCGATTTGCCTATGATAAGTACAGGCTGACACTTTGGGATATGTTTAATATTCTTTAAAGGTAGAATATTGTCAAAGCTATATTGCAACCTGTCTCCGCGTTTCCACCAACCCTCTGTTTCCAAAACAGGGTGATAATAAACTTTACGTTTTGTAAGCACTCTGATCAATCGCGCGAGTGCCGTCGGTCTTGGATAGCCCGAACTTAAGTTGAAAACGCCGGGCTCATAATCGCCGTAAGGTTCGGTAACCAGTTGGTTCCATCCGTGCAGGCCAAATATCGCCCAAACAGTAATCGCTCTTATGTCCAGCCCCTCTGCTTTAAGTCTGTTAACGGTTTCCCACATTTCATGAAACCAGCGCATCTGCTCCTCGCGCGTACTATGTAAATGGCACTCTGTAATTGCCATTGGTAAACCAAGCCGTCCCCATGCCTCGTTCAGCAGTTTATCTGGTCCCCATTCAAGTTCGGTGGCTGCCTTCACTATTTCAATATCTGCATACGCATGTATCCCATTTCCCCCATGGTACTGGTTGGGGTAAGTGTTCAACTTTTCATCGAGGTACCTTTCCGAGGTAATGTAGTAATTAAACCCGGCAACATGCGGCCGGCAATTATTCGCAAGGAAGTACTGTAATTCGCTTTCTGGTATGCCAACCGCCAACATCTGCCGATACATAACTTTGTCAGGTGTTAAGGTACCGCATAGAAGTTCATATGATGCCCAACGGCGCTCGTTTTCAAAGTCTGCCTGGTATTGCAGCAATGGTGTGCTATAAGTTTTGCCCAGGTCTTCTGTTTGTACTAATTTAGCATCAGGGTTAATTTTCCGTATGGCTGCCATAGCCATTACGGTTGCTTTACATTCGCTCAGCAGTATCTTATAAAAGCTAAGCTCATCTGCCATATGCGGGTACCAATGCCCATAAAGCCCGCAAAACCTTGCGGTAGTTAAAGGCTCATTAACTGGTGTGTAATATTCCAGCCAAGGGAAGCGCTCAGCCACTGCCTTAGCATACTTAGCGACACCCTCCTCAAAGCTTCCATCAAAAAAGTTAACGTGCAGCGGACCACTCCCGTGGTGTACCAATCCGGCTATCGGTTCTATATTAAGTTCCTTTAAACGGGTTAGTTTCCTGTCAGTAAAGCCCCAATCTATAGCACCACTCTTAACAGGTTGGTGTTTCTCCCAAAGAACAGGGTACCGGAGCATTTTTATACCCAAAGACCCAATCAAATCAATATCATTCTCCCTTTTATAATGCCCCCCAAATTCAAACTGATCGTGATATGCGTCTTTAACGCGGTTTATAGTACATTCTAAACCGCCCCATATATCAACCGGGTTTTCTAAAGCCATAATTCTACTCTTTCCTAAACTATAGCAAGACAATTGCCAAATCGATTATTAATTTAAATTATTATCTAATAGTTAAGCATCACATCGCATTTTAGTGCTGCAGCCACTTAATTGTTAAAAAAATACCCTTATTGATCTTCTAAATAGCTTAAAGTGTCTGGAATGTTGGATGGTGTGTAGTTAATTCATTCACTTTTATTTAGGATACAAACGAGCTGTAAACCAGAAGTAAAAAGCCATTACCTATTTAATACATTGAAAATGAACACGATGCTATATTAATTTATAACTTTTATTATCGTATTAATTTAAATTGTTTCCAATAAGACACATTTCGGTATCTGCTTTGCTAATCTTCTATAAACACAAAACGAATATGAAGATTATAAACAGTAACACTGAGAAAGACCAGGTAAGGAGCATTTACAATACCTTACCAGCCAACCTTATCTGTTTCTCTCACCTGCGCTGGGATTTTGTTTATCAGCGACCACAACACCTGCTAACACGCCTGTCAAAGGTTTTTAACATATTTTTTATTGAAGAACCAATTTGCGATGCCACTGACAATGAATACTATGAATACCTCACAAGGGGTAACAACCTTGTTTTAATGGTTCCGCATATTAAGGCTGGCCTTAATGCCGAAGAAACTAAAACGATATTAAAATCAATGTTCGACGGGTTTATGAAAAACAAAGACCTATCTGAATATGCATTTTGGTATTACACTCCTATGGCGCTTGATTTCAGCCGTAAATACTCTCCTGATCTGATCATATTTGATTGCATGGACGAATTATCAGCATTTAAGTTTGCGCCGGAGGAATTAAAGAATCTTGAAAAAGAAATGCTGAGCAAGGCGGATGTAGTATTCACAGGCGGTCATTCTTTGTACGAAGCAAAAAAGAATCAGCATGCCAATATACATGCTTTTCCTAGTAGTATAGAGAAAGAACACTTTGCGAGAGCGAGGGAAATAACTGAATGTCCGGAAGATCAGGCGCACATCAGCGGACCGAAACTTGGTTTCTACGGCGTAATTGATGAACGCTTTGATATTGAATTAATAAGAGATATTGCTAACGCACGTCCTGAGTGGCAAATATGCCTGATAGGCCCGGTGGTTAAGGTTGATCCTGAGACGCTACCCCGCAACAAGAACATCCATTACCTTGGTCCAAAAAGCTACCAGCAATTACCAGAATACCTGGCACACTGGGACATTGCACTAATCCCTTTCATGCTGAACGAATCTACAAAGTTCATCAGTCCAACAAAAACTCCTGAATACCTGGCTGGCGGCAAACCAGTTATATCAACTCCGATTAAGGATGTAATAAATCCTTATGGCAAGAACAGCCTGGTGCACATTGCAAATGATGCACAAGGATTTATTGAAGCAGCTGAAATGGAATTAAGCAACAACCAGAAAGCGAAATGGCTGTCCAAAGTTGACTCTCATTTGAAACAAAACTCATGGGATAAAACCTGCAGCAACATGCTTCATCTAGCAAAAGAAGTGATCAACAGGAAAGCTTATTCATCAATCGCACAGTAAGGCGTATCAAACATTAAGTTTTTGATGCAGGTGCATAGCTTGATTGAAATGTTATGAAAAAAGAGGCCATTCACTTTGATGACATCTATCGCATACTTATAGGTAACGCTCCACCCATCTTTCTTTTAGAAGTGTTCTTGCGTACGCTGGTTATCTACGTAACCCTCCTGTTCGCTATTAGATGGCTTGGCAAACGCATGAGCGGTCAGTTAACTATTATGGAACTGGCGGTAATGCTTACGCTCGGTGCTATCATTTGTGTGCCAATGCAAATACCGGACAGAGGCTTATTACAAGGAATTGTATTACTTATCTGCGCGGTCTGGCTTCAAAGGGGAGTAAGTTATCTTGGTGTCAAAAGCACTAAAATTGAAGACTTCACCCAGGGTAAGCTAAGCATGCTTATAAAAAACGGTGTGCTTGAGCTGGATGAACTCAGAATAAACCGCATTTCTCACAACCAGCTATTTTCTCAACTACGTCAGCTCAACGTATTTAACTTGGGTGAACTGGACAGAGTTTACCTGGAGGCAAATGGTGTTTACAGCATATTTAAATCTGATGAACCAAGGCCCGGCTTGCCGATACTACATGTTGATGACGCAGAAATTGTTGAGAAACAACAACATGCAGGGAATAACGAAAATGAGAACAAACCGCTACAGGCTTGTACCAATTGCGGCAACGTACAGCCCGAACAAACAGTAGCCAGGTGCGGGGTATGCGGCAACGATAATTGGATTAAAGCAATAGTATAATATGCAGCCAGATCAGATTAAGTTAGAAGACTGGAAACGCATATTGATTGGCGATGTTCCATCAAGCTTTTTTTTAGAGTTAGTTATACGGTCCATTATTATTTTTTTACTGTTGCTGTTTTCTATGCGATTGATGGGCAAACGCATGAGCGGTCTGTTAAGCCGCAACGAATTGGTGGCCATGGTATCGTTGGCTGCTGCTGTTGGCATTCCTTTAACTGCGCCGGATCGCGGCATTTTACCTGCGTTTATAATCGCACTGGTAGTAGTTTTTATCCAACGATGGATTTCCGCGAGGGCGATGTCCAACTCAGACTTTGAGCAGTTTGCACTTGGGAAAATGGATGTGCTGGTTAAAGATGGCGTGATAGACCTGAAACGGATGGAAAAGGTGAGAGTTTCCCGCGAACGTTTGGTAGCGCAATTACGTTCACAAGGGGTAAAACAACTCGGCACTGTTAAACGGCTTTTCATGGAGGCAAATGGTTCTTTTACCTTGATCCGCACGGAGAATAGCACTCCGGGGCTTACGTTGCTCCCGCATTGGGACAAAGAGTTTAATGACCGCCTTAAGCATCATCAGGAGTTGACTACCTGCGAAAATTGCGGACTAACTATAAAAACTGAAGAAAAGCCGGAAAAATGTCCGCACTGTGGTTCACACGATTGGACTACTGCGGTTGAATAACCGCAATACCAATCAGGATTTAACTAGCCCTTGTTAAAACTACAAGGCCTGCGTGAGTACCCAAAAGTTATGAATATAATTAAAGCGTTTAAAGCCTCTTCAGCCCGTCTATCAGCCATTCTCGTACTTACGGGTTTAATGGTGTCTGCTGGTTGTACCACCACCGATAAGGACATTAAAGCAGAGATCACCCAACTAGCTAAAACAGATGTTAATTTTGCCGATGTAAAGTACACTGTTGAAGATAAAAGAGTAACGCTTACAGGAAGCTGCCCTTCAAAAAAGTCGAAGGATGAGGTAGAAAAAATAATAAAGGGAATACGTGTTGTAAAAGATGTGGTTAGCCGGTTACAAATAGCGCCGGTTACGCTAACTAACGCTTTCCCCATAAAGCAAGGTGTAGATAGCATATTAGCGGGGTACCCCACAGTAATAGCTGATGTAAGCGAAACGGAAGTAACCCTGTCCGGCAAAATCACAAAGCCGGAAGTAGTTCCGCTTTTAACCGCTATCCGAAAATTGAATCCGCCCACTATTAACAACAAGCTTCAGGTAAAATAACCTGAAGCTTGTTGCTTTAATAACGAAGAGGATCGACGGTAGAATTCCCTACTTCCCAATCAGGTGTCCCGCTTAGGAAGTGGGACAAGCGAGACACCTTAAATCATTAAAAGCCTGACTTATACACATTTGCGCCAATAAAGCGGGACACTGCGGGACACTGCGGGACAGTACAAAAGCTTCAGGTTATCAATCATAACAATTTCACTAATAGCAACTTATACGTTTACTGACTGTTTTTAAAAAAATTGATGGGACACCCTGGATTTATTAATTGGGACACTCTTTGAAGGCTTGATAATATAGAAAAATATCTAAATTGTCTAATGTTTAAGATTTGGTTGTCAGCTTGAAATTTTCAACCGAACTTCACCAATAAAAAGCCGCAATATGAAGATTATAGCCATTATCTCCTTTTTGATTTTAACATCCGGTTATGCCGCATTTAGTCAGGAAAAGCAAAATAGTGACACCAAAGAGCGCAATATGGCTGTTGCTGAGAAGGGCTTGATCAAAGTAACGGTTATGTACCCATACGCAGAAGGCAAAAAGTTTGATATAGGGTATTATGAAACTAAGCATATGCCTATGGTTGCCGGTTTTCTTGGATCAAACCTGGTGAAATATACAATTGAAAAAGGATTGGCCAATGGCATGCCCAATCAACCATTACCCTTTGCAGCAATCGGAACGTTTTACATCAGGAACCTTAAAGATTATCAATCAGCTGTTGGTCCACATAGAGACGCTATCAGAGCCGATTTTGCCAATTACACGGATATAGTTCCTACAATTTTGGTAAGTGAAGTTGTAAGATAATCTTGTACATAACATAGCTTTATGGTTATGTATTGCACAAACGCGCGCGGTTTAACACTCGTACCCCCCTTCACTTATAACCTCATCAAGTTTGTCGTTTAAGGTAAAACATACACGTGCCTTTGCCTTAAAAACAAAATATTTTGCCGATAAAGTTTATAAATGCTAATTTGACATTTATAAACCAGGGTAAATCTGCCACGCTTATGAGAAAACTTATACTAACTGCACTTGGTGTATTGCTTAGCATGTGCAATTTTGCGCAAACCACACCCAACAGAAAGGTTATAAAGTACTCGCTAAAAGATGGCCTTTCCTTCGGTTTTGTAAACAGCATTATACAAGATAATAAAGGTTTTATGTGGTTTGCTACCGCAGATGGCCTAAACCGGTTTGATGGCATAAATTTTAAAGTTTACAAGTACGACCCAACTAAACCAGAAGGCCTTCCGGGAAACTATCTTGAAATGATGTTTAAAGATCCGCAGGAAGAAATATGGGTATCAACCCGCCGCGGCTTGTTTAAGTTTAATACCAGTACCGAGCAATTTACCCCATTCTACTTAACGGGTAATCCGGCTGACCGCATCAATAGCGTTAATCACATTTCTGTTGCTGATAAAAATACTTTATGGTTTTCGTGCAACAACCTGGGCATGTTCTCTTACAACAAAAACACCCGGCAAATAAAGGAATTTAGCAAGCGCAACGTGCCCGCCATGTCCAACAATAGCATAAGTATGTCACTCCAGGATTCGCACGGGCTGTTATGGCTGGCAGAACAGGGTGGCACATTATCTGTTTATCATGTAAAAAGCGGCGTAATCTTAAGTAAAGCAACGGAAGTTGATGCAAGCAGGGTAAAAGCCGGGCGTTTAAACGCCATCTGCGAAGATCATAATCAAAATGTCTGGATAGGCACCAGCCAGGGCCTCGCCTATTACGTCCGCAACGAGAATAAATTTTATTTAATCAACGGCCCAAAACATCATCTCCGCAGCAACTATTTCTATTCGCTTTTAGAAGACAGCCAAAAAAATCTGCTTATTGGTTTGCAGGATGGTGGCTTGTATAAACTGGACCTGCAAGAGCTGCAAAAGACCACTCCCGAAAAAATTGGCATAGAACCGGTAAGATCAGAAGACAACTACAACATTACCGAGCGGACAATCCAGTCGTTATACCAGGATAAGGACAATAACGTTTGGGCGGGCACCTACGGCGACGGCATTTACATGGTGAGCAGCGTACCGGAAAAATTTATGAAGTTTCAAACCAAGCAAACCAGCGGCTACAGCACCAGCCTGCTGAGATACTACGGTATGTGCCTTGATGCTGATGGTTTGTTATGGCTGGGCAGCGATGGAGACGGCATTTACAAAAAGAACCTTAACGGAGATGTTTTAAAGCATTATTATGCCGACGGCAAAAACGGCTCGTTAACCAACAACGCAATACTATGCGCGGCAAAAGACAACGCGAATAACCTATGGTTTGGCTCGTATGAGCAGGGATTGTTTAGGTACGACAAACCTACAGACAAGTTCATCAACTTTACACACAGCGGCGGCAACCCGGCCAGTTTGTGTTCCAATGATGTTAGGGTGATATACCCTGATTCACACAATAGCTTGTGGATAGGTACAAATGGTGGTGGCATAAGCCGGATGGCAGGCAATGGAAATACCTTTATAAACTACAACAACGGCAACAGCTCTTTAGGGAGCAACAACATTAGGGCTATCTGCGAAGACAACGACGGCAACTTGTTTATAGGCACTTATGGCTCGGGGTTGTGGTATTACGACAGGGTTAAAGATAAGTTCTCCAATATTTCTGCTGATAAACAGATGGCTGAATATCTGCCAAGCAGGGTAATATATTCTTTGAAGATGTATCCTGGTAACAAATTGCTTATCGGCACAGAAGACGATGGCCTGCTTTTTTTCGATATTAAAACAAAAAGCCTGAGCCGTATCACCGAAGCTAACGGATTGGCCAACAATACCATTAATGCTATACAGCCTGATGAAGATTACAATATTTGGGCAAGCACCAACAAAGGCATCTCCAAAATAGATGTTAACGGTAAAATAGTCAACTATGATGCCTCTAACGGGTTACAAACCGGCCACTTTAGCCCTAATGCGGTGATGTACAGCCTTAAGGATAAGTTTATTTGTTTTGGCGGTACCGAAGGCTACAACATCTTTTTTCCACAACAGGTAAAAACCAGCAGCTTTAAACCAAATATTGTGATTACAGCCCTTCAGCTATTTGGCAAAGAAGTAGAGGTTGGTAAGAAGGACAACATCCTGACGGAGGTAGTTGCCGACGCGAGGCAAATAACCCTGAAGCCCGATCAGTCTGTATTCTCTATACAGTACGCTGCGTTAAATTATGCCTATACTGATAAAAGTGAATTTGCGTACCAACTGGAGGGGCTTGACAAAAGCTGGAACTATGTAAAAAACCAAAAGTCTGCTACTTACCGGTACCTTAACCCGGGCACTTACAATTTTAAGGTCAAGGCAGCTAATCAGGACGGGGTATGGTTTGATAATTATACGTCTTTAAAAATAGTGATACTGCCGCCCTGGTATAAAACGTGGTGGGCATACCTCTGCTACTTTGTTATTGGTGCCGTTTTGGTATACTATTACCTTCGCTATAAAAGCAATCAGGCAAGGCTTAAGTACGAAATACGCATAGCCAATATATCTGCCGAAAAAGAGAAAGAACTGGTAGAAAAGAAGCTTTCATTCTTTACCAATATATCACATGAGTTTCGTACGCCGCTTACACTCATCATAAATCCGGTAAAGGAGATGATCGCCAATAATAACGATGAGACCGATAACATCAACAACCTGCATCTTATCTACCGCAACTCAAGAAGGTTACTTAGCCTGGTAGATCACCTCCTTCTGTTCAGAAAGGCAGATACCGACGGCGACAAGCTCAAAGTAGTTAAGCTTAATTTTGTGAATCTTTGCCGCGAAGTTTTCCTTTGCTTTAGCTTTCAGGCTAAAACCAAAAACATCAATTTCAATCTCGAGTGCAGCTTAGAGACTATAGAACTTTACGCGGATAGAGAAAAGATGGAAATTGTGCTGTTTAACCTTCTTTCTAATGCAATTAAATTCACACCAAAAGGTGGCAGTGTATGTTGTACCCTTACCGAAGATGAAAAAGGCGTAAACCTTTACATTAAAGATAGTGGCGCAGGCATACCGCCAGGCACCGGCGATCAGCTTTTCGACAGGTTTTATCAGGTACAGGACGCAGCGCAGTCACAGCCCGGCTTCGGGATAGGGCTTTACCTCGTAAAAATGTTTATAAACAGCCACAAAGGGGCAATCAGTTATGAAAGTAAACCTGGTGACGGCACTACATTTAAAATTGAGCTCCTAAAGGGCAAGGAACATTTTGGAAGCGCTTTTGTATTTGAAGACGTAGTGGAAACATCAGTTTTCCTGGATGAACTGATGGATTTTAACGAGCCGGAAACAGTTGTTTTAGAAAGCATTAACACGGTAAAGGTAAACACCTATGATACTTTGCTGGCAGCCAAAAATACCATGCTTATCATAGAAGATAACCTACAGATAAGGCAGTATGTAAAACAAATTTTTCAAGCAGAATTTGAGGTATTTGAAGCAGACAACGGGCTTGATGGCTTCGAAATGGCAAGTAAACTTATCCCATCCATTATCATTTGCGATGTTATGATGGATGGAATAAGCGGTATTGAGTTGTGCAGCCGGGTAAAAGAAGATGTCGCGCTGAATAATATTCCCGTAATTTTATTGACCGCCAGTACCCTGCCGGAGATAAGGCTGAAAGGTATAGAGGGCGGCGCCGACGATTACATAACAAAACCCTTCGAGAAGGAGGTATTAATTGCCAGGGTTCACGGTCTTTTAAGGAATAAAGAAAACCTGCACAAATACTTTTATAACGAGATTACTTTTAAGACGAACGACTTTAAAATATCAGCTGATTATAAAGAATTTTTAGAGAAGTGTATCAAAATTGTAGAGGAACATCTTGAAGACAGAGATTTCTGCATTAAAGATGTGGCTGACAGGATTGGAATGAGCCATTCTAACTTCTATAAAAAGATTAAATGTATATCGGGCAGTTCTGCAAATGAGTTCATCAGGTTTGTACGCCTGCGCAAATCTGCAGAGCTTATGATCACTACAGACTGCTCTGTTGCCGAGGCCGCCTACAAAGTGGGCATTAATGATAAAAAATATTTCAGGGAAAAGTTCAGTAAGCTTTTCGGGCTTAACCCGTCGGACTATATCAAAAAGTTCAGGCAGCCTTATCACAACCAAAACGTGCGCAGTATAGCCAATAGTCGGCGCAACTCCTAATATAAAAAAAGCCCTTGCCACCTTGGTAAGGGCTTTTTTTTACGATATACCCCCGCTACAAATCCGAGTTTACCCCCTTTTCAAATGCGCTGATATCATCAAATTAGCGGTACCAATTATTACCTGTATAAATAACAGTAAATAAATTTTTGCCTTAAGGTTGTTGCTGCTGCTATCCGCACATAAACTCCTTTAATCCTTATGCAACTATTTGCTACCTGGTTATACGGCTGTTCTTTCAATTAAAAACCAACATTAACCAAATAAAACAAAAATTATATGAGAAAGGCTAGCAACTTATAACCAATTACCGATCCTTTTAAACTTAAAGCAGCATTAATTATCACCTAAAAAACCAACTATGCAACATAACTTACTTAAACCTTTTTACCGGCCAAAGTTTAGCAAAGCGGCAATTTGCGCTCTTGCTGTGCTGATGTGCCTGGGAAATGTTACTTATGCTCACAGCGGCCCCTATGCTATCTCCGCAGCAGCCAACGTGCCACCTATAACCATTAAGGGAAAGGTTATTGATAAAACAACAGGCGAATCGCTGGTGGGTGTAACCATCAGGGTTAAAGATGGTACAGGCGGTGTGGTAACCGATGTGAACGGCGACTTTACCCTAACCGCCCCCGACAACGCTACGCTGATAGTGTCCTACATTGGTTACGAAACTTCAGAAATTGCCGTAGGTGGACAAACTGTACTGAGCATACGCCTGCAACCTGCCGGCAAAAACCTTAACGAGGTTGTTGTAGTAGGCTATGGTACCCAGAAAAAAACATCTACCACGGCAGCTGTATCTACATTAAAAGCCAAAGATATTGCGCTAAAACCAGTTGTAAACATCTCTAATACATTGGTAGGCCGTGTGTCGGGCTTAATTGTTACCCAAAGCAGCGGCGAACCTGGTTTCGACGGATCAAACATACAAATCAGGGGAACAGGCTCATTGGGCGGCAGCGCACCTTTACTTGTAGTAGACGGCGTACCGCGCGACTTTACCCGGTTAGACCCAAATACCGTTGAAACTTTAACCATATTAAAAGATGCCGCCGCTGTTGCACCTTATGGTGTTGCCGGAGCGAATGGTGTAATTTTGGTAACTACCAAAAGAGGACGAGTAGGGTCACCTACCCTTACTTACAACGGCTATGTTGGTTTTCAAAACCCTACCAAGGTGCCAAAGTTTGTAGGCTCATATGAGTACGCGCTGATGCGTAACGAAGCCAACAAGAACGAAGGACAGCCGGTGGCTTACACCGCTGAAGAGCTGCAAAAATTTCTGGATCATTCAGATCCGGACAGGTATTCAGATGGCCATCCTTTACAAGAGATTATCAAACCTAACCGCCTGCTTACCTACCACAACCTTACCTTGTCAGGTGGTGCCGAACGTATAAAGTACTTCGCATCCCTAGGCTACACGCATCAGGATGGTATGTGGGATCCCACCTATCTCGATAAATACAATGGATCAATAAATTTAACAGCCGATGCTACTAAAACTACCAAGGTTTCATTATCTGTAAACAAATGGGTAGAAGATCAGCACTTCCCGGCACAAAGCGCAGGTACAATTATTGGCCAGGCGCAAAGGCAGGCACCTACTACACCGGTATACTATAGCAATGGCTTGTGGTCCGGCTACATCGGTCAGTCGTTAATCGGCGAGATCTACCATAGCGGTACTCAGTTTAACGAAAACCCGGGCCTGCAAACGCAGTTTACTATAGAGCAGCAACTACCTATAAAGGGGTTAAGCTTAAAGGGTGTTGCCAGTTATGATGAAGGGCCCGACGCATTGTTCCCTGGGCAAACTAATTCATTCCAGCGTACATATGCCACCCCTATCCCCTTCTACAATCCGGACTTTAGCACTACCCCTTACACTTTCAAAGAAGGTATACAGGGTAACTCAAAAGCAAGTTTTACGCAGTCATACGCGCAAAACCACTCTTTTACTTACCAGGGTTTGTTAAACTACCAGGGTAATTTTGGAAAAAACTCCATTACTGCATTAGGCGTTGTGGAATATCGCCGGGTAAAATATCAAACGTTCAGCGCTACCCGTATCAATTATAACCTTGATCTGGACGAGTTGAACTACGGCGGACCTGCTCCGTCAGATGCTACTAACTCTGGCTTTTCAAACGGGCAAAAACAGTTAGGTTATGTTTATAGGGTAAGTTATGCCTATAGTGGTAAATACCTGCTGGAAGCTGCCGGTCGTTATGATGGTAGTTACCTGTTTGGCCCGGGTAAACGCTTTGGTTTCTTTCCTGCGTTCTCAGCCGGATGGCGTCTATCAGAAGAGAAGTTCATTAAGGACAACTTCAACTGGATAGATAACCTTAAACTTCGTGCATCATGGGGCCAGTCTGGTGCTTATCCACGCCAGGGAGGCGGCATCAGAACATATGATTACCTAAGCCCTTACAACGTTTACGGTAACTCAGCTGTACTAAACGGAAGCGCTACACAAGGCATATACGAGGCTCTGCAAGGTAACCCTAACATCACCTGGGAAAAATCAGTAAAGACGGACGTAGGCTTTGAAGCCACGTTATGGAAAGGCGCTTTAAGCATCGAAGCCGACTACTTTTCAGACAAAAGATCAAACATGCTTGTGGGTGTTTCCGGAGCTTTACCAGGTGAGTATGGTATAGGACTGGGATTCGAAAACGGTGGAGAAATGGTAAACCGCGGTGTCGACCTCACCGTAAGCAGCTCTCACACATTCTCCAATGGTTTACGCTTAGATCTTACCGGAACTTTTACGTATGCCCGCAACAAACTGCTTAAGTTTTTTGAGAACGGCGCAACCTTTAATAACCCTAACCGCAGGCAAACCGGCAGGCCATTGGGTACGCAGTTTGGTTTAGAAGCGTTAGGCTATTTCTCTGCAAACGATTTTAATGCCGACGGATCCCTGAAGGCAGGTATTCCTGTTCCATCTTTTGGTGTTGTAAACCCAGGAGATATACGTTATGCTGATATAAGCGGACCAAACGGCACACCTGATGGTAAAATAGATGCAAATGACAACACGGTAATAGGCCACCCGCAAACACCGGAGATCATCTACGGACTTGAGCCACGCATTGCCTTCAAGAACTTTGATCTCGACGTATTGTTCCAGGGTACTGCAAACTCAAGCATCAACCTTAACAGCTACTTCGTTCAGCCATTCGCGGCTTCCGGTTCTCCGTCGGAACTATCGTTTACAGAATACTGGACGCCGGAAAGGACCAACGTGCTTTACCCAAGGTTAACAGGTACCCCTACACCGAACAATACGCAAACATCGTCATGGTTTTTGCGCAACAACGCTTACCTCCGCCTAAAAAGCGCCGAGATTGGCTACACCTTTTCAAGCAAATTATTGCATAACAAGATCCAGTCGCTCAGATTGTACCTGGCAGGCCAAAATATATTTACCTGGACACCAAACATCAGGGAGACCATTGACCCGGAAAACAGCGGCAGCAATCAAAACTATTATCAACAGCGCGTGATCTCGGTGGGTGTTAATGCTACTTTTTAATATTAATAATTTAGAAAAGATGAAACAGAGATATAAGATATATACACCAATACTTTTACTGGCTGTGCTTGCCATAAGCTTCAGCGCCTGTAAAAAAGACGGTTTTCTTGAAGTACCGCCAAAAGGTGCGTTAACTGATGTTACCACTTTCAGCAGTGAAAGCAATGCAGATCTATTCTTAAACGACATATACAATCAGTTGCCCGATCTAAATAACGAGTATCAAACTTCTGAGCAGTATTCAGATAACAGCTTCTGCGGTGCAGCATGGGAGACCGGCCAATCTGTAGTACGGGCGGGCTCTATAAATCCAAACAACGTGCCAACAGGTCCAGGCACCAACGTTGGGCCGGGGATGTGGGATTGGGAATCAAACTACACCAAGATCAGAAAGTGCAACGTGTTTTTACAGCAGGTTGAAAAGTACAAAACAAACTTTTCAGCTGACTGGATTAAACAGCGTACTGCCGAGGTTACCTACCTGCGCGCATTCTTTTACATGTGCTTATTTGAAAGCTACGGCGGCGTACCTTTAATCACCGTTCCGCTGGATAATAAAACGCAGGGCGATGACATATTCTTCGGAAGAGGTACTACTGATGAAACGCTTGCTTTTATAGAGAAAGACTGCGATGCAGCGGCTGCCGTATTGCCGTTGACAGCATCACAAGCAGGCAGGCCTACCAAAGGTGCAGCACTGGCCCTTAAAGGGTGGGTTGAGCTATTTGCTGCCAGCCCGCTGGCAAACCCAAGTAACGACGCTACAAAATGGGCTAAAGCCGCTGCTACCAATAAAGAGGTAATGAACCTGAACCAGTATTCCCTTTTTCCGGATTACGCGGCTCAGTTCCTAGCTGTTAACAATAACAACAGCGAAACCATCTTTGCACGTCAGTACGCTACTCCTGCAAAAGGCGGCCACCGCGAGGGCTACCTGGGGCCGGTAAAGGTGAACGGTGTACAGCAAGCCTGGGGCAATCTTGCGCCAACACAAGGCCTTGTGGATGACTACAGCATGGATAACGGCTTGCCAATAACTGATCCGGCTTCGGGGTACAATCCGCAGGATCCGTACAAAAACCGCGAGCAGCGCTTTTATAAATCGATCATTTATGATGGTTCTTCATGGCAGGGCGATGTTATTACAACCCGTGTAGGTGGTAATAACGAAGTTGACCTGGGCTCTAACAGCGACATTACCAATACAGGTTATTACGGAAGGAAGACCCTGGATGAATCCATACTCGGGCAAACCAGCTTAAACCTGGGTGCCAGCACGGCAAACTTTATTTACTTCCGCTACGCAGAAGTATTGCTGAGCTATGCGGAAGCACAAAACGAAGCTGCCGGACCGGATGCATCAGTTTATGACGCGGTGAACAAAGTAAGAGCCCGCTCGGCCCTGCCTGGTGTGAAACCCGGCCTTAATCAATCGCAAATGCGCGACTACATACGCCGTGAACGCCGTATAGAGCTTGCCTTTGAAGATAAGCGATGGTTTGATATCAGACGTTGGAAAATTACGGCAGGTGCTACAGGGGTGCTGAATACACCGGTATACGCAATGAAGATTGTGAAGGACCCGGCAACCGGAAAACTTACCTACACTCAGGTTAAAATATTCCAGAATGTTTACTTTGATCAGCAAAACTGGATGCCTATACCACAGGTAGAAATAGACAAGAACAAAAAGCTTGTACAAAACCCCGGATATTGATTACATATATATTGGTTGGATCGCGCCCCGGATGTAAAAGTCCGGGGTTGCGATTTTTTACGGCAGGTGGTTTTTGTGATTGTTCTGTTTAACTTAAGCCTGTTGTTTAGCTTATTTCTATGCAAAAATATTTCCTCTCTCCTGGTCAATTTACTTATTCCTATTCAGCCAACTTGCACAAGAAGCTTTGGTTGTGCCTGATCGCCGTTCTTGCGCTTTTCAGCTGCGGAAGATCTCATAAGGACGAACAGCAGACCCACACTTTATTTAAGCTGTTAAGCCCTCAGCAAACACATGTAGATTTCAGTAACACCCTTACTGAAGGTTTAAATACCAACGTTTTAATGTACGAGTACTTTTATAACGGTGGCGGTGTTGCTATAGGTGATCTTAACGGAGACAATCTGCAGGACATCTATTTTACCGGCAACATGGTAGATAACAAACTTTATTTAAATACCGGCCACCTGCAGTTTAAGGATATTACTACCTCTGCTGGTGTGGCTGGTCGTCCAGGTCCGTGGAAGACCGGGGTAACTATGGCGGATGTAAATGGCGATGGCAAGCTGGACGTCTATGTTTGTTATTCTGGCAAAATACGGGCGGAGAAGCGGGTCAATCAATTGTTCATCAATCAGGGTAACGATAATAACGGTACTCCGCTATTTAAGGATATGGCAGCGGAATATGGACTAAATTTCCCATCATTCAGTACGCAAGCTTATTTTTTTGATTACGACCGGGACGGCGACCTGGATATGTTGCTGGTTAACCATAATGCGCAGCGAATTAACAGCCTTGATGATGTATCTGTTAAGGTTTTAATGAACAAACCGGATGCGGAAGCCGGTATACGGCTACTACAGAATAACAATAATCGATTTAGCGACATTACTGCAAAAGCGGGTATTATAAATACTTCACTTTCTTACGGCTTGGGTGCCGGTATAGCAGATGTTAACAACGATGGCTGGCCGGATATCTACATCTCTAACGATTACAACGTACCGGATAGATTGTACATTAATACAAACGGAAAGTTCACAGATCAGCTGCCAAAGCAAATTGGCCACACTTCCTTTTACTCAATGGGTAATGATGTGGCGGACATTAACAATGATGCAACACCCGACATCTACACGCTTGATATGCTGCCGGAAGACAACAAACGGCAGAAATTATTATTTGGTGCAGATAACTATGAGGCGTTTGACTTAAACCTGCGTGTTGGCTTTTATTACCAGTACATGCGCAATATGCTGCATCTGAATAACGGCAATAATACATTCAGCGAGGTGGGGCAACTATCGGGCGTTTCTAATACAGATTGGAGCTGGGCGCCACTATTTGCCGATTATGATAACGACGGATGGAAAGACCTTTTTGTGAGCAATGGCTACACCCGCGATTACACCAATATGGACTTTTTGAAGTATATGGGCGACAATCTTCGTGACCGGCGTGTGATGCGACAGGACCTATTGAACATAGTTAACCAAATGCCCTCTTCCAAAGTGCAAAGCTACTTGTTTAAAAATGATGGTAACCTTGGCTTTAGCAACACCAGTTCGGCATGGGGAGTTACCCAATCATCCAACAGCAACGGAGCCGCCTACGCCGATCTGGATAACGACGGCGACCTTGACCTGATTGTAAACAATATAAATCAGCCTGCTTTTATATACGAAAGCGGGGCAACCACTCAAAACAAAAATCATTTTCTCGAGATCAACTTAAAAGGAAATACAGGTAACACCCAAGGCATTGGCGCAAAAGTCACCATCTATAAAGGCAACAAAAAGCAGTATCTGCAGCAAATGCCTACCCGGGGCTTTCAATCAAGTGTTACACCTGTGCTTCATTTTGGATTAGGGACAGATAGCGGTATAGACTCTTTACGAATAACCTGGCAGCAAGGTGGTACGCAGCTGTTAACTAGCATAAAAGCAAATCAGCGTATCACCATCAGTGAAAAAGATGCTGTGAAGACAACAACGCGGGTAAACAGTATAGTGCCGGTGTTTAAAGAGGTTAGCTCCCCTATTTCGGCTACCAAAAACATCAACACAACTAATGACTTTAAGCGGCAGCCGCTATTAACCAATTCGTTGTCGTTTTCTGGCCCATGCCTGGTGAAAGCAGATGTTAATGGCGACGGATTGGAGGATGTATATGTTGGTGGCGATAATGGTCGTCCGGGTGCACTTTACCTGCAGCAAAAAGGTGGCGGCTTTATATTGAAACCTACATCAGCTTTCATAGCAGACAAAGCAAGTACCGACGCTGCAGCAGTGTTTTTTGATGCCAATGGCGATGGCAAGCCTGACCTGTATGTAGCCTCCGGCGGCTATGGAGATTACCTGCCGGATGACGCCGCGTTGCAGGATAGGCTTTATCTTAACGATGGGAAGGGCAACTTTGCTAAGGCAACGAACGCTCTCCCTAAAATGTTGAGCAGTAAAGGTTGTGCAAAAGCAGCTGATATAAATGGCGACGGGAAAATAGACCTATTTGTTGGAGGACGCGTGATACCTGGCAGATACCCTGAAACTCCGCAAAGTTATCTGCTGATTAATGATGGCAAAGGCAACTTTAGTGATAAAACCGCTCCGCTGGCTCCAGCATTGCAACATATAGGGATGGTGACAGATGCGGCGTGGGCAGATATGAATGGCGATAAAACGCCCGACCTTGTGGTAACAGGTGAATGGATGCCGATAACCATTCTTATTAACAGTGCAGGCAGGCTTACGGATGAGACTACCAAATTTTTAAGCAAGCAATACACCGGATGGTGGAACTGCATAAGCGTAAGCGACATTAACAATGATGGACATCCTGATATTATAGCGGGCAACCTTGGCCAAAACACCCAGTGTAAAGCTACAGACAAAGAACCTGCTGAATTATATTACAAAGACTTTGACGACAATGGCTCGATAGACCCGATACTTTGCTTTTACATTCAGCACAAGAGCTATCCGTACGTAACGCGTGATGAACTGCTGGATCAGATCAGCATGATGCGTACCCGCTTTCCTGATTACAAAAGCTACGCGGATGCAACAATAAACCAGGTTTTTACTACCGAAGAAATGAGTGGTGCCAAACGTTTAACGGCCAACCATCTTTCGACAGTTTGCCTGCTAAGTAATAAGCAAGGCAAACTTCAAGAAACTGCATTACCTGTCCAGGCCCAATACGCGCCTGTATATACCATAACTATGCTTGATTTTGATAAAGACGGCAAAGAAGATATGCTGCTTTGCGGAAATATAAACCATGCCCGCATACGGTTTGGAAGGTACGATGCGAATTATGGCACCCTGCTAAAAGGAGATGGTAACGGACACTACGCTTATGTAAGCCAGCTTCAATCCGGGTTCAAGTTGTCGGGAGACGTAAGAAGTGTAGTGCCGCTTAGTAATCTGATCCTTTTCGGTGTAAATCAAAGCGGTATTAAAGCTTATAAACTAGCTGGTAAATGAAAAAGCAATTTATTTTGATGGTGCTGGTGGGGTTATCTGTGATCATTAATAGTTGCGGCAACACCGCTAATCCTAAACTTACGGCTAACGATATTGCTAAAGTGATTGACGGGATGACCGATTTGATGATCCATGATGTAACTAATCCTCCCCTCGCATCGCGGTTTTTTACTTATACCTGCTTGGCTGGTTATGAGGTTGTATCTCAAAATGATAAAAAAACCAAAAGCCTGCACGGCGTGCTGAACGAGTATCCTGTTATAGATAAGCCAGCCCGGTTTAAAGAATACGACTATCACCTGAGTGCTATACTGGCGATGTACGAAACTGCCGGAAAACTACAGCCATCAGGAACCGAAATGATTAAACAAGAGCAAGCTTTTGTAGATTCCTGTCGTAATCTAGGCTTTGATGACGCAGTTATTGACAGCTCAAAAAGCTACGCTAAATTCATCAGTAAGAAGATACTGGCTTACGCAAAATCGGACAAGTATAACCGCATAAGCAATTACGCGCGCTATAAGGAATCAGCCGCGGATAGCGGCTGGCATCCCACGCCGCCGGCGTACATGCTTCCGGTAGAACCCTATTTTAATACCATACGTACGGCAACCCTTGATTCTGCTTCGCAATTTTTGCCCCCTCCTCCTATTCCATTCTCCACAAACAAGGGCTCGCCATTTTACAAGTTCCTGCAACTGAGTTATCAAAAAAGTGGCAAGGGACTAAGCGAAAAAGAACGATTGACCGCCGCATTTTGGGACTGCAACCCTTTTGCTGTGGAAAGCGACGGACACATGCAGATAGGTTTAAAAAAGATCTCTCCCGGGGCACACTGGATGGGCATAACCAGCATAGCCTGTAACAAAGCCAAAGCCGATTTTAACAAAGCAATGCAAGTGCATACGGTTGTAGCCATTGGCCTGCTGGACGGTTTTATTTGTTGTTGGGATGATAAATACCGCACTAACCGAATCCGGCCGGAAACTGCCATACGGAAATATATTGACCCTAATTGGAAACCACTTTTGCAAACCCCTCCTTTTCCTGAATACATTAGCGGCCACTCAGTTATATCTGCCGCATCAGCCGTGATACTTACTCATTATTTTGGTGACAAGTTTGAGTATATAGACAACGTGGAGCAGAAGTATGGTTTGGCACCTCGCAAGTTTACATCTTTCACGCAAGCGGCCAATGAAGCTGCGATCTCAAGGTTTTACGGCGGAATCCATTTTATGGACGCTATTGACAACGGTGTTATACAGGGAAGGAAAGTAGGTAACTGGGTAATAAATAAAATCAACAGCAACAAATAACATGTATAAAACCATTTGCCAAATAATCTTACTCCTGCTGTTTACATCCACCCGTTCCCTTGCGCAAACCAGCCAAAATGATAGCACGGCCACAAACTTCTACCCGGGTAAAATTTGGCCCGACAACAACGGCGTACACATCAATGCGCATGGTGGTGGCATCATTTACGAAAAGGGAACTTATTACTGGTTTGGCGAACACAAAATTGCAGGCCCCAAAGGCAACAGTGCACAGGTAGGTATACACTGTTATTCTTCAAAGGATCTGTATAGTTGGCGTGACCAAGGGATTGCGCTAAAGGTGTCTGACGACCCTAAAAGCGACATCACCAGAGGAGCTATTATTGAGCGGCCAAAGGTGATATTTAATAAACGAACCGGCAATTACGTTATGTGGTTTCACCTGGAACTTGCCGGTAAAGGGTACGGTTCGGCATTGGCTGGTGTAGCTGTTAGTAAAAAAGTCACAGGCCCATATACATTTTTAAAAAGCACCAGGGCAAATGCGGGCAAAATGCCTTTTTACCCCATGGGAACTCCGGAAAGTGAAAAAGTAAACTGCTCCGATACCACGAAAAAAGACGACAAGTTTTTCTGCCGTGATTTAAAGCCCGGGCAAATGGTGCGTGACATGACCTTGTTTGTTGATGGTAATAAAGCGTACCACATATTTTCATCAGAAGAGAACTACACGGTGCAAATAGCCGAACTAAATGATGATTACACTGGCTACACCGGCAAGTTTGTGAGGATGTACATTGGCCAGCAAACCGAAGCTCCGGCAGTGTTCAAGCGTAAAGGTACATATTACATGATCGGATCGGGCTGCACGGGCTGGGCACCTAACGCAGCCCGCTGGTTTACTGCAGCTTCTATATGGGGCCCATGGACATTCCACGGCAACCCGTGCAAAGGGCCAGAAGCTAACCTGACATTTGGCGGTCAAAGTACTTATGTACTGCCGGTTGCTGGAAAAAAAGATGCTTTTATTTTCATGGCAGATAAATGGACACCGAAGAACCCTATAGATGGCCGTTACCTATGGTTACCCATAACGTTCAAAGGCGGCAATCTGCAGATAGAATGGAAAGATAAGTGGAACCTGAGCTCATTTAACGGTCTTTAATGAATGCAAAACCAACAAATGAAAAGCCTAAGTCTCGTTTAGGTAAGCGGGTTATATTTTCCGTGTTGTTGCTGTTAATTATTATTTGCGCATATGTTCTATTAAAGAAGCCGCAGGCTGATAAAGACATAGTATCCAGTGCTGGTTACAGTACAGTAGCTACTACCAAAGCCATTGCCGATGGCAAAGCACTTTCGGCGGTTTACTGTAAGTCCTGCCACATGTACCCGGAACCATCGCTGATAAATAAGGCAAAGTGGAAGAATGTATTCCCGCAAATGGGCCTAAGATTAGGAATAAAACAGCACCGGGGTGAAAGCTACATGGGTTCACTCAGGGGAACAGACCTGGTGGTGCCTAGTAAACCTGCAATGAACGATGAGCAATGGCAGCATATCATAGATTTTTACATAGCCGCTGCACCAGAACATCTTTCTTCGCAGTCACGTAGCATACCAATTACACGGCAGCTTCCATTTTTCAACATTATAGCCTCTCCTGCCAAGTTCTCAGCACCAAAAGTACTTGCTACGTATGTGAAGATAGATACCACAGTAAAACCAGCCAGGATATTTGTTGCAAACTCCTTAAAGAACCAGCTATTACTTTTGGACCAGCACTTGAAAGTCATAGACTCAATTGCAACGAACGGTCCTGTGGTTGATATGTCATTCTATAAAGGTGATATGCTGGTTTGTACCATCGGAAAAGAGTTAGGCGCTAACAGCGATAAGTTGGGCAACGTTTACCGCCTGCATGTAAGCCATTCCGGCAAGCTGAATTTTGATGCTAAGCCTATGTTCAGCAATCTGGCCAGGCCGGTGCAGGTGTTGGCAGCAGATATAAACGGCGATAGTTACACCGATTACCTCCTATGCGAATTTGGCTCTCTAAAAGGTGATTTGTGCTGGATGGAGAACAAACATAATGGCAGTTTTACAAAGCACGTCATCAGTGATTTGCCGGGTGCTATCAAGGCTTACGTAGAGTATGCACCTGGTAAAAAACTGCCTGATCTGTGGGTGATGTTTGCACAAGGCGAAGAGGGAATCTATCACTTCATCAACAAGGGTGACGGCCATTTTGAGAAGCAACAGATACTAAGGTTTCCCGCTGTATATGGCTCCTCTTACTTTGAACTCACTGATGTAAATCGCGACGGCTATAAAGATATTGTTTATACCTGCGGGGATAACGGCAATGCTTCACTTGTACTGAAGCCCTATCATGGGGTCTACGTTTATGTAAACGACACACATGGAAGATATACAAAACAGTTCTTCTACCCCATTAATGGCTGCTATAAAGCCATAGCACTTGATTTTGACAACGATGGCAAGGTTGATTTAGCAACTGCAAGCTTGTTTACAGATGCCCGCCAGCCCGAAGAAGGCTTTGTGTATTTACATAACACAGGCGGCGAGCACTTCAAACCTTACGCCATGCCACGCGATACTGCTTTTGAACGAGCTGTAACCCTTGATGCGGGAGACCTCAACGGAGATGGCAAGCCTGATCTGCTTATTGGCAATGCTTATTTTGACATAGGGCCATTTGGCTATCATATAAAAGAACCGCTCTTCTACTTGCTTAAAAACACTACAAAATAAACCTGCTATGAAAAAATCATCTATCCTTCTCTGGTTGCTATTGGCTTTATTTTATTCTATTGAAAGTGTAGCGCAACCCACCCGCAGCAAAGTTCTTTTCAACAACAATTGGAAGTTTTATAAAGGTGATATCGCGAATGCCGAAACAAAGGGCTTTAATGATCACAACTGGCGTACGCTGAACCTACCCCACGACTGGAGCGCAGAAGGTCCGTTTGACAGCAAGTGGGCAAGTGCTACGGCGTTCCTGCCTGGTGGAGTCGGCTGGTATCGTAAGGTATTCAACCTGCCGGCGGATATGAAAGAAAAAAAAGTTTTTGTGTATTTCGATGGGGTTTATAACAACAGTGAAGTTTGGATTAACGGTCATTTGCTGGGTAAAAGGCCCAACGGCTTTATAGCTTTTCAGTATGACCTCACTCCGTATCTTAGCAAAGGCAATAACCTGATAGCTGTTCGGGCTAATCATTCAAAGTTTGCCGACTCACGCTGGTATACTGGTTCGGGTATTTACCGTAATGTTTACCTTATTGCCACCAATCCTGTTCATGTGGGTTTATGGGGAACCGCTTTCACTAATGAAGGCAGCCAAGGTAAGATAACTGTTAGTGTGGACAACACATCCGCCACCAGGCAGAATGTACTTGTGAAAACTGCCTTGTACGATGCTGCTGGCAAGCTTGCAGCGCAGAACAGTAACTCAATTAGCATTGCAAAAGTTGCTCAAGGCAAATTGTCACTCTCTTTACGCGTGCCGAACGCGACGTTGTGGTCTGTCGATCAGCCTTATTTGTACAAGATGCAGACGTCAGTGTATCTTGGTGCTAAAAAGGTAGATGAGTACACCGAAAAGGTAGGTTTTAAAACAATTAAGTTTGATGCCGACAATGGCTTCTTCTTAAACGCTAAGAACCTTAAAATAAAAGGTGTATGCCTCCATGATGATGCCGGCGTGCTCGGCGTAGCCGTACCTAAGGAAGTTTGGAGAAGAAGATTGCTACTGTTGAAGGCAGCAGGCGTGAATTCTGTTAGGATGAGCCACAACCCGCACGCTGATTATTTTTATGATCTGTGTGATGAATTAGGTTTGCTGGTAATGGACGAAGCCTTTGACGAGTGGGAATATGGCAAAAACAAGTGGATAGCAGGCTGGAACGTAGGAAAACCCGGTCAGGATGGTTATCACGAATATTTTAAAGAATGGGGCGAACGCGACCTAACCGATATGGTTAAGCGCGATCGAAACCATGCCTCAATTTTCATGTGGAGCATTGGTAACGAGATAGACTATCCGAATGACCCCTACAGCGCCCCGGTACTTAGCACAGGCAGAAATCCGCAAATTTATGGCAGAGGTTATTTGCCCGACCATCCTGCGGCAACTGCACTCGGCGAAATTTCTGCAAGGCTGGTTAGGGCTGTAAAGCAGATTGACGTTTCGCGACCAGTCACTGCAGCACTCGCCGGAGTTGCTATGTCCAACACGACTACTTACCCACAAAATTTGGACGTTGTTGGTTATAATTACCAGGAATATCGTTATGATGAGGATCATAAACAATATCCCGGAAGAATAATATATGGTAGCGAAAACGGAATGAAAGCAGGTTACTGGGCGGTGGTAGACAGTAACAAATATATTAGTGCTCAATACCTGTGGACAGGTATTGACTATATGGGCGAGGCGCACAAATGGCCGGAACATGCAAATGGTGCGGGTTTACTGGATATGGCCGGGTTCCCTAAAGCCGAGTATTATTTCAGGCAAAGCATTTGGACGAACAAGCCGATGATTTACATAGGCGCATCACGCCCGGCAAGCAATGGTGACAACAGCATTTGGGCACAAAAAGACGCACAACCAATTTGGAACTGGACAAAAGAGGAAAAAGTAGTTGTAAGTTGTTTTAGCAATTGCGACGAAGCTGAGTTATTTCTAAACGGCAAATCGCTTGGCCGTAAGGCCGTAAAAGATCATACGCTTACCTGGAGCATCGCTTACCAGGAAGGTACACTTACTGCTAAAGGATATAAAAACGCGAAAGTGGCTGCAACTTATGCCATTAGTACTGCAGGTGAGCCGTATACTATTAAAGTACATAAATTTGAATCCGCATCTGTTGTTAAGCCCGAATTGACGCATTTGGAAATACAGATTGTTGATGCAAAAGGAGTACCCATATCAACAGCAACTAACAATATAACTGTTATAGTAACCGGCCCTGCAAAATTGCTAGCACTGGAAAGCGGAAGTTTAACCAGCACCGAAAGTTATAATACTGACACCCGCAAGGCTGTCAACGGAAAGTTGCTGGCCTACATAAAATATAGCTCAACAACCGGCAAAGTAAACGTAAAAGTATCCGGGCAAGGTTTAAAAGATCAAATTATAGCATTGTAGCTGGTTACAGTGTCAAGTCAATCACCAGCATATAAAAGGATAACATATTTAATAAAAAAGCGCCACCGGCTCTCACAACCGGCGGCGCGTATAAATCAACTAAATCAAATACTTACTTCTTTTTAATTAAGCTTAACCGGGCATAAAGCTCCGCAATGCAAGCTTCGTCTAAAAGCCATTTAGGTTTATTCAGCTCTGGTTTTTTGGGTAGCCAGCTGTGGGTAGTTAAACCGTACTTGTCGCGTGAATTCATCCAGGCATAGTTTAAATCGTGCTCTATAGCTCCCAAATATTTGTAGTTGCCATCTACTTTATACAGAGCTTCATATCCTCTGAACAATACAGTAACAAACCATGGCAAGTCAATGTGTAGCACCAGATTACTATCGTGTGGCACACCGCTGTAATATTTGTAGCTATCAGCGGCTAATTGCTGCGCCTGTTGCAAGTATTGCTTTTGTCCCGTAAACTGGTAAAGCAACACTGCCGCTTCTATCAATGAGCCTGTGTTATACGTCCAAAAGGTGCGGTTTTGCTTCCCGTCGAGTTTTACATCATTGGTGATAATACCGGTCGTTGTATCCCGTAGGGTTTTATACATCCAGCTGTAAAAGCGCTTGCCTTGCTCCAGATAGTACTTATCCTTGCTGCCCTGGTATATTTTAAGCGCAGTTAGTGTGGCCATGCCATTTGTGCAGGCGGGTTTCTGGTCTTTATGGCCTTCCAACCAGGTCACTCCGCCGCCCACATCGTCATTCCAGCCGCTTAAAATAAATTTGAACACATTTTTAGCGCGTTGCAGATAAATCGGGTTTTTGGTGTTAAAGTAGGACTCCATGTAATCTATGCCAACCAGCCCGTTATCATCATAGTACCTGTCAGCCTTTTCAAAGTTAACAGGATACGCCTGGTATCCTGCCGGCTTTCGCACAGTATCGCGGTACTGCTCTATTCCCATCACCAAACTATCCTGATAAGTTTTGTATTTGGCTTTTAAGGCTGGCGATTTCATCAGCGCGTTAGTTGCCGAAAAAACGCCCGAGAACGGCCACAAAAAACTTACCTCTTTCTCTTTCACGCTCTCGCCCTGAAAATAGTTGAGTGTATCTTTTTTGCTGGAGGGATAATTTTCTGAAAACAACCCAACCTGAGAAGACACACGGTAATGTTTCCAGATATTGCTATACACTTTCTCGGCACGGTGCAAGTACATTTTACTGGTTGCATTTTGTTGAGCCATGCAGGAAAACGTGTAGCTGATAAAGCCGCCGAAAGCTATCGCGTAGCGTAAATACTTGTTGGTAATTTTCATCTATTTGTGTTTTACTGCGCCGAAGGAGGAGGTATTTTTACTCCCCAGTTAGTATTTGGCTGCTTGCCCATTATAAACGTTAGTTTGCCGCCCTTCATTAACTCATCACGATATAGCCAGCAGTTATCAAGCGGTTGGTTATTAAATTGTGCCGATTGTATATAGAGGTTGTCTTTTGAGTTATTTTTAGTTTGAATGATAAGCATACGGCCGTTACCCAGCGTAATAGTTGCTTTGTCAAACAATGGGCTACCCAGTTCAACAATTGGCCTTAGATCTGTAAAACCTTTCACATCAAATAGTCCTAGTGCATTAATAACGTACCACGAACCTAATTGTCCCTGATCTTCGTCCTGGCCATAGCCATAACCATGGATAGGCTCAGTACCATAAAAATCGCGACCAATAAGCCTGGTCCATTTTTGAGTTAGCCATGGCTTGCCAGAAAAGTTAAATAGCCAGCTAATGTGCAAGTTAGGCTGATTACCGTGGTTGTAAATGGAGTTTATCCCTGCAAAGGCATCAATTGTTTTGCCACCGCCGAAGCCAAGTGTTTCTGACACGGTGAAAATGCTGTCGAGCCGTTTGTTAAAGTTAGCCTTACCAATAGCGTCAACAAGCCCGGCCGGGTTCTGAGGTACGTAAAAGGTATATTGTATGGCGTTACCTTCCTGAAAACCTCTCCAGGGCTGGTACGGATCAAACTTTTCTATAAAACTGCCGTTTGCCCGTTTCGGCTGCATTAGTTTGTTTTGCGGATTAAATATTTGCCGCCACCCATTAGAAAGTTTGATAAGCTGGTTGTAATCTGTTGTTTTATCCAACGATTTTGCCATTTGCGCCGCGGCAAAGGCGCTGTAGCTATACTCTAAGGTATGTGATCCGGCAAAGTTTGAGCCTGTTGAATCAGTTACGAAATCGCGGCCCCTCTGGTCGAAAAATGGCACATAGCCATGATCAACAAAGGCTTTGGTATCCAGCTTACCCGAACCAACCGGTCGGTTGTGGTAATTTAATTCGTTAGCTCTAACTGCTTCGTAAGCCAGGTTAACATCATAATTGCGAATGCCTACATTGTATGCACTGGCCACTGCCAGGGCTACAAAGTTGGTACCTACGCCGGATACATACTCGCTATTGGCAACACCATCACTAAACCAGCCCTTGTCTTTGTATATCTGCAATTGAGTGTTTACAAAGCTACCATACCATTCAGGGTATGAGAGAGACCAAAGCTGCGTAAGGTTCCAAAATCCACCCCAAATAGCATCCGTGTTAATGAACTCAGCTTTGAGATTTTTATCTGTTTGGACAGGTAGCTGACCGATTAACCCACCATGTTTAGGATAGTCGCCGTTTACATCACTGGCTATACCTCTTCCAAGCAGGGCATGAAATAAGCCTGTATAGAACTTTGTCTTATCCTGTAAATTGCTGCCTTCAACAGCTATTTTACTTAGCTGTTCCTCCCAAACCGTTTGTGCTTTCGCTTTAGCTTGTTTGAATGATAAATTACTTGCCTCAGCAATAAAGTTGGCTTTAGCATTAGCGTTAGACGTGTAAGACAAGCCGGTTTTCACCTCTATAACTTCGTCCTGGTTAGTTTGATAATTAAGTACTAACCCAGCGCCTTTACCAGTGGCAATAGTTTTATTTTCCGTGACAACGCCACTTACGAAGGCATGTACCGTTACAGGCTTTTTACTCAATTCGCCATAAAAATACATGTTCACTTTGCCCTGTGGGTCATATATCTTCACGTACTTTGGATAAGTGCTCACAAAGCCTTCAAAGTGGGTTTCATCAAGCATATTAATACTTGCATCGGTAACAATATCGCTTTCTCCCTGCTTGTTGCCGATGTCTAAAATGATGTGCGCCTGATCATTTTTGGGGAATGTATAGCGTTGAAAGCCAACCCGCTTTGTAGCGGTAAGCTCGGCTGTAATGCCGTAATCATCCAGCAAAACTTTGTAGTAGCCTGGTTCAGCAACCTGGTTCTTACGATCGAACCTGGAGCGATAGCCGTTATTAGGACCTTCCAGGTCGCCAGGTGTAACCTTTAGGGTACCTGTAGTAGGCATATAGCTTACACCACCCACCTGCCACTCATGAAAATGTACAAAGCCTTCTATAGAGTTTTGGCGGGTATCATACCCAACAGCTTCCCAACCAGAAGGGTTACCATAATGCCCGTTAGTTGACGGAGCTAGTTTAGCCATACCATAGGGTACCGCTGCCGGTGTATAAAAGAACCACCTGCTATGGGCCGTACCAATGTTTGGGTCGACGTATTTGGATACACTTTCACGCTTAACGCTACAGCTTGATAATAAAACAGCCAGCATTGCAGCAGCAGGAATAAATTTAACTTTCATGTATATATTATATAACAACCAACTAAGCTTCAGATTAACTATTTATCGTAAACAGACATCATAGCCTGTACCCTTTGCATCCAGGCTTGATCTACCCCCTCTATTTCCGGCGAGCGGCTTGAACCATCAAAGCTTGCAAAAAAGTAGTAAGCGCGAGAGTCGGCATTGCGTGTTGCTTTGTTTAAGGCAGCAATATTATTGCGGGCAAAGGTAAGCCACTTTTGATCTTTATCCTGTTCGTACAGCCTGATCATTCCCTGAGTGCCCCAACCGCACCATGCAGGGTTAACACGTGTTTGTGTGGGGTCAGTATTGAAAATGTAGCCTTTATATTGCGAATTCCAGAGAACCGTGTTCATCGCGTTGCCAATAGCCTGCGCCTTCGCTAAATAAGACGCATCGTTTGTCGCCTTGCCAAAAAGTATATCCGCCTCCAGCATCACTGCGTTGTCGTACGTGAATTTTTCAAAGTGTTTTGTACCTGAGCCACCTCCATCAATTTTCCAGATGTAAAGGCCACTTGCAGAGTCGTACATGGTTGTACGCAGCCAGTTGTTCACCTGGGTAGCCCAGTCACGGTAAATAGTTTCACCTGTAATAGTGTACAATTTGGCGAAGAGCTGCATAGCCACACCGTTTGATTGCGTTGGCTTATCCGGTTTAGAGGTGTTCCACCAAAAACCGCCGCCGTATGTACTATCCCATAGCCCGCTGTTTATTAGCCAGTCAGCACAAGCTTTGGCCTTAGCTAAATACGCTGCTTTGTCTGTTCCGTTAGTTATTTCGTACGCTTCAAGGTAAACCATACCGGTCAAGCCGTTATCATCTACATATTTATCGCCGGCAGCGCCGCTGCCGTCTAGGTTTACAGAAGCAAAATAACCACCCCGCATGTCTGCCTTGTCCCAAAAGTTCTCCATAAACTTAAAGGTATTATTCATGTAAGGCAAAGCGGACGCATCTCCCGCTGCCACCAAAGCAGCATCAGCATATATCTGGCTTACGTTGTACCACTCGTAACAATTGTTAGCATGAGATGTAGTATTTGCGCGATAACTAAAGTTTGACGTAAGCAGGTTACTGCTTATAAAGCTGCGCGTTTGCTTAGCCAGATCAAAGTAATTGACGGTGGTTGCAGGTGGGTTAACCACCACAGGCGGTGTTGTGCCACCGCCGCCGGGACCGGGTGTTACTCCTTTATCTTTACTACACGATGCTGCCAATACAGTTGCAACAGCTGCCAACCCAAAAAGTACTTTTTTCATAAGGTAAAATTTAATTGAACACCCGCAGCCACAGCCGCGAGTGCTTAAATGTGCAACAGTTTAAAGAACAGTCACTTTGTGTGTATAAGCGTTAGGTTGTAACATTACGTCAACTTTAACATTCTTTCTGTCGGCAGATGGATCAAACTTGTACGTATTATCCCACTGCGAATTGGTAACCGGAACCAGGTAAAAGTAGGATGCTGCCTGGCCTGCCGGCGAAACGTTGTTAGCGTTAGTACTTCCTTTATATTCTAATCCTGTTGCAGTGTGGATGATGAACTTGTATCGTTCGTCACGGCCCCAGGAGAACTGATAGAATTCAACAGGGATGCTTGCCGCTTCGAATACACCGTTGCCAATGTAATTAAGGGTGCCTATTTCGGTATTGTAAGCCGACATATACAACCCAATAGATTGTATTTCTGACGACTTGGTAGTAGCCGATGTAAAATCATAATTTAAACGGTAAGTTTTGGCAGTACCTGTAACAGTTACTACGTTCGCTCCTTCTTTTATCACACTGTTTTCGATATAGTATTTTTTACCTCCATCGGCATTTTTATCTGTGAGATAGTAATCACCGGCTTTTAGTGAAGTGTAAATCTCAAACACACCGTCTTCTACCTTTTTTAGCTTAACTGCTTTGCTTAGATCAGTACCACCCTCCGTAGCCGATCCGGTGATGTATAAATCGACAGGGTTTTCAGCAAAACCGGCGGGACGTTCCAACTGTAACGTGCGCGATGCAGAAGAAGGCAAAGCATTTGTACCTTTAGATGCTATAACTGTCCACTTTAACTTTCCGGTGCTTGAAGAAGCGATACCTACCGCATTGGCAATCTTATTAAGGTCCTTATGTGTTATGGTGATCTCTGTTTTTACACCCCCGCCATCAGAAACAGCTTTGTAAACAGGTTTGCTGAAATCGCCACCTTCTTTATCAAACGCTATTTCGTAAAGTATCAAGCCACCATCATCAGTAGATGCCGCGTCCCACTTGAATAATATATTCGCGGAACTTGTAGGGTCAAGTTTTACATCCGCATTGTCATTAGGTGTAGCCAAGGTCCCAACCGGAGTTAGGCTAAGGTCTAGAGGTCTGTTTTCTTTTTTGCAGGAACTTGCTGCAAATACCACCAGCAGCATTATACCTGCCAGCTTTATTATCTTCTTCATAATATTTATGGTTTGATTAAATTATTGAGTGTAGCCGGGGTTTTGAACAAGGTTTTTATTCAGATCGACATCATGCGCCGGAATGGCCCACAGATAATCACGATTAGGGTTGAACTTACGCAGCTGTACCCTTATATAACCGTTATCTGTATTTTGGTCATTAGAGAACTTGGCTCCGTGGATGTAACCATTCATTGCTGTTTCGGCGGTCTTCCATCTGCGGATATCATCAACACGCAAGCCTTCCATCGCCAGCTCTACCCTTCTTTCGCGACGGATGATGTTGGTCATGTTGCCTGTTACCGGGTAGTTTAAGGCGCCTGCATCCGTGAATCCGGCCCTTGATCGCAATGCACCAATAGTTTTCGCCCAAACGCTGGCATCCATCTGTCCAAGGCTTTGTTTTGCTTCTGCATAATCTAAAAGGATCTCCGCATACCTGATAAGGTGCAGGTTGTTGCCTGAAACGAAGTTGGCCAGCGCGCTTGGATCATAGTACTTTCTCCAATAATATGCCGTAGCTGATGCCGCCTGCGAACCTGCGTTATATTCATCTAATCCAGGCTGAACAGGGTCGGTGCCTGGTTTGATGTAAATGGTTTTCGTAATATTATTTGCGTTTACCCAGGTATAACGGTCATATACTACGGTTGCAGTTAAACGGGGGTCGCGGTTTACGTAAGGGTTAGTTTCCACATAGCCAGAGCCAGCTTCTTTGATTCCTTTGCCGTTTAGCATAATATAATCATCAACCAACTCCTGTGTAGGTGCCATGTTACTTACACGGCCACCAACAGTGCGTGGAGCAAAATCCCAAAAGTTTTGCCATGTACGTAAAGTGGGTACATATTGCAAAGAGAGTATGCTTTCTTTGGTGGTTTTATTAACATTGGGATCGCTAAATAAAGCGCTATAGCTTGTCTCCAACCCATATGAGCCGTTTGTACCCTGGTCATTCATGAGTTTTTCACAAATGGCCACTACATCGGCCATACGATTTCCCTCATACAACAATACCCTTGCTTCTAACGCCAGTGCTGCACCTTTGGTTATACGACCGTTCTCGGTAGCCGGGATCGCGTCTTTTGATGGCAGATCATTAACTATAGCTTCCAGTTCTTTGACAACAAAGTTTATCACTTCTGCTTTTGGTGAGCGCGAAATGGTTTGGGCTTCCTCGGGAGTGGCATCGTGATCTACAATTGGCACATCACCATACCATTTAGTTAAGTTAAAATGCTCAAACGCACGAATAAAACGGGTCTCTGCTACCAGCCTGGTTTTTACCGCGGCAGGCAATGTTGTGTTTTTATCTATGTTTGCTAAAAATATATTACACGATTTTATCGCCGAGTAATAATTGTTCCAGTCGCCGGCAAATTTACCTGTTTGCGATGTGGCATTGCCACTGGCAATAACATTAAGGTCGCCTGATGGTGAGTAGGCATTGTCAGATAATGCCTCTGCATCAAAATACAAACCGCTGTTATAAATTAAGCTGTAGTTGTTGTATAGTGCGTTATAAACGTTTGCGTCGACTTGCCAAAAGGTAAGGTCGGAAAACCGGTCTGTTGGAGCGATATCGAGTTTTTTACAACCCAATGCTGCTAAAACTGCAACAGATACGATTAAAAGCTTTTTAAAAAATCTCATTTTCTTATGTTTTTAAATTATCTGTTCTTTAGAATGAAATGTCAAGGCCGGCACCGTAAAACACAGGCAGCGGGTATTGCCTTGCACTGTTAGAAGCTGAACCAGGGTTAAGGTTGTTACCAAACTCAGACGTTTCCGGATCGATAAACTTTAATTTGCTCAGTGTGGCCAGGTTTTGGCCAATAAGTGATACCCTTAAACGCTGTATGCCTAACTTCTTGGTAACACTGTTGCTGAAATTGTAGCCTATGTTTACGTTTTTCAACCTTGCGTAAGCTGCATCATATTTGTACAGATCAGATCCTGTACGCCAATTATTTGTATTTGACGGAGAACCAATGTTAGCCAATATTGGATAACGGGCATTCGGGTTGGTTGGCGACCAGATATCTGTTTGATGTTCGTAAACTGTAGCGCCATAACCATAGTGAAATGGCTCCACCAGTTCGCCGCGCAGGAACGCATCACGTTTGCCTACACCCTGTATAAAGAATGATAGATCGAAACCTTTATAAGCAACACGATAAGTGAAACCAAATGTGTAGCGCGGGAATGGATTACCTAGAACGGTTTTATCTTTTTCATCAATAATGCCATCGCTGTTGCGGTCTTTAAACTTCAAATCGCCAGGCTGTACGTTATTACCTGCAAGTTTCGGCGAGTTATCAATATCCTGCTGATTTTGGAAGAAACCGTTTGTTTCATAACCGTAGTACTGCGTAATGGGTTCTCCAACCCGCCTGATCAA
Organism: Mucilaginibacter terrenus; assembly: GCF_003432065.1. Classification (NCBI taxonomy): domain Bacteria; kingdom Pseudomonadati; phylum Bacteroidota; class Sphingobacteriia; order Sphingobacteriales; family Sphingobacteriaceae; genus Mucilaginibacter; species Mucilaginibacter terrenus. The sequence continues at coordinate 429,552 of NZ_QWDE01000001.1, read as the reverse complement.
TTGAAAAACGTCCTGATTGTAAATTGTCTCCGTAGCACTTCCGGTTAATTTCAACAGTTTATTTTTGTTATCAGCAATGTTTACGCTAAAGCTTTGGCTAACTTCTTTACCTCTTAAATTATAAGTTAATGAAGCTTCCCATCCATTGTTACGAACTTTAGCAACGTTATAATCAGGCGAAGCTGCACCATATACGAATGGCACATCTGCTCTTGCCGCTAAAATATTACTGGTGGTAGAGTTGAAATAATCTAATGTAGCCACCAGCCTGTCATCAAATAATCCTGCATCAACGCCAATGTTCAGTTTGGCAGACTTTTCCCATCCAATGTCACGGTTAGCGATGTTTGTACCTGCACCACCAACTATATTGTTACCAAAGCCGTAAGCATTTGGATAGTTAAAATAAGTTGTTTGATATTGATAATTGCGAACGTTTTGATTACCTACTGTGCCGTATGAAGCTCGTAATTTTAAAGTACTTACAGTATTTTTAAGAGATTCCATAAAGGATTCTTTGCTGATTATCCAGCCTGCACTTACCGATGGAAAAAAACTTGCCCTGTTGCCCTTTGCAAATTTTGATGACGCATCATTACGAAATAGGGCCTCCAATAAAAACTTATCCTTATAAGAGTAATTAAGACGACCAATTACCGACAGTAAACTAGTTGAATTAACTCCAATACTGTTGCTTGAGTTCTGTGTATCAACTATAGTACCTGTAGTAGGCGTACCTAATAAAGGATCAGTAAGCGTCTTTTGCAGTTGAAAGCCACGTTGATTGTATGTTTCGCTCTCTACACCAGCTTGTATTTTGAAGGTATGGTCACTTATCTTTTTGCTGTATTCTGCGTACACCTTGGTGTCTGTCAAAAACGATTTGCTATTACCATCCAATACAGTTAAATCATTGCCATATACACCAGCCGGTAAGTAATCAACTTGGGTACGGCGGAAAAAAGTGCCATTATTTTGGATAGTACCACCAAACTGACCTGTAAGTTTTAGATCTTTAGTGATACTTAACTGCCCGGTAAAAGAGCCGAATACCTCATCGTTATCAGCCTGGTTATATCCGCCTTTTTCAAGCACACCATACTCGTTGTATTGAGAAGCAACCGGATTAGTTAAATAGTTGCCATTCTCGTCAAGCCAATTGTAGTTATGTGGCACGCGGTTAGCATCTGCAAAAATGTTATTGTCACCAACGCTGTTTGTTTTGTTACGAGTTTTGGTATAATTCAAAATGATATTGGACCTGAACCTGCCTATTACAGACGTTTGGTTCAACCTCAGGTTATACTTTTGATATCCAAAGTCTGCACCCGAACCGCCATTACCAATAAGGTTGCTTCCTTGATTCTGATAACCTGCAGAAATGTAATATGAGTTGGTTTCGCCACCGCCGGTGATACTTAAATTATGTGATTGCAACGGTGCTTTTTTAAGCAAATGTTCAATGTCCCATGTACCATTTCCCGCATCTTTTAAAGCCTGAATTTGGTCGGGGGTATAAGCTGCTGGTAAACCGGAGTTTATAAGCGATTGGTTTTTGTAATATGCGTTATCCCACGCATCCACTTTGTGCACCAAAACTTGCGCATCCTGTAATCCGTAGTTGCCATTATAGCTGACTGTCGGCTTAGCGTTAAACCTTCCTGCCTTTGTAGTCACTAAAATTACACCATTAGCAGCGCGTGAGCCATAAATGGCGGCAGACCCGGCATCTTTTAGCACCGATACACTTGCTATATCATTAGGGTTAATGGTGTTTAAGTTCCCACCAATAATTCCATCAACAACCACAAGTGGGGTATTATCACCTAAACTGTTTATGCCACGTATGTTTACAGTTACATCGCTGCCAGGGTTTAGGTTTGTCTGTTGTATAATCAAGTTTGGAGATTCGCCTTGTAATGCTTGATAAGTATTCAGCACAGGTTTATTCTCGATGCTTTTAGAGCTAATGGTACTTACCGCACCTGTAACGTTGATGCGTTTTTGGGTGCCGTAACCTACAACCACAACCTCATTAAGGCTAGTGCTATTCGTTTTTAAGTTTACATTGATTTCTGTTTTACCCGAAATAGCAATATCCTGTTTGATATAACCGATGAACGAGAAGCTTATGCTCCTGCTTGCGTAAGCATCAGGTATGTTAAGTGTGTAGCGGCCGTTTACATCAGTTATGGTGCCAATGGTGGTGCCGGCAATACTTACATTAACACCGGGTAAGGGCTGATTGGTTTCGTCAAATACCCTACCAGTTACGGTTATATCAACAACCTTTTTTGTGTAGAATTGTGGTTTTGTACCCACGGCATAAGCAGCGCTGTTAAAGGCGGCAATGCCCAGCATACCTGCTACAATAGGTTTGCTGTAAAGCCATTTAAGCTTTTTAAGTTTTTGTAATAGTTTTGATCTCATAATTACAGACTGATAATTTATAATGGTTTGGTTTATAATGGCTTGTTATAATTTAGGTCTATTAAGGTGATAGTCTTCTTTCCAGTAACGCTCTATGTTTTCCAGGGAGCGCCCCTTGGTTTCGGGAATTAACTTCCAGGTGATCCACAATGCCGGTGAGCAGCAAAGGGCAAAAAGCCAAAAAGTCCACGATGAACCCAGGCTTTCCAGCATAACCGGCGTTAACTGGCCAACTAAAAAGTTGCCTATCCACAAGGATAACGTTGCAAGTGCCATGGCTTTACCACGCACCGCGTTGGGAAATATTTCGCCAACAACTACCCAGCAAACCGGGCCGAATGAGAACGCAAAGCAGGCGATAAAAGCCAGAATGAAAATGAGTATCCAGGGGCCGGAGGTAACACCCAGCGCAAATAGAGCCCCTATGATAAGAAGCGATAGTACCGCGCCGCCAACACCTGCATAAAGCAGCGGTTTACGGCCCCATTTATCTATGGTGAAAATTGCAACAAAGGTAAATACTACGTTTACAAGCCCAATTGTCACCTGACCACCTAAGGCATTGTTGAGCGTAAAACCGGCTTGTTCTAAAATGCGCGGACCGTAGTAAATCACTGCGTTTATACCGCAAACCTGGGATAAAAAGGGCAGCAGTAAACCAATCCATAACGCTTTGCGGTAAACAGGTTTAAATAGCTCTTTAAGGGATGTATTGTCCGCATCGTCCTGGTCTTTAAAAGCTTTGATCTCATTTGCTGCAGCGGCCTCTCCATCTATTTTGATCAGTATAGTTCGTGCCTTTTGCTCCTCTCCTTTTAACAAAAGCCACCTTGGTGACTCTGGCACCATAAATAATGAAAGTAGAAATATTGCTGCAGGCAAAGCCCCCAAGCCCAGCATTGCGCGCCATACCTCAGCTGAGAAAATGTTTTGCAGTAACCCCAATGAGTAGCTATCATTTACGTGATTAGCTAGATAAGCATTAGAAAAATAAGCCAGCACAATCCCAATTGTTAAAGCCAATTGATAAAGCGACACCATCATACCACGGTATCTAGATGGAGAAAATTCTGATATGTATAGTGGCGACACCATTGATGCTACGCCTATGCCTAAGCCACCTATCAGGCGAAAGATGATTAACTCGGTAAACGAATTAGTAAGCATGCAACCCAACGCTGATGCCAGGAACAACACCGCTGACAGGATCAGCACTATTTTGCGCCCATACTTATCACTTAACTTGCCGGAAAAGCTTACCCCTATTATACAACCTAATAAGGCACAGCTTACAAACCAGCCTTCACTTACGGCAGTAAGGCTAAAATCCTTTTTAACCAGGCTCACGGTGCCTGATATTACGGCAGTATCAAACCCAAATAAGAATCCGCCAAGAGCAGCCACAAGGCAAACGAGGTACAGGTATGTGGTGCTTTTTTTGGCACCAGTATAGTTTATCGTGTCGATCATGGTGCTTATTTTAAAAATGCTTTTACAACTTTAGCTCTGCCTTTACCCAGGTTGGTAATGGTGTAAGATCCGGCTGCTGCAGGAATAACGAAGGTTTCAGCATAAGCAAAATCATGTTTAATGCCATTGGCGGTTTGTATGGATATTGCTTTCCCTTCAACCAGCATTAATACGTGGCACACGTTGTTAGTCTCCACTGTTACGGTGTTATCAAATTCTAAGCGGTGCACATCATAAAAGTGTTCGGCGTGTGTTGGTACATGTACCAACTGATAATCGGCCGTTTGATCAATAACCTGGGGTTTTGATATCAGTTCACGGTGAACCTGTTCACCTTTGCGGTTAAAATCAAGATTATTAAAGGCGTGATCTATATTTATCGGGCGCGGATTTCCGTCGAGATCAAGCCGTACCCAATCGTACATTTTAAAGGTGAAAATGTAGGGAGTAGCACTTATCTCCAACACCAGGTTACCGGCACCGGCGCTATGCACAGTGCTGTTTGGTATTAGAAAAAGATTGTGCTTGTTTGCAGGGTGCGATTGCACATACTGCTCTATTTCTAACGCCTCGCCGGTTTGCTGACTTTGCTCTAACGCCGAACGGAAATCGGCAGGATCAATGCTTTCCTGAAAACCAAGGTATACCCGAGCGCTATCCTCACAATCTAATATATAGTAGGTTTCATCCTGCGTAATGTTTTCGCCAAAGTTTTCCCGTATATATTTCAGTTTAGGGTGGCACTGAATTGAAAGGTTACCACCCTCATAAGTATCCAAAAAGTCAAAGCGGATTGGGAATTCATCACCAAAACGTTCTGCGTGTTTGCCAAGAATATTTTTGTTGTTGCTGAACATTAGCGTGTCGAACGACACCTCCAGCAGATTACCATCACTTTCAAAAACTAAACCATTTTCAGGTACTATCAACTCAAACGACCACGCGAGGTTCACCACATCGGTATTCAAGTTTTTGATGTGCCTCTTCATCCATTGGCCGCCCCAAGCACCCGGCTCAAACCAGGGACGAACACGCAGTACAGATGTGCTTAAATTATCAAGTGCTTTAGTCAGTTCAGTTCTGTACATCCAGTTGATGCTGTCCGGCCACTGGGCATCTGCAACAACCGCAATTTTGTTCAGGATATTTTTTTTATGCTCATTGAGCATCACCCAGTCCACAAAGTAGAAACGTTTGTACATCTGGAAAGGCTCGTGATTTTCCGCAGCACCAAGATTTGTAATGCTGCCCGCACGCATCCTGAACTGGATCTCGTTCTTCGGCAGATCGATGTAGATAACCGGAGCTTCCCAGCCTGACAAGGCGGCACCAGTCCCAATTATAATGTTCAGGTCACTATCATTATTTGCACTTTGGGATGTTAGCGCATTTTCAAACAGATCCGATAATTGTAAATTTGTTTTAGTACCCCACACAGATTCATGTTCGCCTAAAAAGGGTTTTACCATTGATGTTATCACATCAGCAGGTTTCAATAGCTCGCTAGTTCTTATCCAGTTTACTTTCAAACCGACATCGTCAAAGCAATCCTGAAGGTTTGCTTGTATCTTGTCCCAAAACACACCACCGTAACCATCTATTACAACTGTTTTTTTATTGATGATATACTCAGCAAGGGAATCAAAGCCATTATAGATTTTGCCTGCACCAAGTGATGCAGTTGGATAAATGTTATAATCTCCTTCAACTTTCAGGGCATCGCCAATCTTATCGGGCATTAAGAATTGTGATGTTTTTCGCAACTGCATGTTAGTTTCTGGATATGTTTTAATAGTGGTATCGATATTCATTTATTTGTAGTAATGTATGTACATATTATAAATCAAATAAAAAGACCTAAAGCGGTATTTTAGTTGATAATAATTACAAAATGCTTGTTTATTTATATTGGTTATGTACAAACATATGAACAAATTAATAAATTCAAAATTATTTCGGTATAAATTTTTCCTTGGTGTTAAGCATACACCTAAGCATTTATTGCTTAGGTGTATGCTTAATATGTATGTACAATGGGCACAACAAATTGAAAATTATTATCATTGCAGTAGCATACCTGTCATGAAATACACCATAGATCATAAGAGCCCCATCCCCTTACATATACAGGCTGAAGAACTCCTAAGAAAACTAATTGCTGAGGATGACTTTCAGAATGGCAAGCTTTTACCAAATGAGGTTGAGCTAGCTAAGATGTTGGCAATATCGCGCACTACACTCCGCCAGGCTATAAACAAGCTGGTGTACGAAGGTTTGCTGATAAGAAAAAAGCGTACAGGAACCAAAGTAAACCAGGCCACAGTAAGTTCAAAATCTAATAATTGGCTTAGCTTTTCGCAGGAAATGAAACTGCGGGGCATTACCATAAAAAACTTTGAGCTGCATGTTACCTGGGTGTATCCCGATGAAATACTGGCCAATTTTTTTGAGATTAAAACAGACAGGAAGGTTTTGAAAATGGAACGTGTACGTGGCAAAACCGACGAACCATTTGTTTACTTTATCTCATACTTTCACCCACGCATCGGCCTTACCGGAGATGAAGACTTCAAACGACCTTTATATGAACTGCTTGAAATGGATTATTCCACCACGGCCACCCTATCCAAAGAGGAGATAAGCGCCCACGCAGCCGAAGATGAAATTGCCGCTAAATTAAGGATTGCTAAAGGCTCCCCGGTGCTTTTCCGCAAGAGGTTTGTTTTTGACCAAGGCGAGCGCCCGCTTGAATATAATTTAGGATATTATAAAGCTGACAGCTTTGTTTATACTGTAGAAAGCAGGCGGTAGAAGTAATCCTCAATGTTGAAGGTGGAACAATGTGGATTACTTTCAATGCAAAGCGTTTAAAATAGAAGTCGATTGTTGTTGAGCTAGCTATATATATATGTGCTAATTATTCAGTGATATTTTACACTGGTAAACCGAAATCATCTTGAACATCGCGCTAATACGTCGACAAGTACCGTAAAAACTTTATCACACCCATTTAAACGGTTCTCCGGATGCTATGTGCGTTATCTTTATGCCAGGCAGCTTAGGTTGCAGCCATTCTACAAAATACTCCATACCTGGTTCTTCGCTGTAAGAGTGCCCCAGTACAATAAGCGCCATTTTACGGCCCTGCAGGTTACCGTCGCGGAAGTATTCGGCAGTTTCCCATTCAGACACTTCGCCCACCACCAACACATCCGGCTGATCAGCTACCGCAGCGGTCATTTGCATCAGTCCTCCGGCGGCTCCCGGGATAAGGGTGACGCGGCGGCACTGTTGGTTAAGATCGCCTACCACGCGCAAGTGCGGTATATTCAATGTCTGCTTTAAATGCTGCACCATTTGCTGCAAGGTTGCATCAGGCAGAGTAATGGTGTATTTATCAGTTGGTTTATAGTATTGCAGCCAGTTGGTCTTTTTCAGGAAACCGTAGCCAACAACATCCGGCTTAATGCTGTGAATGTAGTCGTGACAGCGCCAAACGGCTATGTTGTGCCTCGCGAGCAGCTCGGCTTTTTGTTTTACCACCGGGTTGTTCGGAACCATTTCCTTATTGTCGACATGATTAAAAAAGGTTGGTTCGTGCGCAATAATAAAGTTGGCGCCTAGCTTTACTGCCTGTTCTATAACAGCTGTGGTAGCAAACATGGTGGTTACAATGCCATTCACTACCATCTCCGGGCTGCCGCTTTTTAGGGTGTCAACAGTGTTCGGGATAGGCTTTAAGTTACCTGCTTTTAACACCATATCTATAATCTGCTGTACGGTTTTGGCACTTTGTGCCTTAAAGTGCGCATTTCTATCAGATGCAAAGGATGATGTAACCCCTGCAATGGCCAGCCCCCCTGCTGCCGTGAGCGTATTGTTTACAAATTTCCTGCGGTTCATTGTTATTGATCTAGATGAATTAAAGCTATGAATAATTGCGGAGTGATGGTGCATTATCCTCGTATTGGCATAAAAAAAGCTGCTTGTTAAGAGCAGCTTAATAGTTTTATTTTTGGCCACCACTTGGCGGCGGAGTTGCGGGTGTACCAACTTGCCCGCCTGCAGGAGCAGGGCCGCCCGGACCGCCGGGGCGTGGGCCGCGGTTAGCTGATGCTTTTACCACCTCCGGGTGAGAGTTACCGCGGTGACAGGTATTGCAGTTGATACCGGTTTCGGCCATCATGCCTGTGCTGTCCTTTTTAGCCTCAAAATATTTTTTATTGATAGCAGCAGTCATTTTAAACATATGACGCGCCATCTCTTTTTCTGGCTTGGCATCATTGGCCCAGTCCATTTTCTTCGTTTCCTCATTACGTACATGGCAAAAGCTGCAGCGTGCGCCCAGGGCATGCTCCCACTCTTCCATAATATCGTGAAGTTGTTTGTCGCTTATATCTTTAGGAAGCACCTTCAGGTTAGTAAATTTCGGCTTTTCTTCCTGCTGCTGTTGTTTAGCCGGCGACATGGCCATAAACACTACTGCAGACAACAGGCCGGCGGTAGCTAATAATTTTTTGTTGATCGTCATAAATGAGGGGCGTATTGAGCTACTAAAATAAACAATGTTTTTAATTTGTAACAGAAAAGTCAAATTAATGGTGTTCCAACACGAAAATGTTACACTGCTAACTAAACGGTTCTATCATTTCTGTGCTTAACTCCCATAAAGTTTGGCGCGCCTTTTCATCTGCAGCAGTAGCAGATGTTGCTGCAACTTCCTGCTTTTTGAAGTATTTGCCGCTTTTAGCATCTATCCGTTGCGCTGTAGCCAGGTATATAGTAGTTTTGGCACCTTCTTCAGCCGTTATCATAAACGGACTCGCCAGCCACATCAGCGTTTTGTTAAACCCGGTAAGTCCAGCCCCAAACTCCGTGCTTACCACGCCAGGGTGCAATGCAAATGAAGATATTCCCTTTGGGCCGAATTTAGTAGCCAATGACCGTGTGAAGTAGATGTTAAACAGCTTTGCCATTCCGTATGCTTTCATGGCCGAATATGGCGTGTGTTCCCAATTAATGTCGTTAAAGCGGGGCTTGCCCAGGCGATGGCCTTCGCTGCTTACGTTAATGATACGCGCCTGTCCGCGTTCCAACTGCGTCATGAGCGCATTGGTGAGCAGGAAGTGACCCAGATGATTTACAGCAAAAGTCATCTCCAAACCATCCTTAGTTATTTCCTTTTGCGCGAAGATACCGCCTGCATTATTGATCAGTACGTTTATAGCCATCAAGCTATTGCGGAGGGTGTCTGCCGCGGTACGTACGCTTTCCATGTCGGAAAGGTCACAATGCACTATGTATACACTGTTGTTCTTACTATGGGTTATAATCTGCTGCCTTACTTGCTCACCTTTTTCCATATTACGCACCAGCAGGTAAACGGCGTGTCCTTTTTTGGCGAGGGCCAAAGCTGTCTCTTTACCTATTCCGGATGTGCCCCCGGTAATTACTGTGGTAGTAAAGGCCATAATATTGATAGTTTAAGATCTGGTGACTCAAATCTAACATTTTATAAATGTACAGCAAATCAGAGCTACTATATTTCAGATATCTACTGCCTGATTGACAAAATGGTTACTAGTAACGCTTACAAATTCTGCGCTATAACAAAGCCGCTGGCCCAAGCCCACTGGAAGTTATAACCACCCAGCCAGCCAGTAACATCAACACACTCACCACCAAAGAATAAGCCCTGTACTTTCTTACTTTCGAGGGTTTTGGAGGATAGCTCGTTGGTATCTACGCCGCCGGTCATTACTTCGGCTTTGTCGTAACCTTTGGTGCCGGCCGGTTTTACCTTAAACTCATGTATCAACATTTCTAGAGCATCCAGTTCGGCGTTGGTGAGGGAAGCCAGGTTCTTCTCTGCGGGCAGGTAATCGCTGAGTGCTTCGGCAAATTTGCGCGTAAACAACCCTGAAAGGTACGCCAGCAGCATTTTTTTACCATTCTGTACACGTTCCGCAGCAATCAGGTCTGCAATGTTCTGGCCGGGCAGCAGGTCTATAAAGATGTGTTCGCCGGGTTTCCAGTAAGAGGATATCTGCAGTATTGCAGGCCCACTTAATCCCCAGTGGGTAAAAAGTATATTTTCCTCAAAGCTGGCGCGGTCGTTCCATACACGGCTAAAAATGCTATTGCCAGAAAGTTTCTCGTACCAGGGCTGGTCTTTACCGGTAATGGTAAGCGGTACCAGTGCGGGTGAAGTGGCAGTAACTTTCATCCCGAAACTACGCGCAATACGCATGCCCAGATCCGTAGCGCCCAGTTTCTGTATAGGTAAGCCGCCCGACGCAACTACCACTTTGGCCGCAAAAATATTCTCCTCGGTATCGTATTGTTTATAGCTAATGCTAAAGCCTCCATCCTGCTGCTCCAGTTTGACTACCTCTGTATTGTACCATATCTCCTGGCCAAAATCGGTGCAAAGGGATGTAAATACATTTACAACATCCCTGGCCTTATCACTTACCGGGAACAGTTGTCCTAGTGTTTTCTCCTTACCTTCAATCCCGTACGCCTCAAAGAAACTTATAGAGTCTTCTACGGTCCATTGTGCCAATGCCGACCGGCAAAAATGTTCGTTTTGAGAAAGGAACTGTTTATAAGAGGTATGCAGGTTAGTATAGTTGCAGCGCCCGCCCCCGCTTATAAGGATCTTGGCACCTGCACGATCGTTCTTTTCGAGTATTAATACACTTTTGCCTAAAAAGCCCGCTTGCACTGCGCACATGAGTCCGCACGCACCGGCGCCTATAATTATCGCATCAAAGTGGGTTTGTTTTGTTAAATTTGCCGTCATGAATGATGTTTCGCAAATATCAGAATTTGGAAAGACTTTGATCTTTTTAATTACGGGCGCTATTTTCATAGGCCTGCTGTTTTTTGTGAACCGCCTTTTGGCTCCCCGCAACCCTAACACCGAAAAACTTACCTCCTACGAATGTGGTGAAGACCCCGTTGGCGACGCATGGATACCCTTCAACTCCCGCTTTTATGTAGTGGCCCTGGTGTTCCTGTTGTTTGATGTGGAGATGGTGTTCGTTTTCCCGTGGGCTACAGTTTTTGCTGATAAGCAAATTATTGCAGCCGATTCACGCTGGGGATGGGTATCCCTTATAGAGATGTTTGTATTTTTGGGTATACTGATACTTGGCCTTGCCTATGTTTGGGTGAAAGGCGACCTCGACTGGATTAAACCAACCCAGGCCATCCCAAGAACCGACACCAACGTACCCGTATCTTTATACGAAAAACTTAACCTGGAGCAAAGCAGCTACAAGCTCCGCACATTTGCTGCGAATATTGCAGAACCTGTGGTTGCTACGGTTGTTGATAAGCCTACTGCTGCAGCTACAGGAGATGCGCCTGCGCGCAAACCAATGTTTAAACCCAACTTTAAAAAACCCGGTAATGACGCCTAATCTGACTAATGAAAGCGGTGGCATTGTGGTCACCAAAATGAACGACCTGCTTAACTGGGCAAGGCTCTCATCGCTGTGGCCGCTTAGCTTTGGCATTGCCTGCTGCGCTATAGAAATGATGGGCAGTATGGCTTCTACCTATGACCTGGACCGCTTTGGCGTGTTCCCCCGCCCTTCTGCGCGCCAATCGGATGTGATCATTATATCGGGTACGGTCACCTTCAAAATGGCCGAACGCATCAAACGCTTGTACGAGCAAATGCCCGACCCCAAATACGTTATCTCTATGGGGTCATGTTCTAACTGCGGCGGCCCGTATTGGCAACACGGTTACCACGTGGTAAAAGGCGTAGACCGCGTGATACCTGTAGATGTTTATGTACAAGGTTGTCCGCCCCGTCCCGAAGCACTTATTGGAGCTATACTGGAATTACAAAAGAAGATTGAGACCGAAAGCCTGGTAGGATAGTGATCGCTGCTTTTTCTTTGATGTTTTCACACCTGTTACGAAAATCATATAATTACGTCTTCATATAATTTTGCCCTTTCGCCAGAATAATTACATTTGTTTCTATGCAAAAAATTCTGGTTGCTAATCGCGGTGAGATAGCCCTTAGGGTAATGCGCTCTGCGCGCGAAATGGGTATCAAAACGGTTGCGGTATACTCAGCTGCCGACCGAAATGCCCTACATGTACGCTATGCAGACGAAGCGGTTTACATTGGCGAAGCGCCATCCAACCAATCTTACCTTGTTGGCGAGAAAATAATTGATGCCTGTAAAGTCACCGGCGCAGAAGCTATACACCCTGGCTACGGTTTTTTAAGCGAGAACGCTGCATTTGCACGCGCCGTAAGAGAAGCAGGATTAACGTTGATAGGCCCTTCTCCTGAAGCGATGGAAGTAATGGGTAATAAGCTCTCTGCCAAAGCAGCAGCCTTAAAGTATAACATACCAATGGTGCCCGGTACCGAAGAGGCCATAACCGATATTGCTGAAGCCAAACAGCGCGCAACAGAAGTTGGCTTTCCTATATTAATTAAAGCAGCGGCGGGCGGCGGTGGCAAGGGCATGCGCATAGTGAACAATGCAGATGTTTTTGAAGAGCAGATGAACCTTGCCGTGTCCGAAGCTACTTCGGCCTTTGGTGACGGATCGGTATTTATAGAACGGTATGTTTCCTCCCCGCGACATATAGAGATACAGGTAATGGGCGACACTCATGGCAATATCGTTTACCTTTTTGAGCGGGATTGCTCCGTGCAGCGCCGTCATCAAAAGGTGGTGGAGGAAGCGCCCTCGGCCATCCTCACCCCTGCCATTCGCGAAGAAATGGGCAGGTGCGCCGTAAATGTCGCGCGATCGGTAAACTATACTGGTGCCGGTACTGTGGAGTTTATTATGGATGAACAGCTTAATTTTTATTTCCTGGAGATGAACACACGCCTGCAGGTAGAGCACCCAGTTACCGAGCTCATAACCGGCATTGACCTGGTAAAGGAACAAATAAACGTGGCGCGCGGCGAAGCGTTAAGCTTTACCCAGGAGGACCTTAAGATAAGCGGCCATGCCATGGAACTGCGTGTTTACGCCGAAGACCCGGGCAATAACTTTTTGCCGGGCACGGGCACACTACAGGTATATGAAACACCAAAGGGCCCGGGCGTACGCGTAGACGACTGCTATGAGCAGGGCATGGAAATACCTATTTACTATGACCCGATGATTGCAAAGCTGATCACTTACGGGAAAGACCGCGAAGAAGCTATTACCCGTATGGTCCGCGCTATTGACGAATATCGCATCACCGGCATACCTACTACTCTTGCTTTTGGCAAATTTGTAATGCAGCATGAGGCTTTCACCAGCGGGAATTTCGACACACATTTTGTAGAAAAGCATTTTACTCCCGAACTGCTGCAGAATGACAACGAAGAGGAAGCGCTGATTGCCGCATTGATAATGGATAAGCTAATGCAGGCACCCGTCGCTAACATCAGCCAAACGGCTGTGGCGCCGGTATCTAACTGGGTAAAAAACAGGAGAAATTAAGTGGCGGTTCAACTGCAAACATATTAAGCTTTCTTGCAAAAAAGGGTAATAATCACAACATAGAAAATGCGCTGGTACAACTATAGCAATAATTGCATTGCTGCCTGCCAACAATAAAGTTATTACTACCTTTGCCGCACTGTAACATGAAGTTTATTTACCAAACCTGGTGGAAAGTACTGGCTGTTGTGCTGGTATTTTATACGCTGATTGCCGGCCTGCTACTCAGAGTGCCGCGGCTGGACATTTTGCACGAGACTATTCGTAACCTTTACTTCCACGTACCTATGTGGATGGCTATGCTAACGGTATTTGTTATATCGGTATTCTTTAGCATACTTTACCTGCGAACCGGGAAAGAAGAGCATGATCTTGCTGCTGTAGAATGTGTTAATACCGGAATGATCTTTTACGGGCTGGGCCTGCTTACCGGCATGCTTTGGGCAAAGTATACCTGGGGCGAGTTCTGGAGCAACGACCCTAAGCAAAACAGCGCTGCCATTGCGTTTTTACTATACTGTGCGTACCTGGTGCTGCGCAACTCTATAGATGAGGAGCAAAAGCGCGCTAAGATATCAGCCATTTACAACATCTTCGCCTTCCCTATCATGATTGTGTTGTTGTTTGTGCTGCCACGCATGACCGACTCGCTGCACCCTGGCGGCAGCGGAGGCAACCCCGGCTTTAACAAGTATGACCTGGACAGCCAGATGCGCGTTGTACTTTATCCGGCTTTTATTGGCTGGAGCCTGCTTAGTTTGTGGATAGCAACTATACGTTACCGCATCCGTTTAATAGAATACAAAAAGAACACTATAGATTAACATGAAGAAGCTTGTTGTTTTAGCCATTATGCTGCTTTGCTTTAGCGGCGTTTACGCCCAGGTCGCACACAATGTTGAGATGGCCGATGTGCTGCGCGGCTCGGGTAAAATATATGTTGTGGTAACCACCATAGCTATTGTGTTTGTAGGGCTGGCCATTTACCTGTTCAGCATTGACCGCCGCCTGACAAAAATAGAGAAGGAAGATTAAACCAATACCGCTTATTATCTGTTTAAACCACGTACTTGTTCAACTTTACACTTTAAACAGATTTCTACTCCTTAAAATTTGCATTATTGGCAAAAAAAGCATCAACTTTGAGCACTTTTTTGAGGATATAATTATTTACCCAATACTAAATTATGAACATTAACAATCCTACTGCAAATCAGGATACACACTTCTTTGGTGATGTGTGTAAAAACTTTGATCATGCAGCACAATTTACCAAGCACGATGCCGGTTTGCTCGATCAGATCAAATCATGCAACAGTGTTTACCGTTTCCGTTTCCCTATACGTAAAGGCAATGGTTTTGAAGTGATAGACGCCTGGCGTGTAGAGCACTCTCACCACCAGTCGCCAACCAAGGGCGGTATCCGTTATAGCGAAATGGTTAACGAGGATGAAGTAATGGCCCTTGCCGCGCTCATGACCTACAAGTGTGCTATTGTTAACGTACCGTTCGGCGGAGCTAAAGGCGGCATTAAAATAAACCCTAAGAACTATACCGTTGGCGAGTTGGAGAATATCACCCGCCGTTACACCGTAGAGTTGATCAAGAAAAACTTTATTGGCCCCAGCATAGACGTACCTGCACCTGATTATGGTTCGGGCGAGCGTGAAATGAGCTGGATTGCCGATACTTACGCAACAATGAATCCAGGCCAACTGGACGCGCTTGGCGCTGTAACAGGCAAGCCAATTGCGTTGCACGGTATTGCAGGCCGTCGCGAAGCTACCGGCCGTGGTGTGGCAATTGCCGTACGCGAATGTGTTGGCGTAGCCGAAGACATGCAGAAAATAGGCCTGACCAGTGGCCTTAGTGGAAAGAAAGTTATCGTACAGGGACTTGGTAATGTAGGCTACTACTCGGCTAAGTTCCTTTCAGAATTTGGCGCGCTTATAGTCGGTATTTGTGAGTTTGAGGGCGCTGTATACAACGAAGACGGACTGGATGTTGAAGCATTGTTCCAGCACCGTAAGGCTACCGGCTCTGTTTTAGGATATGCAGGCGCTAAACAGGAATTTAAAAATACCATGGACGGCCTGGAACAGCCTTGCGATATATTAGTACCTGCCGCTCTGGAAAACCAGATAACTGTTGAGAACATCCGTAACATCAAAGCAAAAATTATTGCTGAAGGTGCTAACGGGCCAACCTCACCTGAGGCAGAAGCTATATTTTACCAAAACGGTGGCATGATCATCCCGGATATGTATGCCAACGCTGGTGGTGTTACCGTTTCTTATTTCGAGTGGTTAAAAAACCTTTCGCATGTTGCGTTTGGCCGTATTAACCGTCGTTTTGAAGAGAACTCGAACCTCAACCTAGTTAACATGGTGGAAGGTATCACTGGTGTTGCCCTTACCCCTATCCAGCGATCTACTATTATTAAAGGTGCGTCGGAACTGGAACTGGTAAATTCGGGTTTAGAAGATACCATGATCCGTTCTTACCACGAGATCCGCGAGATATACAAAAATAACCCTAAGGTAGAGACCCTGCGTAACGCAGCCATGGTAGGCGCTATCAACAAAATAGCGGTATCATACATGAACCTTGGTGTTTGGCCGTGATCGCGTTGTTACGACATAATAACAAAAAAGGTTGGAGCTCAATGCTCCAACCTTTTTTGTTATTATGAGCCGGTGTTTGCCAAAAAGGGTGCTTTTTTGCTAAACGAACTGCTACCGAGTTGATCGACGATCCATTTGCCGAGTGAAGACGCACTAATGAAATCTCCTGGACAGTCTTCCAAACTGGTTATTACCTCCGGTAGTTCATCTGTTTGCTGGATCATTGGTAAGCGTATTAAGGTCCAATCTACATTTCTTGCACTTAACACGTCGTACTCCACCTGTTTGTCGGCTGTTGTTTTCGGATAGTTCTGGTACATCCAATCCGTACCAAATTTTGTTTTTGCACTTTTAGTATCAAATGGTGTATCAACGTTTAAGCCAGTGAGGGAAATATACCTGCTAACGCCGAGTTCCTGCATGGCATCCAAAATGATTTGTGTAGTCTGGCTGAATATAGGCGGCTCTCCCGCAGGCTGCCCTACAGCACTAATTACTACGCCGCACCCACTTAGTAGTTCTGCGATCGCTTTCGGGTTTCTTGCATCGCCTGTTACAAATTCAATTAATGGATTGTTTATCGGGACGCTTGATGGATCACGGTGCAGGAATTTGATTTGATATTGATGTTGCAGTAATTGCTTAACAATGTATTTACCGGCTTTTCCGGTTCCGCCGATGATGGCGATAGGTGTATTTTGCATAATAGCTCTTTGCATAAATAAAACATAGAAGATCTGTTCGACCAATTGGTCAAGGTACTGCAAGCGAGGCTTGCAGATAAAATTGTTTTATTTAGAAAGAGACCCTAATAGCATAAATGTACAAAAAGGTTGCGAAAAGTCTTCCACATAATTAACATTCCTTATTTAATGTTAACGTATGTTAACGAACACGCATGGTTGCTATTGAGAGAATTACTTTTACCTTAAGCAACTATAAAATGAAAAAGAAACTAACCTTTGTTCTGTTCTTAACAACCTTATTACTTACCGGCATTATAGCGCTGCAAGCTTACTGGAGCTTTAGCGCTTATAAACTCAATAAAGAAAAGTTCGATGGCGACATTAACGTGGCCATGCTGCGTGCGCTGGATAGCTGCAAAAAGGACTACTTCGATTCAATACGGGTGGTACTGGTGAAGCGGCTTTCCGATCCGGGCACCAAAATAAAGCTGGATACTATTCGCAACCAGGACACTATTCACCCTTTACTATCTATAAGTATCGCTAATAAATACATGAGTATGAGCCAGCCCTTCCAAACGACTTTACCGACGTTTGACTGGTATCGGAAAAAGATAGCGCATAAAGCAACAGTGCCTGAGGTAGTAACCGAAATGTCGTTTTATGTACCGCAGTTATTAGATATGATAAATATGTCGCTTAGTTTTGAAGACATCTCATCTCATAGCAGGGAACTTACGGCCTTTTTAAAGGCTCATAGCAACGAACCGCGTGATAGTGTTATGGTACATAACAAGATAATTCAAAGCGGCACCTTTGCTATGCCGCCAAACTACCGCAAAGCAGATAGCATAAGACTTTATCACTATTATGACCAAGAGCTGCATAAAATGCACCGCTATGCAGATTTTAGCCTAAAGTTTTCTGATAAGCCCATTCCGGCCGACGAGTTTGACCCGCACCATTTAAAACAACTACGCTACAGCGAGACCGACGAGTTCATTTATAAATACCACGGCTTTTTGTTCCTGCAGCATACCACCAAAGAACAGTTATTCGTCAGGGCCGTGTTCGACCGGGCACACGTAGGCGTGCTGAAAGAGATGATACTGGCATTGGGCGCTTCCGGAATAATCATCGTTTTCACCATTATTTGCCTGTGGTACATTATCCGTACCCTTATTAAACAACGGAAACTATCGCAACTCAAAGATGACTTTGTTAACAACATGACCCATGAACTAAAAACTCCCATCGCAACCATCACCGTTGCCCTTGAAGGTTTGCAGAAGTTTGACGGCCTGAACGATCCTGATAAGACGCGACGATATCTGCAAACATCACGTAATGAACTGCAAAGGCTGGATCAGCTCGTAAGCAAAGTGCTTAACGTGGCTGCCTTTGAAAACAAACAGGTTACCATAAATAAAGAGTTTATCGCTGTAGATGAGCTTATAACGCAACTGATTGAAGAAGAAAGGCAAAAAACAGACAAGCAAATAGAAATCAGTTACACCAATGTTGATAGCATAAAGGAGATACCGGCCGACCGGGTGCATTTCAGGAATGTGATGTTCAATCTGATAGATAATGCAATTAAATACTCCACCGAGCCTGTCATCATCAGCATCAGTTTAAGAAAAGAAGATACTTACGCCGTTTTTACCGTGCGTGACAACGGCAGCGGTATACCCGCAGGCCACCTGAACCGAATATTTGATAAGTTTCATCGTGTGCCGTCAGGCAGTGTACATAACGTTAAAGGCACCGGATTAGGACTAAGCTATGTAAAGTATATAGTTGAAGCACATGGCGGCCACATCAGCGTTAAAAGCGAGTTAAACAAAGGAAGCCAATTCACAGTTACCATCCCCCTCAAACATGGATAAGATACAGGTACTTCTTGCTGAGGACGAATTATCGCTGTCGCACATCGTCCGCGAAAGCCTTGAGCATTCTGGGTTTGCGGTAACACTTTGCAGCAACGGCGAACAGGCGCTACAGAAATATCGGGAGTCTCCTCCCGATATTTTGGCGCTTGATGTAATGATGCCCAGGATAGACGGATTTGAAGTGGCCCGCCGGATCCGCGAAACGGATAAACGCACACCCATTATCTTCCTCACCGCACGTTCTCAGCCGAAAGACGTAGTAGCCGGCTTTGAACTAGGCGCAAATGATTATTTGAAAAAGCCTTTTAGTGTAGAAGAACTTATTGTAAGAATAAAAGTATTACTAAGCGAAGGTCGGCTGCTGAGGGCCACTCCTGCATCGAAACCAATAAGCCAAAACTATCAGTTAGGCAACATCAGCTTTAACCCTGCCCGCAACAGCTTGCAGTTTGGTATCAGCACGTGGCAGCTTACCGCCAGAGAAAGTGATATACTGGCCTTGCTTTGTAAAGAGCAGCACCAGGTTATCCCCCGCTCTAAATTGCTGAACGAGATATGGGGTGACAATAGCTTTTTTAACGCCCGCAGCCTGGATGTTTTCATCACCAAGCTGCGCCGGCACCTGCAGGTGGACCCTGATATCCAGATCATCAACATCCGCGGTGTTGGATATAAGTTGGTGTGGTAATTCCTTCTCCTAAAAAATTAGTTAAAAAGTGTTAAATAATTTGGCTAATTACGAAATAGTCGTAGATTTACGAAATAATCGTAGAAAGATGGAAAAATTATCACAACAGGAAGAAGAAGCAATGCAGGTTGTTTGGCAGGCAGGATCGGGTTTTATAAGGGAGTACCTTGATAAATTTGGCGAACCCAAGCCGCCTTACACCACCCTTGCATCTACCATAAAAAACCTGGAGAACAAAGGCTTCTTAACCAGCGAAAGGTTTGGCAACTCCTACCGCTACACTCCTGCTATAAAGGAAGAGGAATACAAAAAAAAGTTCATGAGCGGTTTCGTAAGCGACTACTTCAAAAACTCTTATAAAGACCTGGTGACCTTTTTCGCCAACGAAAAAAAGATCAGCGCCAAGGATTTGAAAGAGATCATCAAACTAATTGAAAAACCCTAAACAACACCAATATGCCGGCCTTATTTATCTTTTTAATTAAAGTGAACGTAGCGTTACTTGTATTTTGCGCAGGTTATTACCTGGTGCTTAGGCACCTTACGTTCTACACACTTAATCGGGTTTATCTGATTACCGCTATTGCGTTTTCTACCATTTACCCTAAAATAGACCTTACTGCATTTGCAGAACGGCACGAGAATATTGCCGTGCCGGTACAAACCGTTATTTTAAAATGGCGGGCACCAGCTGTTAAACTAATTACACCTCTCGCCCACCCCGATTACTGGCAATGGGCCACCCTGCTGTTTTGGACAGGCGTAGTACTGCTTACAGTGCGGTTTACCGTGCAGCTGGTATCATTAATAAAATTGCACCGCAATTCACACGCTGCAAATGTAATGGACCACGACGTACGTTTAATGAGCGGCGATGCAGCCCCGTTTTCATTCTGGCGAAGTATATATGTAAACCCTGCTAATCATACCCCGGCAGACCTCAGATCCATTCTGTTGCATGAGCAGGTGCATGTGAACGGCTGGCACACGCTGGATATTTTGCTGGCCGAGCTCAGCAGCATCTTCTACTGGTTTAACCCTGGTGTATGGCTGATGAAAAAAGCCATTCGCGAAAACATCGAGTTCATTACCGACCGCAAGATCCTGAACAAAGGTGTGGATACCAGAGCGTACCAGTACAGCCTGGTGAATGTGAGCTTTAACACAACTACCCCGGGCATTGTAAACCACTTTAATATATCAACCATCAAAAAACGTATAATTATGATGAACGCAAAAAGATCTTCGAGGGTAAACCTCACCCGTTATGCCTTTATACTTCCGGCCATAGCGCTTTTAATGGTATTCAGCTTTTCAAAAGCTGCTATTGTAAAAACAAGCCGTAAAGCAGTTAAAGACATAACTTACAAGCTAAAAGCTGATATAAAAGAAGTTATTCCGCAGGAGCTGGTGGTGGGTGTAACGTTTAATAAGACCACTAACACTCCAAATAAAATTGCACCTACAAACACGAATAAAAACGCTGTAGGTGTACTTATTGCCAGTAAAAGAGATGATCTGCTGCCAGCATTAGCAGGCCCGGTAAACCTGCAGTTAGGAAGGGCAGATACTAATTCCAAATCTCTTTTCTTTGCTACAACCCTTTTGAAAAAAGGCGACACACTTACTTACATTCTTAACGGAAAAAAGATAAGCGCTGCCGAGTTCAACAAAACAGACCCGGAGAAGATCATTTCTATAAACATTACAGATGCAGCTTCTGCTAAACGCATGCTTAACGACTACCCTTCTTTAGGGTTAAAAGATGAAGGAAAAGTTCTCTTCGTAACTACAAAAGACTCGCCGGAGGGTAAAAAGATTACTGATTTGCTCGGCACAAAGCGCCAGATTACCCATATTACGGTGAACAGAAATGGCGATATACTTACTCAAGACTTTAAACAAATTCCGGCCGATACTTTCGTAACTGTTACTGGCTCCCTATCTCCTTTAGCTTCAACAGTTTACAGGAGCAGCAAAGAGCCGGGTGACGTTATCGTTAGAGGTTATGGCAGCAAAAAAGGAGCACTTGCATCAACCGGTGATAACCTGGTGTACAAAGAAGTAGTGGTTAGTGGTAAGCCGTCAAAAGCTTTGACGTATTCTTCGGTAGGTGCACCAGGTGCCGCAAAAGTTTACACTACAAGGCCAGGAGCAGATTTAGCAGAGGTAAGAAGCATAAACCGTAGCCTTACGTTTACAACAGGAAGCGTTAACCGTATATCCGATAAGCTTATTGTAATTGATGGCAAGGAAGCGTCTGAGAACGATCTAAAAAAACTTACTGCTTTCGACATTGACAGGATGAACGTATCGTCTGATGCTGATACTGTAAAAAAGTACGGTGAAAAGGCGAAATATGGTGTGGTTTACATTTATACAAAAAAAGGCAGCAAAAAATAAGCACCAGTTATAGTTAATAAATGTTAAGCCGGGCGAAGCGATTTTGCCCGGCTTCTCTGTTTTATTTTTGATGCTGATTGTATGTTAAATTATTCAGTTAAGAAAACTTCCAACCATTTTAGGATTCAGGTAATATCCTGGTTGCAAAATAACCTATTAGCAACTTGGCAAAAAAACTCCTTGAGTAAGTTGGTTTTCAGGTATTTACTTTTACTTAGTTTAACATTTAAATAATAAACTACGTAAATACGAGATTCATCATGATAAAACATCCACTTGGCAGGGATTTTGATTATTAGTTAATAAGCATAACTAATTACTAATACGAATATGTCAATTGTAGCCCATCAACAAACCGCAGACGTACAGCTTAAAGTTGTTACAGTAAATAAAGGCCAAGCCGAACAAACAAGCACCGGCACTGCGTCATCAAAAATATTTACTATTTCATTCAGCTATCTTAAAAAAGCATACCGCACTAAAGTAATGAAAGTGATTTATGCTAATAAAGAACCCATGTACAAAGTGGTGTTACCATGTATAGGTGAGACTGAAAATTGCATGTACTGGCTTCAACGCGAGAATAATGAGTGGACAGTTGCCCTTGGCGATACCGCTGTAGATAATAAAGTATTTAAGGCAGTTACATCTGCTATTGAGTGCATGGAATAACGGCAACGTTATCCTTTCTAAACCATACTAAGAGAGCCCCGGTTTACCGGGGCTCTTTTAGTATGGATAAAAACCTTTAGCATCATTAAACTTACTAGCAAACCAAGCGACGATTGCCTATCCTTTTACATCAGGCAAGCTTTTTCCGCAACCATCTTCGAACAGGCTCATCATACCATTTCAATGCGGCGTATGCTAAACAAATCGCGCCGACTAAAATAAGCAAGATATAGGGCCACGCCTGCACAATGGTTGTACCTTTATGGTTGCTGATCCAGGCTACATAAAAATAAACCAGTGGGTAATGTACCATGTAAAGCGGGTAAGATATATCGCCCAGGAATTTGCATGTCCTGCTCTCCCACTCGGTGTGCATCACACCGCCAGCACCTATGTATACTATTAGAGGAAAAACTATTATAATGCAAACAGATTCATATATACCATTCATCCAAAATGCGTGGCACCACCTATACGAGGCATGTAAAGCACAACGGCTATTAACAAGCTGCACCATAAAAATGCATTTTTGATTTGGGTAGGCTTAGCTACTCGGGAAAGCAATAATCCGGCAAAGAAAGGGTACATAGTGCGGGTAAACCCAATACGCACCTGTTCTAGGTTTAGCGTCCAGCCGCCGCTAACATCCCCGTTTGTGATTGCAAGGCGAGCCAGCGCAATTGCGGCAACCCCCACCAGGATACCTAATGCTACTTTAGAGAACTTTCTGATCCAAATGGCATAAAGAATGTTGGCTATGTACTCGAAGAACAACGACCATCCTACGCTATTTAAAGGGTGCATTTCTTCCCAGCCGCGTATGTCAAGCGACAACGGTACCGGCAGAATGGTATACCCAATTAGCATCACCAGCAGCATTTTCCAGACCGGAACGGTATGAATGAGCGGCCAGAGTGTAGAGTTTGTATAATAAAAACCGATTGCGCCAAGTGTCATTCCCAGCACCACCATAGGCTGCAGGCGTTCTATACGGCGCCTGAAAAAGCCGGTGATAGTCATTTTATTCCAGCGGTCGTCATAAGCGTAGCCCATTACAAAACCCGATAACAAGAAGAAAAAGTCGACAGACAGGTAGCCGTGGTTTACCAAGATATCGAGGTGCCCGGTTCCTAAGGGTTCAGTCAGGTGAAATGTTACTACTATAATGGCAGCAATACCGCGAAGGCCATCTAAAATGGGATAGTGCGGCTTACTGGCCAGTTCATTATTGTTCATCAAAAAAGTTAAATAAATTGGATAGATAGCTGTCGCAAATTATAAAAAACTGTTTAGTAGCAGCGCCTGAGCGGTAAAACTGATATTAATAACTTGTAGTATTAAGATAGTCAATAGGTTTAATTCAAACTACAACATTATACATCAATAAAAGACCCGGTAACTCGGAAGTTATCGGGTCTTTTGAAACTTTTTGCTATGGACAATGTCCACTATATTTACACCGTTGCGTCGGGATTGCTATCCTGTACGTCGTAAACCGAACGCTCTTTTTTGAATATTGCTGCTCCTATTAGGGAAATGATACAGCCGAAAATAAGAGAACCAAGAGCTGTAGCGATCATGCCGAACAACGGACCCCATTTTTTGCCGATCTCCAAAGCTTTGTCTATCTGGTCCTGACTCATGCCTTTATCTGCCATAACCTGCTGTTGCTGTTCCAACGAATGCGCCAGCATACCGGGACTCAAAACCGCGAGGTATAAATAAACAAATATCGCTAGCAATAACCCTGAGAACAAAGAATATCTAAAACCCGTTGTAAACGCCTGCCCAAAGGTAATATAACCGCCTAACTGATCTTTAAACTCCTTTTGAGCCAAAAACAAAAACGCTATAAACGGTATATAGCTGATGTACTTAAGCGGTGACTCCGGCGCTATGTTCAGGAATTCGAACGTGTAAGTAAGCACGATAGATACCAGTACATAGAATAAGGTCCATTTGGTAGCTACCTTGGTTGGGTTAGCGGCAACATTTTCCATTTTGTAAGGATAAGGTTTATTAATTTTTATTTAAAGCTAAGTAATATTTCCAACACGGCCATATCAAAAGGGGCATTTACAGCATTTTCGGCAACTTCTTTCTTTTCGGCTTCTTCAGGATCAGTGTTCTGGAAAAAAGCAATCATCGGGTAGAACAGCTCTTTCACTTCCGAATCTTCGGGCAGTGTACCGGCAACCTTTTTCACTTCAGCAAGGGGGCTTTCAATTAATACCTGGTTGGCAATTACCGGTTCATAAATGCGGTGTTCGTCCTGGAACTCATCCTCGTCTACCAACAAAAACTCTTTCAGGTAGTCTTCCAGTTCCGGCTCTATGTCTTCGTCCTCACATTCGTTAAGGTACAGCAGCAGATTAAGCAATTCGGTGCCGCGGTCAAGGGTTTGCTCTTCTATCTTCTCCCACTCAGGGGTTTCCAGGTAATCGTCTTCCAGCTTTTTAACATCTTCGCTAAAGAAATTTACCAACAGCAGGTCAAAGAACACCTCTCGGAGTTCTTCTGCCTTTGGGGCATCATCAAATATTTTGTCAAGGGCGTCAACCTTGCTCATGAAGGTATCGTCAGAACTAAAAACCTTTTCTAATTCGGTTTTTAGCGTGGTGGTATCATAGCCATCGTAGGCAGTAAAAGCCTGCAGCGCGCCTGTAATAGCCGAACTTACTTTTGGGTCAGTCATTATTAGTTAGATTTAAAGAGTTGATTATTATTACAGGTTAACAAAACTTTTCCTTTTAAGTTCTGGCCCATGAACGGCGAGTTGTAGCTCTTAGAGCGGTTAAGTTCTCGTGTATACGCCCATTCCGCATGCGGGTCGGTAAGTACGAGGTTAGCAGGTGCACCTTCAGCAAAGGCGGGTACCTCAACGTTTAACAACCGGCGTGGGTTAACAGCTAGCTTCTCCACAATAATGTCTATCGATAAGCCTGCTTGTACCGCTAGTGAAAAGGCGGTCTGAAGGCCAATGATGCCATACTCCGCCACTTCAAACTCTACATCCTTGTATTCTATTTCATGCGGGGTGTGCTGGGTAACAATGGCATCGATTGTACCATCCTTCAGTCCTGCTATAAGCGCGTCTACATCATTTTTCGTACGCAAAGGTGGCTTCACTTTATAAAGACTGTCGAATCCGGTGAGGGCTTCATCTGTAAGTACAATATTGTGCGCGGCAACGTCGCAGGTTACGCTTAGTCCGCGTTTTTTGGCTTCTCTTATCAGCTCTACCGAACGGGCAGTAGATATAGTGGTAAAGTGGATAGCCGTGCCCGAGTCTTCCGCCAGGTAAATATCGCGGGCGATCATCAGCTCCTCGGCCAGTGAAGGGATGCCCTTCATGCCCAGCATAGTGCTTACTACCCCCTCGTTCATTTTTGCTTTACCGGCAATAAAGCCATCTTCAGGATAAGATATCACTTTAGCACCAAAACCCTGTACATACAGTAATGCGCGCTCCATAAGTCCTGCATCCTGTACTGGTCGGTTACCGTCTGTAAAAGCACGGGCACCGCTTTTAAACATGTCGTACATCTCAGAAAGGTCTTTTCCCTCCCGTTTGTGT
Source organism: Mucilaginibacter terrenus (assembly GCF_003432065.1). Lineage (NCBI taxonomy): Bacteria > Pseudomonadati > Bacteroidota > Sphingobacteriia > Sphingobacteriales > Sphingobacteriaceae > Mucilaginibacter > Mucilaginibacter terrenus. Next base: position 403,631 of record NZ_QWDE01000001.1, on the reverse strand, counting down.
GATATAGTTCCTAAAGGATAAACATCCACCAGGTTATTTTGCGATCGGTTGCGCAGGTACTCCACTTCTGCTTTAGAATGTACCGGCGGGTGGCTGTTAGGCATTAATGCGATGCCTGTGAAGCCTCCGGCAGCAGCTGCTGCTGTACCGGTTTGCAGGTCTTCCTTGGTCTCCAAACCTAATTCACCAACATTGCAGTTGAGGTCAAAAAAACCGGGCGACAGGTATTTACCGGTACCGTCAATAACCTCGGTGTTATCACTCTCATCAATGTCACCAATTTTTGTAATGGCACCGTTTACGATTAAAATATCGGTAACCTGGTTATGAAAAGGTGATTCGGGATGTACAACGGAGGCAGATTTGATAAGCAAGTTCATTAGCGCTGCTTGTGGTGGGTTTAATGTTATCCCGGCTGCTGTGCGTAGCTCCTATCAGTTTTATAGAACCGGATGAGTAACGTTTCGGCGGCCAAAAATATCAAAGCCAAAATTATACAAAGTTTCCATAATTGCAGTCCCGAATTTTCAGCACTGTTGATATTGTTCACATTAAGCTTTTCGCCCTGCAGTAAAGTTGCCTTACGGCCAAAAACCTTCCCCAGGTCACTCGCGGAAAAATAACTCAGGTCGCTTTCACTGCGATTATCATTAAAGGCCAGCACGGCTGCTGTACTATCCTGTTTTTTAAGCAGGTACAAGCCGGTGCTGTTTAGCTGATCGGGCAGGTAAAGCGTTGTGCTTCCCTCCTGCTGCCGTACCTCTGGTATTATGGTCTGGTTGCCTTTAACCAGTTTTACCTGTTGCTTCTCGGTTGATTGGAGCGGAACCGTTTCGATTGGCTGATTGTTACCGAGCGTGTAGAACAAAGGCTGATCATGCCCGCCGAGAATAGCTATACGGAACATCACAGGCACAAACAGAGCATGTACCGGCAGGTTACTGTATTCCTCGTTCAGTGGAACTGCAGCTACATACATCTTGCCTCTGCCATGAGCATAGCCCGACCAGAAAGCATCCCCGGTTTGCAGTTTCATCAGGCTCTCGGCGGTGCCGGTACCGCTGGCAAGCGAGTAGTATTTCTTTACAGCAGGCAAGTCGGGATTTTGCGGGACAGCTTCAAAAGTGTTTTTAAACACCGGGCTTTGCAGGTTTAGCGAGCCAACCTTAGCGTTGGTAGTTACCAGTTTTTCGGGATAAGCCGCGCCCAAAGGCTGCAATAACGAACGATAGCTATTTACATCAGCGTCTGCCGCGGGGAACACCATCAGCGTACCGCCTTTAGATACATAAACTTTCAACTGCTGGGCTAGACCTGCGGAGACACTTTTGATATCGCTTAGGACAATCAAAGGATATGTATTTAACGAAGCGTAGTCGACATTGCCATCCTGCTCACGCTTTACAGCAAAGAACGGGTCCGCACTGAATACGGCATTGAGGTATTTGTTTGGCATGCCGCCATCTACCAGTAACACCGGCTGCCTGCTGCTTACATTAAAACTGAAGTAAAAATTATTGTCAAACACTACGGGATTATCCTGCAGCTGTATTTCGCCGTTTTGCCAGCCCGGCTGCAGTCCCGAAAAGCTCAATGTATCTATTTGTGTTGACCTTGCGGCAATGGTAAAGCTGCCCAGCGCTTTTTGTATACCGTTTATGGTTAATTTAAGGGGTACTTTTTCTGCTGATTTGCCGGCATAATTGTGCAGCCGCACCAGCATCTTTTCGGTTTCGCCGGGGCGGTGTATGGCGTTCACCAGCCAAACCGAATCTACCGCCACATTGGGCAGTTCCTGCGCCTTCAGCTGCACCAGGCTCATGGGTACATCGGTTTTGTTAGCGTCGCCGGCAGATATGTTCTTTTGAAAATCGGACAGGATATATCCACGTTTTACTGTACCGGGCTGCATATCCAGCAGGCTTTGCATACGGGCGGTAACCTGCGGCAAGGTGCGGCTTTGCGGGCTTATCTTAATAGCATCCACCGCGTCATTAAACTCGTCGCGACTAAGCATGCGCTGGTGCTTTCCCTCAAAATCCTGCGTAAGCAGCTGGAAACGGTCGTTAATGGAGTATGCTGAAGCTATTTGCTTGGCTTTCTGTTTGGCTTCATCCAGCAAGCTGCCTTCCCGGCTAAGGGTTTGCATCGAATAAGAGTTATCTACAAAAATGCTAATTGCCTGCTGTTTGCCGGCGTTAACGGCATCGTCTCCCGGAATGTATGGGCGCGCAAAGGCAAATACCAAAAAAGCAAGTGCCAGCATACGGGCCGCAAGTATCAAACGCTCTTTAATGTTTCTACGCGAGGCCTGCTGCTCCTGCACCTCTTTTAGGAATTGTACATTGCTGAAATATACCTTTTTATAACGCCTGAAATTAAACAGGTGTACCAGCACCGGGATAGCAAGTGTAAGCAGCGCAAAAAGAAAAGCCGGGTACAAAAAGTGCATTAAACAAATTTGCAAATAATATTTGAGGTAAGCGCTTGTATGAAAAAGAGCAGCGCTTGTAAATTACTATTTACCTGTATTTAACGGTGTTTTTTGCGATGAGGTATTGTCATTCATGATGTCCAAATAAATGTTAACACATCATGCAGTGATATATTGTACAATGAGCCGTTAATGGTCTGAAACAACTACTTTGGTATTTGCAGCCTGTGCAGACCTTTTCTTAATGGTGATGATCACCAAAGGTATACAGCAGGCATTCAAAATGGCCAGCAACATAAAAGCGTCCATATAGCTTAGCAAGAATGTTTGCCGCACAACCGTATTTTCTAATGCGCCAAAAGCTTGCTTAACCGCATTGAGATAGGTGGCACCGTGCGCCATAAAGTTTTTAATGAACGACTGCATGCGCCCGGTAGTCTGCGGATCTGAGGCGGTTACATGGGCAATGAGCGCGACACGATTGGCAGCAGCACGGTGTGCGATGTAGGTGTTGATGAGCGCTATACCAAAGGACCCTCCCATTTGGCGCATCATGTTATTTAACGCGGCACCCTGTGGTATATCAGCCGGCTTAAGGTCTGACACAGCAAGGGCAGTTAACGGTACTATCAAAAGAGCCGCTCCCAGCCCCCTAAAAATAAGCGGGATAAAGAAGTAAGCGCCCCCCGTTTGCAGGTTTGAGCCCGACATCATGTACCCGAATATAGCCGAAAGGCCAAACCCTACTATAATAAGGTATTGTGGCCGTATACCGCTTTGCAGCATCTTACCCAAAAAAGGCGACACCATTGCAGCCATAAGTGTACCCGGCAACAACATGGTTCCTGTTTGAAATGCAGAGTAGCCAATAAGCCGTTGCGAATACAAGGGGAAAACAAATACTGCGCTGAATAGCCCAAACCCTAATACAAAGGTCATGATAGCGGAGATGGACAGTGTGGTGCTCTTCAACACTCGGAGATTAATAACAGGATGTTCAATCCGCAATTCCCACCAGATCAATATCGCTAAAGACAGCACGGAAATAATAGTTAGCAGAACGATATAGTTGGCCGAGAACCAGTCGTCCGTCTCCCCGCGTTCCAGCACCACCTGCAACGCGCCAACACCTACGGCTAATAAAAAGATGCCTAGCCAATCTATACTACGGTCGTTATCGGATTTTTTGGTCGGCCTTAGATATATGTAAGATAAAAGTGCCGCCATTAATCCAATAGGAATATTAACATAGAAGATCCACTGCCAGGAAAGATTATCTACTATGTAACCGCCCAATACAGGGCCTATGGACGGACCGATAATGACGCCGAGGCTGAAAATACCGCTGGCAGTGCCCCGTTCTTTTGGAGGGAAGGTTTCAAAAAGGATGGACTGCGAAGTGGATAGCAAAGCGCCGCCGCCAATACCCTGGAAAAAACGGAAAGCAACCAACTCCCATAAACCATGCGAAAACCCGCACAGGGCCGAAGCAAGGGTAAACAGAAGAATAGACCCAATGTAGTATTGCTTTCGCCCAATCTTCTCGGCTAAAAAGCTTGTCATAGGGATGATGATAACGTTAGCAATTGCATAGGACGTTATTACCCAGGCCGTATCCTCAAGCGACGCACCTAAATTGCCACTCATGGTGTTTATAGATACGTTCACAATAGTAGTATCTATCAATTCAATAATTGTGGAGGTGATGATCGTTACAACGATGATCCATTTTCTGAAGCCCGTTTCCATGTCGGCAAAAGTATAGCTGCACTGTTACTTTACACTTGTGATTTTCAAGCAGCATTTTATAATTTTCAAACAATAGGCTCTATTAACATCATCGCTCCGTCAAATTCAATTATAAAAATCAAACAGTTTATTACCTTTGTTTATGCAGAACATAGAAACCCTGGCAGAATTCTATCAAACACACCCGGTAGCTAATCAGAAAATATTTTCGGAGAACAATACCGGACAAGGGCATTTTAACGTGTTTTTACGTGAACCCTGTAAGATGAGGAGTCCGTTTAGCCGCCGTGATTTTTATAAGATAGTACTGATACTTGGCAAGGGGAAAATGCATTATACCGACAAGCAGGTAATAGTTGACCGCCCCGCCCTGGTGTTTTCCAGCCCGTCTGTTACCTCATCATGGGAGTCTGGCCCGGGCGAACAGAAAGGCTGGTTTTGCCTGTTTTCCCAGGCGTTTATCGAATCGCAGGGAAGAAACAGTATTTTACATGATTTCGCCATGTTCAAGCCGGGCGGCAGTCACATCGTTTTTCCTGATGAGGCGCAACTTACATTTTTGACCGGGCTGCTGCGAAGAATGATGGAAGAGATGGACGGCGAGTATATACATAAGTACGACCTGCTGCGTAACTACCTGCAAGTACTTATGCACGAAGCGCTGAAGATGTCTCCTGTAAATACGTTTGAGCCCAACGCAAGCGCTGCTGCAAGAATAACTACCCGGTTTCTGGAACTGTTAGAAAGGCAATTCCCGATAGACCCATCTGGCAAGGATCTAAACCTTAATTCTGCACAGGACTTTGCGCAAAGCCTGGCAGTACATACCAACCACCTAAACAGGTCAGTTAAGGAAATTACCGGTAAGACCACCACGCAGCACATATCAGAGCGAATTTTAAAAGAAGCCAACGCGCTTTTAAAACATACCGACTGGAGCATTGCACAGGTAGCCAACGCGCTTGGCTTTGAGGAACCTGCTTACTTCACCAGCTTTTTTAAGAAAAGCACTGGTGTGTCGCCTGTGATGTACAGAACGGCGAACACCAACATGGCGACCTTATAGAGGTGAATGGATTTAAGTAGTAGACATGAGCTTAACTGTTTCGCCCCCGGGTGTTTCGCTTTAAGATAGACAAACGCTGTAAAACATATAACTTATTGCCATACAATCGTTTATTAATAGTATTTAAAGCTTTTGTACTGTTTCGGTCTGTTTCGCTTTAATTTACAAAAATCTGATCTTTAATAAGTTAGCTAAAATCACTGTTGCGGGTGTTTCGCTTTTGCCAACCGAAACACTCCTGGAAGAGCATTATCCCTATCGCCTGACATCGTCAATCTGCCTTTGTTTTCTGAAACAATTTTCCAGGCCATTTTTTTACCTATTATGGATTGGCATATTGGCTGTTCGGGTTTTCATTATAAGCATTGGCGGGGTAAATTCTATCCGGAGAAGCTGGCGATGACCAAATGGTTCAACTTCTACGCTCAGCACTTCAGCACACTTGAGCTTAACGTTACCTTCTATCGTTTTCCGCAGCTTTCATTCCTGCAAAAGTGGTATTATACCAGTCCTGCAAACTTCAGGTTCGCGGTGAAAGCGCCGAAAGCTATTACGCATTACAAGAAGTTTAATGATACGACCCAGATGCTTACCAGCTTTTATGACACCATAAACAGTGGTTTGCAGGATAAACTTGGGCCGGTGCTTTTTCAGCTACCGCCAAGTTACAACTACACAGATGAAAAGCTTGGCAAGATACTGAATGCCCTGAACCCAGCCTTTAAAAACGTGCTGGAGCCCAGGCATGTTTCGTGGTGGCAACCCCAAATATTTGATACACTTGCAGCTCACAATATCAGCTTTTGCGGCATGAGCCACCCTTTACTGCCGCAGGAGGTTATTCAAAACACACCATCCGTTTATTATCGTTTCCATGGGGTGCCGGATGTGTATAGGTCTGCTTACAGTACACAAGCGCTGCGACAAGTGGTTGATACCATTAAAAACAACAAAACCACTGCCGAAGCGTGGTTTTACTTTAATAACGATATAGAAGCTTACGCGATAGATAACGCCAGAGAAATGTTAACAATTGTGGGTTAACTACCTCCTCCTGTGCCTGCGTTTTTTCGTCTCCGATTTCTTTCTTGATGATTTCTTAGCGCTGGTTTGCTTCCTTTCCGGTTCAGTTTTTTTAGCTTCTTGTTTGACAGGAGCAGCAACGCTGGTAGAATCTTTACTGAGCTGCTTAACTGTAAAATCATTACCATGAAGGCTGTACTCCAATAAACGCTTGGCCCCTGTTTGAGTAGCGGTACTATCGTTACTGCTGTAAATAGGAAACTCCCGGATAAGTTTACCTTCTTTGATATAGAAGTTATCGTTACCCCGGTAACCTTTCCGCTGCGAGCTGGTGAGCCGCGGGAAATCCAGCTTGTTAGCATCGTTGTTATTAAACTCGAAGGCATACACTTTGGCATAGTTCACGGTGTCCTTGCCTTTGGATTGGATCAGGATCTCGGGATTACCATCCAGGTCCATATCGGCGTTGTAAACATCAGTGATATTACCATCCAGATCGCCGGTGGTGGTAGTGTACTTTATATTGGCCGAATCTGAATGTAATATCGCGTATGCGCCAGCTGACTTTGATCCACGACCCCAGCTTACTACGTCGTAAGTTTGCCCGGGTGCCACTTCAATTGCTTTATGAAACCGGAATGGCTCCATAAGCGAAGGTTTTGCCGTAGCTACTACCGAGCTAATATTTGTCGGCTTCTTTTCGTCGGAACCGCAAGCTACCACTAAGGTGCAGCAAGCGGCTATGAAATAATTGTACTTTGCATTCATTTTATAATTAGGGGGGAATGTATCAATAGTAAAGCATGTCTGGCGATAGCTCACCTTTTGGTTTGCCCGGTATGGTCATGTAAACGCGTAGCGTGCTGGTGCTCAAACTCGAATCAACATACTTGATGGTAAGTTTATGAAAGCCTTTTAACAACGGCACCGCGCTTCCCTGCTCCCATTGCCCGTGGCGGCCATCGTTATCCACCACCGGGATATCATCAATATACAGCACAGATCCGTTGACGGAAGAAGTAGAGAACCCGTAAGTGCCGTCCTGATCTACCTTAACATATCCATTGTAAACAACGCCGTATTTACTAAAAGACTTTTTAAACGCGCTGTTAGCCGTCTGGAAGCTCTTAGCAATACCTGTATCAATAACCGCTGCCGAATTTACTTGGGTTGTGTTCACATAAGTTCCTGCAGATACCTGGTATTTAAGTCCCATATTGTTACCGTTATAAGCAACGGCAGGCAAAGGGGCTTTATTGTAAATGGTAGTTTTGGTAATTGGACTGCGCTTACCACCTGGTGTAACCACAATGGTTTGTATTTCGCGGTATTGGTCAATAGGTACCTGGTAGGTCATCGGTTTGGTGTACTCCATCTCCGTTTCTCGCGGCGTGTAACCGTCTACAGTGTAATAAATCTTAGCACCCTTAACCGGCGACTTCAGGTCTACAGTATATTGCGTTGCTATTATCGTAGTATCTTTACCGCCAATTGCTGGCGGCACACGGAAGTTGTAATCATTGGCATCTAACCAGGCAAGGTGACCAGGCAAGCGCGTTTCAGAGAAATCCTTTAAGTTCTTGTTAGCAATTGGCGACCAGGCTACTTCCGCTACGGCGAGCATTCTCGGTAGCAGCATGTATTCCACCTTATTCTCGGTAGTTATATATTCCGTCCACAGGTTAGATTGTACACCCACAATATGTTTTTGCTGGGCAGGTGTTAATACCGCAGGTGTAGGGTTATAAGCATAGGTTTTATAAATAGGTGCGTTGCCGCCAATACCCAAAGGCTCCTGGTTAAGCTTACCCTGTGTATGGTCAAGGTAAAGCCCCTGGCTTGATGGCGTCATAATTACATCGTGGTTTTGCTGGGCTGCTGCAATGCCGCCTTCTTCTCCGCGCCAGCTCATTACAGTGGCATTAGGCGCAAGACCCCCCTCCAATATCTCATCCCAACCTATTATACTGCGGCCTTTGCTGTTCACAAACTTTTCCATCCGCTGGATAAAGTAGCTTTGCAAGCCATGCTCGTCTTTTAAGTTAAGCCTTTTGATCAAATCCTGGCAGAACTTAGAATTCTTCCAAACGGTTTTTGGAGCTTCATCACCACCAATGTGTATGTATTTACTCGGGAACAGGTCTATTACTTCCGTCAATACATCCTGCAAAAAGCTGAACGTCTTTTCAGACGGACAATAAATATTATTAAATACTCCCCATGTTTCCGCTACCTTGTAATCCAGCTTAGGGTCGCAGCTTAACTCCGGAAACGCTGCCAGGGCCGCCTGCGCATGGCCCGGCATCTCTATTTCGGGCACCACAGTTATGTACCTATCAGCTGCATACTTCACTACATCTCGTATCTGGTCTTGTGTGTAGAAGCCGCTAACGGGTGTATTATCATATTGTTGCGGGTTGCGGTCGCGGTAGTTACCGATTACCGTTTGCGCGCGAACGCTGGCTACCTGTGTTAACCGTGGATATTTCTTTATTTCTATACGCCAGCCCTGGTCATCGGTTAAGTGCCAATGAAAATTATTGAGCTTATAAGCAGCCATCAGATCGATGTACTTTTTGATGAACTCCACCGAAAAGAAATGGCGGCACACATCAAGCATTTGGCCCCGATACCCAAAGCGTGGGTAGTCTTCTATAGTAGCAGCTGGTATTTTAGCAATTGCCGCGCGTTCTGCAGGTAGCAATTGTATTAGGCTTTGTATTCCGTAAAACAGCCCCACCCCTTTCCCTGCAACTGTAATTTGCTGCGGTGTTATGGTAAGGCGGTAACCTTCAACAGGCAGGCCTTCCGTCCCAGTAGAAGTTAAATAAATGCTGTTTGATGTTGCATTTGCGTTACGCAGACCTACTTGTTTGTTGTAGGCCATATGGTCGCGCAGGTAATTAGAGAAAAATACTACTGCTTTGTTGTTAGGCGTATCTGCCTGAATGCGGGTTTCCTGGCTCAAGACAAACATACCTGCCGCTTTTTTTACAGATACCGGCGCCGGGATAATACCCATATATGGGTCTGTGTCCTGGGCATTAACAATTGTTGTAGTTACGGCAAAAGCAAGCAGCAGGGCAGAAATTTTTTTATACATAGCAGAGATAGCCAGGTTTATTACAAGGCTGTGAATTTATATTTTTTTTAGAAAAGGACGGTACTTAGAAGTGTGATTATTGCAGATTTTTGCACGCTGATGCAAAAATCTGCAATGTTCCTTTATAGCAGAAACTGATAAGCTAATGAAGGTAGCTTAGTTTAAAGTAGGATTTTCAGGAAAATTGGCAATGTGTGCGTAACGCTGCCCGAGGCCAATAACTACCTCTTTCCACATATTATGTTCATGGTTGCTGAAGACGGCATCAGCTTCAAACTTGTTGGCCACTATCCAGGCATCATCCCTCAGTTCGTCGTCCAACTGCCCGGGCGTCCAGCCGGAGTAGCCCGTGAAGAACTTAACTTCATCTTCCTTTAGCTGGTAATTGGTTATCAGTTCTTTAATCTGTTCAAAGTCGCCGCCCCAGTAAATACCGTCCCATATCTCAATCCCACCTTCAATTTTCTCCGGGCAGCGGTGAATGTAGTGCAGCGTATTTGCAGCCACCGGGCCACCCATGTACACCGGTATCTCAGAGTAAGACAGGTCAGGCAGAATATCTCCCAGCATATATTCTGTTTGATGATTAAGTATAAAACCCATAGCACCAGCCTCCGAATATTCGGTAAGCAGTATAACCGACCTCTTAAAATTAGGGTCGGGCATAAACGGTTCAGATATCAATAATCGCCCTGCGGCTGCTGTAATTGGACTTAACATTTGGTAAACAATTTTAATATATAACGATCTTTGTAAAATTATGTTCAAGATCATTTAAAAGAACGGAGCTAAACATAAGTACGGTATAATTAATTTGTAAGTTTGCACAAATGGATCAAGAGCAAATAGAAAATTTAAGACAGGATTATAGCGCAGCATCACTTAACGAGACAGATGTAGACGCTAACCCGATGCGCCAATTCGATAAATGGTTTAATGAGGCCATTAACGCCAAAATACACGAACCAAACGCCATGACGCTGGCTACCAGCACACATGATGGCAGGCCCTCAGCTCGCATTGTGTTGCTGAAAGGCTTCAGCGATGATGGTTTTAAATTTTACACCAATTACCTCAGCCGAAAAGGAAGAGAATTAAGCAAGAACCCAATGGGTGCGCTTGTATTTTTCTGGGGCGACCTGGAGCGCCAAGTCCGCGTGGAGGGTACTATAGAGAAACTGGATAAAGATTACTCTGAAAAATACTTTCATTCAAGACCTAAAAAAAGCCAGTTGGGCGCTGTTGCTTCGCCGCAAAGCCAGGAAATTAATGGACGTGAAATGCTGGAAGAACGCATGGCACAACTGGAAGCAGAATACGCTGATAAAGATGTTCCAAAGCCATCGTACTGGGGCGGATATGTTTTAAGGCCGCGCCTTATAGAGTTTTGGCAAGGCCGCCGCAGCCGCCTGCATGACCGTATAGTTTATAAAAAAACCGATAATAAAAACTGGAAGATAGTACGGCTGGCACCATGAGTTTTGATGATATTAAAACTTTACTGATAGACAAATTTGGCCCGGAGTTAGTACTTGGCGAAGAACGCACAGGTTTGCAGCCTGCGCTGCTAATTGAACCCGGCCGAATAGCCGAAGTTTGCCTGGAACTGCGCGATAATCCAAAAACTTATTTTGACTTTTTAGATTGCCTGAGCGGCATTGACTACGGCTCGGATGCAAGGCTTTTCGGAGTTGTTTATCATCTGTCATCTATCCCCTACCATTTGCAGCTTACTTTAAAGGTAAGCAAAGAGAATAATCGGGATGAAAGCGATCTTCCTTCCTTTCCCAGCATAGCCTCCGTTTACCGCTCTGCCGACTGGCATGAACGGGAGGCGTTTGATCTCACTGGCATTTTCTTCGAGGGGCATCCTGATCTACGCAGGATTTTGCTGCCCGACGATTGGGAAGGATATCCTTTACGTAAGGACTACGTAGCCGCAGAGTATTACAAAGGGATAAGAATCGACTACCCCGTACAGCCCAATATCCCTTTAGAAAAAGTTGAATACAGATTGCCTGTTGATCAAAATTCTAAATACACGACCGCTTTTAGCGCTTATCAGCAAAAAATAGCTAACGCCAGTGTAGAGGACATGATCCTGAATATGGGCCCGCAGCACCCATCAACACACGGCGTTTTACGGCTGGAACTTATTACCGATGGCGAGATTGTAAGGGAGATGATCCCGCACATGGGATACCTGCACCGCTGCTTCGAAAAACACGCCGAGTCGCTCACCTATCAGCAAACCATTCCGTTTACCGACAGGATGGACTATCTGTCATCTATGACCAATGCACATACTTGGGTAATGGGTGTAGAAAAAATGCTAGGCATTGATCAAGACATACCAAAGCGTATAGAATACATCCGTGTTCTCGTTTCTGAGCTAAACCGTATCGGCTCGCACCTGATCGCTATAGGCACTTACGGGATAGACATAGGCGCATTTACACCATTCCTTTGGTGTTTTCGCGATCGCGAACATATTATGGGTATGCTGGAGTGGGCTTCGGGCTCGCGTATGCTATACAATTATATATGGGTAGGCGGATTGTTTTACGACTTGCCCGTTGGTTTTGAAGAACGCTGCCGCGAGTTTGTAGATTACTTTAAGCCAAAGATGGTTGAGCTTAACGGTTTGCTTACCAACAACCAGATATTTATAAGCAGGACAGCAAACGTTGGTGTACTGCCAATGGATGTTGCCATCAATTACGGCTGCTCGGGGCCAGTACTGCGTGCATCAGGCTTAAAGTATGATTTGCGCCGTATAGATGGTTATTCTGTTTACCCGGAGATTGACTTTGAGATACCTGTTGGCAAAGGAATTATGGGCACTGTTGGCGACTGCTGGGACAGGAACAAGGTAAGGGTCGACGAAATAGAGCAGTCGCTGCGCATAATTGAGCAATGCCTTGACAGATTACAAAAGGAGCTAAAACGTACACCAGATTTTGACCCAAGAGCTAAACTTCCGCGCAAACTCACACCTAAAAAGCAGGATTTCTACATGCGCGCAGAGGGCAGCAAAGGTGAACTGGGCTTTTACTTTATCCACGATAACGAAAAACGCGAGATACCTTTCAGAGCAAAGGCGCGGGGACCAAGCTTCTCCAACTTGTCGGTTGTTCCGGAGATTTCCAAAGGTGTAATGATAGCTGATCTTATTGCGATTATAGGCTCAATTGACTTTGTAATGGGCGAACTGGATAGATAAACACGCTTTATTTACCCTTTAACCATTTTAAGGCGGCCTGCACTTTTTTATCTGTTGAAAGGTCATCCAGGTTATCACCTGTAACTATCAATTCATCTGGCACTATGTTCTCGTAGTAGATTACCCCGTTACGGTCTGCTTCTACTGACGTGGCCATAAGCACCTGAACCCCCAGATAAGAAAAAGAATCATTTGCAGTGGTATAGCCGCCGGTAACTTCACCTATAATACGTACGTTCTTTTGTCCTTTAAAAGAAATAAGTAGCGCCTCTGCTGATGATGCTGTAAATGGGGACGTAAGCAGCACAATCTTAATCTTAGGATTAACTTTGCTGTACGATGGTATAGACATTGCCTGCTTACCTGACATAAAAAAAGCATTGCCAGCAATGTGCCATTCGTCTTCGGGTTTGTTGCCCGGGTAAATAAAAGCACCAAGCTTGCCTGCAGTAAACAAGTTGCCCACGCCTGTTATCATTGGGTACATATCGCCACCGGTATTTGTACGCAGATCAATTATAAGGCCATTGAGCTTAGCCGGCTTAAGATTGGTAAGGGATAGTTGTATTTGCCTTGCAATACTGTCAGATTCGCCAGGCTTTGTTGGATTGTTAGCAGGTATAACAAGATAACCATAACCATTCTCAACTATTTTTGAACTTATCTGTACAGAGCCGCTCCGTATTCTAGTCAAAATATCCGTATAAAGCTTGTAGTCTACGTGCGGCCTGTTGGCTACCCATTTATAATTTTTCCCTTTATAGTATGCACCGCCATGAAAATCACCAAGCATCTTAAACAACACCTGTAATGCTGGCATGGCTTCTTCTATATTCTTGGCGTTTTCACCCCGGCTCTTTACTGAATCGGTGATAGCGGCCCAGTTTACCTTGTTACCCGCTAAAGCATTTTGCCTGGCGTAATGCAAAGTACTGTCTATTACCATGCGTGCACTGTCAGCACCCGTGAGAGCAGTTTGGGCATGTAAAACCATCGATGATAAAATGCATAGGAATAGTAGAAAAGCGGGCTTAATCATGCGGTTAAGTTAAGTAATAAGCAACAAAAAAGGAGACGCAATTGCATCTCCTTTTCTATTGTTGATTGTTTTGGATGTTTATTGTTTGTACACCTTAACCATGAACACATAGTTGCGCAGCTTTTTTATTTGCTGGGGTCTGCTTAGTCCCGCTAACGTGTTTTTAGTATTTAGGGTAAGATCTTTACTGAGCGAGTCTGACGGGATGTCCTGAATAGCTTTTAAAAGATAGTTTGATTTTACAGCAAAAGCCGCTCCTGACGTTTGGGTTTGTTTACCGTTTATAACACCTATAATATTTCCCTTATCGTCAATAAGCGGACCACCGCTATTACCGGGATTTACCGGAATATAAACCTCATACTCAGTACTGTCGCCATGAAAGCCTGTGTTTGCTGACAAAGCACCCGGACCAAATTTAATATCCTCCCCAGGATAACCAAGTGTAAATACGTTCTCTCCCAAATCACTCTTAGACTTTTTAAAACCGTATGGCACCGGACCCAAATTCCTGAAAGCGGTATCTACTATCTGTAAAACTGCAACATCAGCTGTGGGATCCTTATAGATTACTTTCGATTTAAAAGATTCGCCTTCAGCATTTTGAACATAGATAGAATCTGCATCATTTACAACGTGCAAATTGGTTACTACATAACCGTTACCAGTAAGGGCAAAACCAGTTCCTTTAAAATTAGCCGCTGTAGTAGGGCCACGTTTAGGGCGGATGTCGTTCCCAAGCTTTTTAGTAGCTTTCTCAATCTGATCTACCTTACGTGCCAGTTGCACAAAACGTGGATCTTTATTGGTTAGATACCCGGTAAAAAGCAATGTAAGCAGCGTAGCGAAAATGGCAATAGATGCTGCGACAGATATTTTAGAATGATGCTGGCGCCACAAACGAACAACAACTGACGGATGTGCCATCAGGTCGTCTTTAAGCGTGTGCACATCTATCTCATCGTGTATGGCATTCAGCCTGGCTTCAAGATCCAGCTTGTCGCTGTATTGCTTCAGCAAGGATGTAAATTGCCGGTGCTCGTTAAACTTGTCCTCTATTGCTGCATCTTTTTTACGCAATGCATCAAATTCAGCGCGTTCTTCAAGCGTTAACTCACCATTAAGGTACCGCTCGATAGTTTCCAGTAACTGGTTCTCTCTCATAATAAACCCCTTCAATTTTGCTGAAAGAATAACTTCTTCAGCCGTTGCAGACATTTGTATTTCTGCGTTTTCGCGTTATCAGCGTTAGTATATCCAAACCGTTCGCATATTTCCTGCATAGAACGGTTATTCATATAAAAATCTTCCATAATGGTTTTGCAGGGTTCGCCAAGTAACTGTAACGCATCAGCCATTTTACTTAACTGCAAATCACGTTCCTGGTGCCGCTCTACTTCCTCCTCTACCGTAAAGCGATCTTCAAAATCCTTTATATCGCCGCCATATCTGTTCATTTGCTTAAGGCGCTTTAACCACAACCTGCGGCAAATAGAATATATGTAGGTTTTGAGTTTGGCACTTAGCTCAAAATCACCCCGCTTAACTTTATTATAAAGAACAATTATCGCTTCCTGGTAAATATCCTTCGCATCATCCTCATCGCCGTTGTTATTTAACACTAGTTGCAATATCATTGGAAAATAAGCCAAGTAAAGCTTTTTTAAAACACTGTCAGAGTTGTTAAGAATACCAAGTATCACTTCACTATCTGCCGGTATTTCCACGTTATATATATTATTCACTTCTTAATACTCTTTATATCAATTTGTAACCCATTACAATCAATTATTTTTCATTATGCTATTGGGCCTCGCCCGGAGTAGCTGTTAAGGTTGCAGATTACATAACCCGCAATATCGTTTAATAAATTGAGAGCCGGAAGCTACGGTTGGCATTATGTTTGAAATCTGCTGTGTATCAGCAGACATTAAAGAACGAAAATTAAATTATCTAAACATGAAACACGCATTCAAAACAGGCATTGTTGCCATTGCTATAGCAATATCGGCAGCATCATGCTCGGGCAACAGCTCTAAACCAGGCAAGGACACCACAGGAGGTGCAGCCACAATGAGTGACAGCAGCCAAACCGGACGCGAGCCCGGAGCAAACGGTTCTGGCGCAGGAATAGACAGCGGAATAGAAAAATCCGGATCAGGTGGCGTAGATACTACCAAGAAAGTTCAGTAAACGTTCAATCCTCTTTTTAGGTAATTGTAACCCGTAGAATTATTTTCTATGGGTTACCTTTTGGAGTTATTGATATTAAGGCTAAAACATTAACACTCCAAATCATGAAAAATTCATTCAAAATTGCCGCTCTTGCCTTAGTAATTTCAGTTTCTGCTGCTGCTTGCGGTAGTGACGCAAAAAAAGCTGATGTTGACAGCACATCTGTTGATTCAACTGTTACCAAAACCACTATTACTGATTCTACCAAGAAAGATTCAGTTGTTAAAACTGACAGCGTATCTGTTGATTCAACAAAAAAATAATAAAATAATCGGGTTACCTTTTTCAATTTGAGGCATTAACCCATACTTATTTAATAATAATAACAAAAACACAAACATGAAAAATTCATTCAAAGTTGGCGTATTGGCTTTAGCTATCGCTGTATCTGCAGTTGCTTGCAAAGGTAAATCTGGTGAAAACGGTGGCGACACTACTAAAACTGATTCAGTTGTTAAAATTGATTCAACTGTTGTTGATTCAACTAAAACTGACACCGTTGTTAAAACTGACAGCGTTAAAGTTGATTCAACTAAGAAATAATTACCGCTTAGGTTTTTAAGTTTTATTAGTTTTTCAATAATAAAAAGGTAATCTGCATTTTTTTATAAAAAAGTGGGTTACCTTTTTTCATTTGCTGTATTAAGGGGTGAAAACTATTAAATCACTTAAAAAAAACAAAAAATGAAAAATGCATTCAAAGTTGGCGTATTAGCCATCGCTATCGCTGTTTCAGCTGTTGCTTGTAAAGGTAAATCTGATTCTTCTTCAGCTGATTCAGCTGCTACAGATTCAGCTGCTACAGATTCAGCTAAAATGGATTCTGCAAAGATGGACACTGCAGCAAAGATGGATACCACTGCTAAAATGGACTCTACTAAAATGGATTCTACTAAAAAAATGTAGTTCTTTTTACGTTTAACAAAAAAGCCCTTTGGTTTACTCCGAAGGGCTTTTTTGTTGCCCTTTTGTTTACTTGTAAAACAAATGTGTGTTTTGTTGTTTATTGAGGAAAGCTTGAAACATGCGATACGCCGACTATAATAAATTAAGCGCCGAGGAACAACAAAAGCTACACTGGAGGCGGCATCCCAGGGTAAGAACGGCAACAATCTTCTCTGTATTATTTGCCTTAGTGTTGGTGGTGTTCCTGCTTAGGGTATTTCAGAACAGGAGAATGCATGTTAACCGCAAACCAAACAAGCTGGAGGCATTTACTGTAGCAAAAGGCTTTATTAAAGATAAGCTAAAGCAACCTGCTACTGCAACATTCCCCAACAACAAATTTGAGTCGGTAATTGATACCGCCAGCAATAGTTATCAAATATCATCCACGGTGAGCTCGCAAGACAGCACCGGCACCCTTATTAAAAAGAATTGGCAAATACAGTTGGGATACACCGGAGGCGACTGGGCTGATAAAAAGAGCTGGAAAGTAGGTGAAATAACTATTAAATAAAAAGAGCGCTTTAGGCGCTCTTTTTATTTAATAGTTGCTGTATTAAAATCAGTTTGCCACGCTATCGCGTAGTGCTTTAATTTTATCGTGAGCGGCATTCAATATAACTTGCTGCTTTTTCAGTATGTCCTTTACGTAAGCAGGTAAAGCTTCATCATCAAGTGCAGTCTGGTAAGACTTTTTGATAGCGTCTTCGCCAAACTCGCATTCTTCCAATACACTGTGGGTACTATGCCCCGTAAAAGTAGCTTTTAAATCAAGCCAGGTTCGATGCAACTTACCACTTTTAGAAGAGTCCGTCTCGATATCTTTACCAAGAGCAGCAACTTCAGTAGCCAACTCCATTTTAAACTGATGGCTTACACCTATGCAGTTTGTAAACAAATATTTAAGATCCGCTTTATCGTCCTTTATTTCGCTTATCGCTCTTTCAAACCCAGCTACGCGATCGTTGTTTATCGCAATCAGATCGTTGAGCGCCTCAACAGTTGCTTTTGCATTTTCCATATATTTTTCCTCCTGTTTTATTAACCAGCAAGAAAAAACATTGTTTACAAAAACTCCGCAAAGGTTTAAGAATTACTCCTGAACTTAGATATTATCCAGAAAATGATCAGTACCAAAATAATGATACCAATAATAGCGGTATAGGCACCTGCTTTAAATATATCTCCAACAACAGAACAGCTGCTTAAAAAACAAAGGGCTGCTACAAAAAATAATAGACTAAACTTTTTCATAATAGATGATTGATTATACATATAATACAATGATCTATTCCAATTGTTATCAGCAGCCCTGAATTAATTTTCCTTCATATTCCCACGCTCTGCGGGTAAAAACCTCACAGCTATCAACACAACAAATAAACTCATCAGAAACAACTTTACAGCTGTCTCGAGCAGCAATAATAAACTCATATCTCAATAATTAACAAGTGCCGGGGCACCACGTAAAAAAATAAATCGGTTTTTGGTTAGTACCCGCTCAACGGCGTTTCAGATAGGTTTTACTAATTTATAAATTGAATTCCACAATAAAAATAGTTTGATGAAAAAAAGATGAAAAACTTTATGGTAAATGACTTTAGCTCAAACTACAACCTTAAATAAGTAATTACTTGTTTAAAATCCTTGTCCAATGCTAAATTGCGGGCTTAAACATCATGAACAAACCACTTGTATCACTTGAAGGCATCAGCCTGAAAATATCCGGAAACAACATACTAGATGGCATCTCTCTTCAAATAATTAAAAAAGAGAACATAGCAATTATAGGCAAAAGTGGCTCGGGCAAGACTGTCTTGCTGCAGCTCGTCGCAGGTAACATGTCCTCCACTTCGGGCAGCATCAAGTACCATTTTATTGATGACAATGGATCCAAAATTAACGACTACCACCTGAAAATAGCATTTGTCGGATCTCGGCACCATTTCAAGAATCTCTCTAACACATCCAACTTCTATTACCAGCAGCGTTACAACTCATCAGATTCGGAGGATGCCTTAACTGTTGCACAATACCTTAATACAGCTGCTAAGCTAGGGAATGCAGCACAGGATTATTGGACATTTAACAAAACAACTGAAGCTTTAAACCTTGTACAATTATTAGATAAAGAGGTAATCAAGCTATCCAATGGCGAAACTAAGCGGTTAATGATTGCAACCGCGCTGCTAAAAAATCCGGACCTCCTGCTCCTGGATAACCCATTTACCGGTTTGGACATTGCCACCCGTGCTTACTTAAACAAATTGTTAGATGAAATAAGTGCATCCGGGATCACGATTGTCATGGCGACATCCGGCGACGAACTTCCGAATTGTATAGAACACATTTTAATGCTTAAAGATGGCAAATTGGAGCAAAGGCTTAGCAAACCTGAGTTTTTAAAGAGAATAGAGCATGACCAACCAACACTTCAAAACATTGATCTTTTGAAGGCGCTGATTGAACAACCGCAATCTGTTACCTACAATACCATCGTTAACATGACTGGAGTGAACATACGGTACGGCGATAAACAAGTACTTAAGGATATTAACTGGACTATAAACCCCGGCGAACGATGGGCGCTGCTTGGGCCTAATGGCGCGGGTAAATCTACGCTACTGAGTTTAATAAACGGCGACAACCCGCAAGCGTATGCTAACAGTATAACCCTGTTTGATAAGCAACGCGGCACAGGAGAAAGCATTTGGGATATCAAAAGCAAAATCGGCTTTGTGTCGCCGGAACTGTATCAGTACTTCCCTACCGATAACAGTTGCCTGCAAGTTATAGAAAGCGGCTTTTACGATACATTAGGGTTATTCCGACCTAGTGTAAAGGGCCGTGCCGATCTTGCTTTAAGCTGGATGAAAGCGCTTGAGATAGATAAATACGCTCGTGTGCTGCTAAAAAACATCCCGGCAAGCGCACAGCGGCTTTGCTTACTGGCAAGGGCACTAATTAAAAACCCCGCACTGTTAATATTTGATGAACCTTGCCAGGGGTTGGATGATCATCAGCAAATACATTTTAAGGCGATTGTAGACGCTATATGTGGTGTAAGCAATGCTACCCTTATATATGTCACCCATTATCACCACGAAATACCGAATAGCGTTACTAAAGTGTTAAAACTGGACAAAGGAACGATAGTAGAAGATTAAGGTGGAATTTACGCCTTGGTGAGTCTTCTAATTACATGCTGTTTAAGATTTTGTCACCACCAAAACACCTTTCATCTTTGGCTTTCATGTTTCAAATCAGTCCGTGTATATTTGTATATGATTACAGCCGATCTGTTGCAGCGTGCGTTAGCATTTGATTTTCTCACTATGGAAGAAGGGGTTTATCTATACCATAATGCCTCCACCCCCGATCTGATGTACGTTGCTAACGAACTGCGAAAAATACAGGTTCCGCATGGCAAAGTAACCTGGCAGATTGACCGAAATGTTAACACCACCAACGTCTGCATTGCCAACTGTAAATTCTGCAACTTTTTCCGTCGGCCAGGTCACGAAGATGCTTATATAACCGATATAGAGACTTACAAGCGGAAAATTGAGGAGACCTTTCGTTATGGTGGCGATCAGTTGTTATTACAGGGAGGTCACCATCCCGATCTTGGCCTGAAGTTTTATACCGATCTATTCCGTGAACTTAAACAGCTGTATCCTAAACTGAAGTTACACTCGTTAGGCCCGCCGGAAATTGCGCACGTAGCTAAACTGGAAGGTATGAGCCATTACGAGGTGCTAAAAGCTATGAAAGAGTCCGGCCTGGACTCACTGCCGGGTGCCGGCGCAGAGATATTGAACGATCGCGTTCGCAGGCTGATATCCAAAGGTAAATGTGGCGGTAAGGAGTGGCTGGATGTTATGCGTGCAGCTCATCAGCTTAACCTGCCATCTTCGGCGACAATGATGTTTGGCCACATAGAAACTATTGAAGAACGCTTTGAACACCTGGTGTGGCTGCGTGAAGTACAATCTGAAAAGCCAGAAGGACACTATGGGTTTATAGCTTTTATTCCCTGGCCTTTTCAGGATGACGGCACACTCCTGCGCAAAGTGCGCGGCATAACCAACAATGTTACCGGTGACGAATACATCCGTATGATTGCGCTTAGCCGTATTATGCTGCCCAATGTAAAGAACATACAGGCATCATGGTTAACCGTAGGTAAGCAGGTTGCGCAAATATGCCTGCATGCGGGCGCCAACGATTTCGGGTCTATAATGATAGAAGAGAACGTTGTTTCTGCAGCAGGTGCACCGCACCGCTTTACTGCTAAAGGTATACAGGATTCTATACGTGAGGCCGGCTTTGAACCTCAACTGCGTACCCAACGATACGACTGGCGCGAGATACCTGCGGAAATAGAAGAACAGGTTATTGATTATTAATTTGTGGATATCCCGTGCGAAGTGGATAACTCCAGCTAAACAAATGCCGTGGCAACGAGTTAAAAGTTTAATACTACTATGGAACGCCACAAACTAACAATAACCAAAGACAAAGAACTTTACCAATTTGAGGTAAGCGATCATCCGCATCACGAACGTGAGCAGTGTAAGTTTGATGTTTTTAAAGACGGCGAACTGGTGGCTTCTTTTGATCCTGACGAACAGCACATTTTGCATGTTTGTAAAAATTTGGGGAAAGTGCCTGAAGAGGTGCTGCATCTACTTGCTGATAAGATAGAGGCTCATCACTGGATATAAGCCCAACTTTAAAACTCAAGCCTTCCTTTGTAATTCCGACTTCGCACTTTCATGCTATCTTATATATTTGCACCGAATGGATAACATTAGCGAATACATAGAAGCGTTGATCTTTGCATCTGAACAAGGCATTCGCATGGAGGAGATTCTCTACTGCCTACAGGCTGCTTTTGATCATGATTTTGATATTACTGAAGTAGAAACAGCTGTCGAACTCATCCGAAAAAAATATTCATCAGATCACCTTGCCATAGAACTCGTCAGAGTAAACAATGGGTACCAATTTCTAACAAAGAAAAAATATCATCAGGTAATTAGCCTGCTGCAACTTCAACGCTCTAAAAAGAAATTAAGCCAGGCTGCATTGGAAACACTGGCTATTATTGCTTACAAGCAGCCCGTAACCAAGCTTGATGTGGAACAAATACGTGGCGTAAACTGCGATTATTCAATACAAAAGTTGCTGGAAAAAGAGCTTATAGCAATTACAGGCAAAAGCGACACCGTTGGCAAACCCATCTTATACGGAACAAGCAACCTTTTTATGGATTATTTTGGTATTAACAGTATTGACGAATTGCCACAGCTTAAGGAGGTTACCCAAAGCGACAATACTATTGGAGAGGCATCCGAATAAATTTTAAAGATTTTTTTATTGAAAATTGATTTTAGCTATTTTTACAGTAATAAAGTTCGATATTAGAACATCATAATTACCCAAACAAATAAACTATCAGCTTACCGATATAAGTTTTACCCTTAGAAATTTATTAAGATGGCAAAGAAACCCGTAAATAAGAATATCTCCTCGAAAAAGGCTAGTGAAGAGGACGAGGACGACATTGATGACGATGATGTAACACCAGGCAAGAAGGTCGCAGACGACGATGATGAGGATTTCGACAACATCGCACTAGATGATGATCTTGGAAGATTCGACGCTTACGATCCGTATGACGACGAAGACGACGATTAACTTCGTTTCACTATAATTGCAGAAGCATTCAGCAGCCGCTGGATGCTTTTTTTATGAAATGCCGCACACAAAAAGCATGAAAATTACTGAAGTAAATAGTAAGTCAGATAAAAAAGCCTTTCTTGATGTAGCAAGGATTATATATAGAAATGACACCAATTGGGTGTGTCCGCTGGATAATGATGTGGAGGCAGTCTTCAACCCTGCTAAAAATAACTTCCATCAGCATGGTAAAGCTACCCGCTGGATACTAAGAGATAACAGCGGCAAACTCATTGGCCGGGTTGCAGCATTCATAAACGAAAAGAAAGCTTACAATTATGAGCAACCAACCGGCGGAATGGGTTTTTTCGAATGTATTAATGATGCGAACGCTGCTGTACTGTTGTTCGACACGGCAAAAACCTGGTTAAAGGAAAACGGCATGCTAGCCATGGACGGACCGATAAATTTTGGTGAGAACGATAACTTTTGGGGATTACTTGTAGAAGGATTTACGCCTCCCTCCTACGGCATGAACTATCACATGCCCTATTACCACAAATTCTTTCAGGATTATG
This sequence comes from Mucilaginibacter terrenus, assembly GCF_003432065.1. NCBI lineage: Bacteria > Pseudomonadati > Bacteroidota > Sphingobacteriia > Sphingobacteriales > Sphingobacteriaceae > Mucilaginibacter > Mucilaginibacter terrenus. The sequence continues at coordinate 380,551 of NZ_QWDE01000001.1, read as the reverse complement.
GTTTTGTTAAGCTCTATGAGCAAATTACAAACCACCTTGATGCGCGTAAACCCTTTTCAGAACGCTTCACCAAAATTGCTAATTGGGTAATAAAAAAACCGGGATATAGCTTTGCCCACTTTAAATCAGCGGAAATAGAAAAGTTTGCTGATCACTTTATTGAAATATACAACGATGGATGGCAAGACTTTGAAAATTTTGTGCCGATAAACAAAGCAACTATACTGGAGAGCTTCAGGCAAATGAAAGCTATAATGGACGAAAAACTCATCTGGTTTGCCTATGTAAACAATGAGCCAGCTTCTTTTATAGTAATATTGCCAGATGCAAATCAAATGATAAAACCGCTTAACGGCAAGCTCAATATCATTGGCAAATTGATATTCCTATATAGAAAATGGAAGGGCGTTTCGCGAATGCGGGCAATAGTTATGGGAACGAAACAGAAGTTCCAAAACCATGGCCTGGAGTCAGCTCTTTTCATCAAACTTAAAGAATACGTTATACCGTTGGATCAGTATGACGAATTAGAATTATCCTGGGTTGGCGATTTTAATGATAAAATGATAGCAATACATGCTGCCGTAGGTGCCACTTTTGGAAAAAGGCATTTGACCATGAGATATAAATTTTAAGCCCGGCGATAGTTCGCCGGGCTTAAAATTAGGCCGTAACCTTTTTATGTCTGAGCTCTTCAAAAAGCTCAATAACTTTTTTCTGAAGGTCGATCACCTCTGTTTCACGATCCATCAGTTTTTTGTTAACGTTCTCTAATTCGCTGGCGATCTTCTGATCCTGCTCAGTTTCGTTGTAAGTAAGGAGCTGCACAACAGACATCTCGAACAAAGCTGCTATCTGTTCTAAACGAGAAAGATTGATGTCGGTTATGCCCGTCTCAATTTTAGAAAAAGCAGGTATAGAAATGTCTAATCTCTTAGCAACTTCTTCCTGGCTCCAACCTTTTTGGTGACGTAATAACCGGATTTTTTTTCCAAGTGTCTTCATATATGGTTAATTAGGATAGGGTTTCTCAATAGTTAATAAAGTTACGAATATTTTGATCAATAAACTAATACTCAGTAATATTATAACAAATTATTTTTCAACGTAATAAGATCAATGCCTCCAAAATTGCCTGAACTCATCATTAAAAGGTTAGCATTTTCTAAATTCAACGCTTGCAAATAGGTCAGTAATTTTTCCGGATCATCAAAAAACCTTAGTTTTTCATTGTTAAATGCGGTTTTTACAACTTCGGGAGCGTACGGCGTCATTTTCTTTTGCTCGAAAGTTTTATTGTGGATAAATACTATAGCATCATCCGCAGCATCCATCGTTCCGCTATATTCGCTTAAAAAATCTTTATTCAAACTGCTAAAAGTATGCAGTTCTATACAGGCGATCAGCCGTCTTTCAGGAAATTGAGTACGTACGGCCTGGATAGTAGCTGTAAGTTTAGACGGCGAATGCGCAAAATCTTTAAATATGGTGGCCGTGGATGTACTGCCAACAACTTCCAAACGGCGGGCGGCGCCCTTAAAAGTACTTATGTGTTTATAAAATTCTGCAGCTTCTATGCCCAGGGATTTACAAACCAACCTTGCAGCTTCAATATTCAGCAGATTGTGTTGTCCAAAAACCTTTAGCTGATATTCATCGCTGCCGTTAATTATGGTTGTTACTCCGTTGTCTATCTTATATAGCGGCAAATCATAAGGCAGCTTTTCGGCTGTTATATTACTGCTGTTTACCATTGAATCAAGTACAGCATCAGTCTGGCTATAAATGAGTGCTCCTCCGGGTTCTATGGTCTCTGCAAATATCCTGAACTGATCTACATAATTGTCAAAGGTGGGAAACACATTTATATGATCCCAGGCTATGCCGCTAATTACAGCTACGTGTGGCTTGTAAATATGAAATTTAGGGCGACGATCTATCGGCGACGCAAGGTACTCGTCGCCCTCGATCACAATAACCGGCGCCTCCTCTGTAAGCCCAACCATTGTTTCAAAACCTTCCAGTTGTGCGCCTACTAAGTAGTCAAATTTTTGTCCGGCTTGTTGCAATGTATGCAGTATCATGCTGGTAATGGTAGTTTTACCATGGCTTCCGCCAATAACAACGCGTTTCTTGTTTTTACTTTGTTCGTAAATGTAATCAGGATAAGAGTAGATCTTAATTCCAAGCTCCTGCGCCTTTAGCAGTTCGGGATTATCTACACGGGCATGCATGCCTAAAATCACAGCGTCAAGCTCTGTGGTTATTTTCTCCGGGTACCAGCCGTCTGCAGTGGGCTTTATGCCGTATTTACCCAAGCGGGATGCAGATGGCTCGAACAACACATCGTCTGAACCGGTAACTTCGAAACCTTTTTTATGCAGGGCTATAGCAAGGTTGTGCATAGCGCTGCCGCCGATAGCAATAAAATGAACTCTCATGTATAAATACGGTGCAAATAAACACAAAAACGCTTATCGCACCAATTAAATTAATAAGTAATACTATTTTAACAACAACACCGGCACCGTAGCGCAAGATGCTAACTGCCTTGAAACGCTGCTGTGCAACAGAGAACGCAGGAAGCTGTACTTATGCGGCAATGCTATAATCAGCTGGGTATCCTGCTCATTTGCAAAATTGAGGACGCCAGCAATAACGTTTGGAGTGTTTATGTAATGATAAGTGGGGCTATACTTTTCCAGCATTTCATAAAGGCTTGTTTGCTCGGCAAGTATCTGTGGATCAGCACTGGCCTGTTTTTCAGCTGCATCTATATTCACCACTAAAAGCTCTATGGGCTGTGTACCCAAAAGCTTGTGCAATGCCTCTACTGGTATGCTTTCTTTTACCTTTTTCAAGTCGCATGCTATGGCAATGCGTTTTATAGTTTGATATGTATATGCTGGCGGCACAACTAATACAGGTGCCGGACTGGCCTTAGATACGTTAGTTACATGGCTGCCTATTCCGACACCATTCTCTCGTATGGTACTATTTCCTATGCTACCCAGAATTACCATATCTACCTTATCTTCTTCTACGGCATCAACCACTGCCCTCACCAGATGGGATCTGTTAAGCCGGATGCTTATTTCAACACCCGCTCTTACTTCAGCTCTCAATTTGTCGCGTAATGCACTTAGGTTCTCTATTCGTTCTGCGGCGCTCTCTTCTACCTCCTGCTCACGGAGCATCAGCATATCCGGATTCGGTAGTAACTCTTCGTAAGGCGTTATATAGTAGGCGTTCATCAAAACTATACGTTGCGCACCCGATTGGTGGGTTAAATGCGCCGCCAGAAAAGCTGCATTTTCAGCAGCTGCAGAAAAATCAACGGGTACTAGATAGGTCTTCATAATACTTTCATTAAATCTTGGCCACTTCGGCTTAAAGTTACTAAGCAATCCCAAATAGGTTTAAAAAGCACATTGTCAGTCATAACTCATATTTGTATCGAGGTAAATTTAAGACTTGTTTAATTGATAAAAGCATCTACTTTTGTACTGTAATAAAATTTATTACATATAAATATGAACGGCCGCTTTCCTATAACGCTCCACATAATGACGTTGCTTTGTACTGAGCAAGGTGTAATCTCGTCGGAATTTTTAGCCGGGAGCATTAACGTAAACGCTGTGTTGGTAAGAAAAGAACTGAGCAACTTGATTAGACACGGACTGGTAAAAAGCCAGGAAGGGAAAAACGGTGGGTATCAGCTCGCAAGGCCTGGTACTGACATAAGCCTGGCAGAAATTTATCATACGGTGAAGCCGGATGCGATTCTTGGACAGGCTAAAAATCAGCCAAACCCTAAGTGCCCGGTGGGAAGGCAGATAAACAGCCATTTAAACAACTTGTACGAAGAGGTAGACCAAGCGCTGATCAATAAGCTGAACGGGATAACCCTGGATGCTTTTTGTAAAAAATTCGACTAAAAAAATTTAAAAAAAACTGTAACATATTTAATTACATTAAAAACGATAACATGAAAGTAGCAATAATCGGCGCCACAGGTTTTGTAGGAAGCGTATTAGTTAAAGAAGGTGTATCTCGCGGATATGAGATAACTGCAATAGCAAGGGATACCGCGAAAGTAGATACACATGCAGGCGTAACGCCAATAGCAGCAAACGTAAATAATGTAGATGCGCTGGCAGCTGCCATGTCCGGACACGATGCTGTTGTAAGTTCCTTTAACGCGGGCTGGACAAATCCAAACCTGTATGAAGACTTTTTACAAGGAAGTAAGAACATCCAGGAAGCCACCAAAAAATCGGGAGTAAAGCGCTTGTTAGTAATTGGCGGTGCCGGAAGTTTATATATTGACGGCAAACAACTGGTAGACTCGCCTCAGTTCCCTAAAGAATATTACCCCGGAGCATCATCAGCACGCGATTACCTCAACATTTTAAAGGAAGAAAAAGAACTTGATTGGACTTTTTTAAGCCCGGCAATAAACCTGCACCCAGGCAAACGAACCGGCGAATTTAGAACAGGTACAGAAAGCCCGCTATTTGATGAAAAAGGCCACCATGATATTTCTGTCGAAGACTTAGCTGTAGCTATCTTTAATGAGCTTGAACAGAATGAGTTTATTCAGAAACGGTTTACTGTAGGTTATTAATACCGTTTATATAAAGAGCTAAATTAATCACACGAACTGACGGTAACCTGTCGCGGCATCAGTCCGTGTGATTATCCTTATTATGAACTACAGCACGAATTTTGCCGCTACCCATTCTTTATCTTTCTTGTGTGTAATGTATTTAAGGTTATACTTCCTTGCTTCATCGGTGATAATCTCTAAATCAGGCGAGTCATAAAACCCGCTGAAGTAGATCTCGCCGCCTGGCTTAAGCACCTGCACGTAACGTTCCATCTGATCAAGCAAAATATTGCGGTTGATATTAGCAAGTATAATATCGTACTTGTCGTTAGGTATAGCTTCTTTAGACCCGCATAAAGCTGTTATGTTATTGATGTTATTTAATGCCGCGTTTTCGATTGTGCTTTCATAACAAACCGGATCATAATCTATTGCTGTTAGATCAACCGCACCAAGTTTGCTAGCAAGAATAGCTAAAATACCTGTACCACAACCCATATCCAGCACTTTCTTGCCTTCAAAGTCATTCTCCAGCATCAACGCCATCATCATGGCAGTGGTTTGATGGTGCCCGGTTCCAAAAGCCATTTTCGGGTCTATCACGATCTCGTAAGGAAACTCCGGCTTTGCCTCGTGGAAAGTAGCCCGAACGAATACCTGATCGCCAATTTTTGTCGGTTCAAAATTACTTTCCCATACTTCATTCCAGTTTTTTTGAGGGATCAGATTAACTTCATAACTAAAAGTGAACATTTCCTGATAAGGGTACAGGGCATCGTCTACCTGCTGCTGATCAAAATCATCAACCGGTATATAAGCCTTAAAACCAAGATCAACTTCTTCAAAAGTATCAAACCCGATTTCCCCTAAAGCTGCAATCAAAAGGTCTTGCTGATAATCTTTGGTAGTTAGCGTAGTGAACAGGAGTTCGTAGTAGTTCATGATATGATTAGTATAGCAACTATATAAACAAAGATTGGAGGCCAGCCTTAACTAACCTCCAATCTCAAAATTGAATATCTGATTAATTGAACGCTTTAACAATGTCGGTGAAGTCGCGTGATTTTAATGATGCACCACCAATAAGGCCACCATCAATGTCGGTTTGTGCAAAAAGCTCTGCGGCATTCTTTGCATTACAGCTACCACCGTAAAGAATAGTGGTGTCATCAGCAACTTGCTGGCTATATTTAGCAGCTATCTCCTTGCGGATAAATTCGTGTATCTCCTGCGCTTGTGCAAATGTCGCGGTTACACCAGTACCTATTGCCCAAACGGGTTCGTAAGCAATAACCAATTTGGCAAATGTTTCAGCATCCAAATGGAAAACGCCTTCTGTAAGCTGTGCTTTAATAATGCCGAAGTGAGTATTAGCTTCACGCTCTTGCAAGGTCTCTCCGATACAAAAAATTGGTTTTAGGTCGTTGGCCAATGCTGTATCCGTCTTTTTGGCCAGCAATTCGTTAGTTTCACCAAAATACTGGCGACGTTCTGAGTGGCCCAAAATAACGTATTCAGCACCGGTAGATTTTACCTGCTTTGCAGATATTTCGCCGGTGTAAGCACCTGACTCTGCCTGATGAGCATTTTGTGCGCCTATAGCTACGTTATTGGAGCCTTTGGCTAATTGCGCCAGGCTATGGAGATGTATAAACGGACTGCAAACCACTACCTGCTGATTGCCGGTGGCTTCATCTTTTACCATGTTAACTACTTCTGAAAACAAGGCTAAACCTTCATTATAATCAAGGTTCATTTTCCAGTTGCCGGCTACAATTTTTTTTCTCATTTCGTGTGTTGTAAAGGTTATAAAGGTACGGGTTAAAATTGCCTGTACTGCTTTGTTGTATTAAATATCTCTGTTAATATTGCTATCTCTGTCTCATCAAACACGCGGTGTTCGCGGCGTGATATTACTTTGGCTGCAGTTTGCAGTACCTTATCCAGCCTGTATTCTTCCATTGCTTTAGCTCCGCCCCAGGAAAAGTCTGGGATAAAATTTGGCGGAAACCCCGCGTCAAAAACATTTGCGCTTACGCCTACTACCGTACCTGTGTTAAACATGGTATTAATACCGCATTTTGCATGATCGGCCATCACGAGGCCGCAAAATTGGAGACCGGTATTGCGGTAACTTTTGTGGCTATAATCCCACAAGCGTACGTCAGCGTAATTATTTTTGAGGTTGGAGTTGTTACTATCGGCACCTATATTGCACCACTCTCCCATCACGGAGTTACCCAGGTAACCTTCATGGCCTTTTGATGAATACCCCCATATAACAGCGTTGTTTATTTCGCCACCAACACGGCTGTATGGGCCAACTGTAGTGCCGGGATAGACCTTAGTGCCCATTTTAACCTGCGACTCCATACAGAGCGCGAAAGAACCACGAATAGCAGATCCCTCCCATACCTCGCTGTTTCGACCAATGTAAATTGGGCCATGAAGCGTGTTGAGTATAGCGCACTCAGCACTAGCCCCTTCTTCCAGGAATAGCTGATCCCCCAAGACAGTATTGGTACTGCTAACCGGCTGACTGGCGCGCCCTTTGGTAAGCAGGATATAATCCTTTTTAAGTTCCTGATCGTTTTTTTTGAAAATATGCTCGGGATAGGTTATTGAGACCAATTGACCTGTATACTCTATCGGCGAATAATTTTGTTCCGCCAGGCTAAACTCCGCCGCTGCCGTGGCATCAAGTTTCACAGCAATTAGTTTACCTTGTTGCGATAAAGCCTCGCCTTCTGCAAGTTTGTCTATTGCTTCCAGTAACTCCTCATCAGGACATACCGAACCATTGATGAAGATATTTCCTTCGGCAATATTTAGGGGGTACTTAATCTGCAGGTAAGGCTGCGTAAGGTAAGAGAAACCAGTAGCGAGGTATTTACCCCACTTTTCGGCTATAGTAAGTATGCCAATGCGCAAATCGGCAACGGGGCGTGTAAATGTAAGCGGCAGTAAGGTTTCACGAGCGTTATCGTCGAACAGAATGATCGCCATGCGCCAAAAATAAAAAAAGTCGCCCGCATGCGGGCGACTGAACAATATTTTATTGAAAAAACACTTATTTCTTAGAGTAACGCGTGCGGAACTTGTCGATACGTCCGGCAGTGTCAACCAATTTCATCTTACCAGTATAGAACGGGTGAGAAGTGTGTGAAATTTCTAATTTTACCAAAGGGTATTCATTGCCATCTTCCCATTTAACGGTTTCACGGCTATCTATACAAGACTTAGTGATGAAAGAATAGTCGTTAGACATATCCTTAAAAACAACTAATCTATAGTTTGATGGATGCAGGTCTTTTTTCATTATCGTATACTTCTTATAAAAGAGGTGCAAATGTAACTAAATAGTTGAGAAGTAAAAAGGCTAATTAAAAAAGTTTTTAACATACCGATATTGCTCTTTAAGTGTTTCGGTTGAAAGCGAAACACCCGCAACACGCCATTTATTTAACACGCTGATTGTAAATAAATTATATTTAAAAGCGAAACAGACCGAAACAGTACAATAACTTCAGATTTTAACTGTAATCCTCTATCTAATAGCAGGATCTGACTTTCATTTATATTTTTATGTTCCCTACCATGCAGCTCAAAGCGAAACAATTTGAAACACTCCAAAGCTACACCTCTTCTTTTTACTCGCCTAACACAGCGCCTATATTAAAAGTACTTGATGTACTCACCGTAATTCGTTGTAAACCACTTAGGTCAAGTGATATCCCCAATACAGACACATCCGTCCCGGCACCAATAAGCGGCGAAGATGGCAAGAGAGTAAAGTCACCGCCATCTAAATCAGTGTACTCCAGTGCACTTACGTCTGCACCTATGTAATTACTTGCTGATGTAAGCTTAACGCTGGTGTTCATTCGTGAAATAGCATTGTTGTTTAGCGAACTAACTATAGCGTTATTAGCTACCACATTCATGGGGATGGTGGTTGAGTTAAGCCGTATTCCTGCAGTTTTGGAATTGATAATGGTGTTATTTACAAAACGAAAGTAGGGCCCTGGTGTATACCGGGAGTCGGCAAAAATGCCATACATGCCAGAATTGATAATAACATTGTTTGCTACCGTATTATCACCCAAACCCAGCACAATGATACCGGCACCGGGCGCGTTGCGTACAATATTACTATAGCACTTACCGCCTGTGCCCTCTCCTAATTGTATGCCATTATTTTGACCACTTGCAAAAGGAGAAAGTCCAGGAAAATTTACAACGTTGTTGTAAATGGCGCAGTCGGCGATAGCGCTGCCTACTTGTATACCCTCGCAACCTGTAGAGTCTACCTGGTTATTATAAACCTTAACACCGACAACATCGTGCGGCATTACCTTGCCACAGCTGGTTTGCACCCCATTAGCGTAAAAGGAATTACCAACATAAAAGCCTTCTCCGCCTGTGTTATGTACATAGTTATCATGCAACACAACATTCTTCATAGTAAAGTTTCCGCGCCATGTAGCCTGGTCGCAGGTCGGATCTGTTTTAGCCATAATGCCTGCAAAACCCGAATTACGCACCTCTACATTGGCTATCTCGAAGTCTGTACTAAGGGCATCCATGGTCATGCCAATATTACCACCAGTTACCGCGATGCCATACTTTGAAGAAGCATCGCCGTTGCCAAGTATTTTAAAGTACTGGCAGTTTTGCGTTTTAAACCCATAGGACGCGGTTGCAGCGGCAGTAATATTTACCGTGCCACCCTTATTTACAATAACAATGGGGTTAGCCTCTGTACCATGAAAATTCTTAAGCAGCAAAGCTCCCCTTGTGCCGGCGGGTATGCTCACTATTGTTCCGGGAAGGATGTCTTTTCCGTCAACGTACCATTGGGATGGTTGTACGGTGTACACCGGCCTAACCATCAAGCTTTCGTCTGTAGTATCGGCTGAAACAGTAAGGCTGGTAAGATTTTTATTACGTGGAGCCGGCTCGGGTAACTCAGCTTTTTTACACATTGTGAAACAAGAAGAAACAGCCAGCATCAGCATGCCGTGCAGCAGGGAGTTAAGGGTTTTCATACGAGTTTAAATACGTTATGGGTATGACTGTCAGACAGTTGAGCAAATAAAATTTATTTCCTCAATGTAAAACCGTCATGCGTCCGTTTACGTAGCCCCTAACTAAATGGTTGCACTCGTAACAAAGAAATGTAAAAATGACACAATGAACATCAGAGTTTAGGTGCCCGGATGTTGCATGGTTTTATTGTTGCTCCTGACACAACTCTACCAGCACACCAGCAGCGCTTTTTGGGTGTACAAAACAAACCAGCTTGTTGTCTGCGCCAGGTTTAGGTGCATCGTTCAATAAGATAAAACCTTCGGCCTTAAGGCGGGCCATCTCGGTTTCAATGTCATCTACCGCAAAGGCAATGTGATGAATGCCCTCTCCTTTCTTGGCTATGAATTTGGCAATAGGGCTGTCTTCGGTCGTAGCTTGCAGTAATTCTATTTTGTTGGGGCCGCTTTTCAGGAAAGCGGTTTTTACCCCCTCGGTAAGCACATCTTCTATCTTGTAAACGGTTGTATCAAGCAACTTTTCGTAGATGCTGCCCGTATCTGTTATGCTGTTTACTGCTATGCCAATATGCTCTATCTTGTTCATGTCCAAATATTGTAAATAAATGGCATCATACCGCAATTTACAGCAGCCGGCAGATGTAAAAGTAAAACTTTGCGTATATTTGTATTGTTAATTTTTTTAACCATGAACATCCCAATTTATCTAGATAACAACGCCACCACACCAATGGACCCCCGGGTGCTGGAAGCTATGCTGCCGTACTTTACATCTAAGTTTGGTAATGCTGCAAGTCGCAACCACCCTTTTGGCTGGGTTGCAGAGGAAGGTGTTGATTACGCACGCGAGCAGGTTGCTAAGCTTATAGGTGCCAGCGAAAAAGAAATCATCTTTACATCGGGCGCTACCGAAAGCGACAACCTTGCCATTAAAGGCGTGTTTGAAATGTATAAAGAAAAAGGCAACCACATTATCACCGCGGTTACCGAACATAAAGCCGTTTTAGACGCGTGCAAGCACGTTGAAAAACTTGGCGGCCGGGTTACTTACCTTCCTGTTAAAGAGGATGGCCTTGTGGACCTTGCAGTACTTGAAGCTGCCATGACGCCGGAAACCATCCTGGTATCTATTATGTATGGTAATAACGAAATTGGTGTTATACAACCAGTTAGGGAAATTGCTGATATTGCCCATAAACATGGCGCTTTGTTCATGACTGATGCTACCCAGGCAGTTGGTAAAATACCTGTTGACGTAAACCGTGATGGTATTGACCTGCTTGCTTTATCGGCCCACAAGATGTATGGCCCTAAAGGTGTAGGCGCATTATACGTACGCCGTAAAGGGCCACGTGTTAAAGTTACTGCACAGATGGACGGTGGCGGCCACGAGCGCGGCATGCGTTCAGGAACGCTTAACGTACCGGGTATAGTTGGTTTAGGTAAAGCCTGCGAAATTGCCAATCAGGAAATGGCACAGGAAGCTATCCGTTTATCTGCCCTGCGCGATAAACTGGAGCAAGCATTATCCGTGCTGGAAGAAAGCTATGTGAATGGCAACGTTCAGCACCGCTTACCGCATGTTGCAAACATTTCCTTTAAATATGTTGAGGGTGAGGGCCTTATGATGGCCATGAAGGATCTTGCAGTATCATCAGGTTCGGCATGTACTTCTGCTTCATTGGAACCATCATATGTGCTTAAAAGCCTTGGTTTGAGCGATGACCTGGCACACTCTTCTATACGTTTTGGCTTAGGCCGTTTTACTACTGAGGAAGAGGTTGACTATGCTGTTGAGGTGACCAAAAAAGCGGTTACCCACCTGCGTGAACTTTCACCGCTGTGGGAGATGTTTAAAGAAGGCATAGACCTTAACTCTATTGAGTGGGCAGAACACTAAGAAGAAAGTCCATTGTCTTTAGTCGTAAATCTAAAGTTTGTGGATCTCTTTATAAAACAAAATGAAAATCAGGGTCGGTTTTATTCGACTCAGAACTTATTACTTAAGACTTAATACTTAAAAGAATGGCTTATTCAGATAAAGTAATTGACCATTACACCAATCCGCGCAACGTGGGCACGCTTGATAAAAGCAGCACTACAGTTGGTACCGGCCTGGTTGGCGCACCGGAGTGCGGCGACGTAATGCGTTTGCAAATACAGGTTGATGAGAACAACATCATCACCGATGCAAAATTTAAAACATTTGGTTGCGGTTCGGCTATCGCGTCATCATCTTTGGCTACCGAGTGGCTTAAAGGTAAAAGCGTTGATGATGCCATGAAGATTGACAACATGGACATTGTTGAAGAACTTGCATTGCCACCGGTAAAAATTCACTGTTCGGTATTGGCAGAAGATGCTATTAAAGCAGCCATTAACGATTACCGCGTGAAAAACGGCATGGAGCCGATTGAGCTGGAAAAATCACACCACTAATAAAAACGGACGCAAGAATCAAGAGATAAAAGTTAAGACTTTTGTCTGCTTGTGCGCTTTATCTTGATTCTTGTTTCTTGACTCTTGATTCTAAGATCATGGTAACTGTAACTGATAAAGCAAAATCTAAAATAGATCACCTCATGCAGGATGGCGGGCTTGATGCCTCGTACTTCCTTCGTGTAAGTGTACAAGGCGGGGGTTGCTCGGGCTTGTCCTACAACCTCGATTTTGATAACGAGGAGAAAAAGGGCGACCAGTTTTTTGAGGACAAGGGCGTACGCATGGCACTGGATATGAAATCATTCTTATACCTGGCCGGCACCGAACTTGATTTTAGCGACGGCCTTAACGGCAAGGGCTTTAACTTTCATAATCCTAATGCTTCCCGCACCTGCGGCTGCGGCGAAAGTTTCTCGGTTTAAACAAAATCTTTATTCGATATCGGAATAATACTTTAGGCTCCTGCGAAGGAGCCTTTTTCTATTTAATGCCGCACCTATTTAAATTGCGAAATAACCGTTAGTTTTGTTTTAATATAAACCTGATATAAACTTAATGAACCCGGTAAAAGAACACGATACTGTTCCTGGCCTTATACGCAATATTGTAAAGAACATTCATCCAGATACCCATCCCTTCATGACCCATAAGGTGAAGGATACATGGGTAGATATATCTTATAAAGAAGCTATCGAAAAGATAGATGCCATTTCCGCCTGGTTCCTGAACGTGGGTGTACTAAAAGGCGACAGGCTATCACTTATTATTGAGAACGGGCCGGATTACGTATATTACGACCAGGCCTTGCAGCAAATAGGTGCAGTTAATGCCTCTATATACCCTACCCTTACCGAAGCTGAGATAGAGTATATCCTTAACGACTCCGGAGCCAAAACGATACTGGTAGGCAACCCATTCCTCTTTAAGAAAGTGCTTAAGGTTGTAAACAGCTGTCCTTCTGTACTGCGTATAATACCTGCTTTTGACGACTTTGAGAAACACTGCGAAAAGTTAAAGCTTAATGCCGGTGTGGTTGGTTTTAAGCAGGTGATAGAAGAAGGCAAAACGCTGCTGCCGCAATACGCTACAGCTATAAAAATAGCACGGGAGGCTATCCTGCCGTCAGACTTATCTAGTTTAATCTACACCTCCGGTACAACAGGCATTCCCAAAGGAGTAATGCTAACGCACAGTAACTTTGTAGAGACTGTACGTGAAGGCCTGAACCAAATACCGAACGTTGAGCCGAGCGACATTTTCCTGTCGTTCCTTCCGCTGTCGCACGTTTTCGAGCGTACTGCAACATATTACATATGCATGGGCGCTGGCTGTAAAATAGCGTTCTCGCAAAGCCTTGAACTGCTTGCCAAAAACATGGTTGAGGTGAAACCAACCATCATGAACTGCGTACCGCGGTTGCTTGAGCGCATTCACGATAAGGCGATGAAAACCGGAACTTCCGCCGGGGGCATGAAAACCAAAATTTTCAGCTGGGCGTTTGAACTGGGCAAAGAGGCGCTGAAGTATGCCGAAGAAGGCAAAAAACCGGGGCTAATACTTTCCGGCAAACTTAAGATAGCTGATAAACTTGTTTTCAGCAAAATACGCGAGAAGACTGGCGGCAACTTAAAGTTCCTGATTTCGGGTGGTGGTGCACTGCCAAAAAACGTAGGTATATTTCTGGGTAGTGTAGGTATTAAAGTACTGGAAGGTTTTGGGCTTACCGAGACTACCGGTCCTATGGCAGTTACAGAGTATCACCGCCAGGTTTACGGCACCGCAGGCCGTATCATGACGGGTACCCAGGTTGGTATTCAAAATATCGATACTAAACAGATATACACCATTCAAACACATGATACCTTTAAGCCGGATTATTTGTCGGAAGAAGGCGAGATCATCATCCGCGGTATATCCGTTATGAAAGGCTATTGGAACAAGCCGGAAGAAACTGCTGCTGCTATAGATGCTGACGGCTGGTTCCACACAGGCGATATAGGCCGCTTTTACAAAGGCTACATCCAGATCACCGACAGGCTCAAGAACATGCTGGTGAACGCCTATGGTAAGAACATCTACCCTACTCCGGTAGAGAACACCTACCTGAAAAGCTCAAAAATAGAGCAAATCTTCCTGGTTGGTGATAAGCGAGAATATATAACCGCCATCATCGTTCCACCAAAAGAACTGCTGCAAGAAACCTTTAAACTTGGTAACGAATTTTTTGAACGGCCTGACACCTTTATAGAAGATAAAGAGATAGTAGACTGGGTGGCACAGGATGTTAAACGCTTTTCTAACGAGTTAGCAAAGTTCGAGCGCATTAAAAATTTTATAGTAAAGCGTAATCCGTTTAGTATGGAAGCTGGCGAGATCACCCCTACCCTTAAAGCTAAGCGCAAAGTAATAGAAAAGAACTACGCCCAGGCTATAGACGAAATGTACTTGCAGGAAGCAGAAGCGGACTAATCACTGCAAACAGCATCAAATTTATAACTAATTTGGTTTTTGTGTTGGCATATACTTCCACAGGTCGTATAGCAAACCCGGATTTCCGGTGCCCGTGTAGGCAATGCCGTTGATGGTAAAGCTTACCGCATCGTAGCGCGCTACACCGCCATAAGTGGTGATCTTGTTCCAGCTATTTGTTGCAGGTGAGTACTTGTACCAGTCGTCTGCGGATGCAGCGGTTGTAGTACCAAGGCCAACGTAGCCGTCGCTGCCAATAACAAACTGGCTGCTAAAAACGCGCGGCTTACCGGTAAAGTCTGCTCTTGCGGTCCATTTATCAGCTGCAGGGTCGTACTCCCAAAAGTCGGTTTTAATTACATCTGGTGACGTTCCGCCCAGGCCAGCATAACCTTTTCCGTTTACAGCGAAAGCTGCAACACCAAAACTACCATTACCCGGATAATCAGCAACCCGGGTCCATTTGTCGCTAACCACATCATATCTATAAAAATCCTTATAACTGGCGTTGTAATCGTTATTGGTGCCCAGTCCAAGGTATCCTGCGCCATCTATTGCAAAAGCTATAACATTTTCGCGCGGCGGGCCAGGAACATCTGCTTTATGCGTCCATTTATCTAACGCAGGATCATACTCCCAAAAATCGCGCTTCTGCGGCGGGTCGTCTTGGTGTTCTGCGCGCTCGCCAAAACCTGTGCCCAGGTAAGCTTTATTATTTATAGTGAACCCACGAAGGTATTCAGCCCCCTGTCCCGGGTAATCTGCCTTGCGCGTCCACTTGTCGGCAGTTGGATCATACTCCCACATATCGTACAACGCTATTGAACTAAATCCCGAACCAGCGTTCCCTCCTATAATATAACCTTTGTTACCTATTGAAAAACCGTAAGCACGCACGCGACCAACACCTTCAAAGTTGGCTACCTGCTTCCAGAGGCCGGGTAGCGCATTTTCGTAGTTAGGTACAAACGGTTCTTTTTTACAGGATACCAGCAGCAATGCGGTCAGTAAAATTAACCCGGTTCTTTTTAAAAGCATTTATAATTGGCGTAGAATAGTAAATATATCAATTTACCTTGAACAAGGCGATAGCTCACCAATCACAATTACGCCTCCATGGCCTATTGGTTGCTACTGGTCAAGCCATTGCTGAAACAATTCCACAAACTCACCAACGTGCCGACCATCAGTAAGCCCATGATGCACGGTGACAGACACCGGCATCAGTTTTCTGCCATTATCTTCGGTCACCTTGCCAACGGATACCTTAGGTACGCTGTCACGCCAGGTAAAACTCCGTGCATGGGTAAGCCCGGTGAAATTGAGCCACGGCAGTGCGGAGAAATGTATTACATCCTGCCTGTCGCTGTTGGGCGAGAACAGGCCGGTTGCAGCGCGCAAACGTTCCAGCGTTGCTGATGCAGTTTGCACAAAACTTTTCAATTCAGGTTCAAACTCGATAAAGCCAAACCCGAAACTTCCGTCGGCCCTGTCCACTGTTGGCGATACATTTATCTTGTCATACAAAAACAGTTCGGTGCCTTCTACCCTGTACTTGAAACTTTCCACCTGGTTTACCGCCGATAAAGCGCAATGCAGATAGTAAAGAAAAAAAGACAACCCCTGCTCTTTTGCGTTCGAGTAAGCTTTTGTTACATCAACATTAACCACAACGCTGTAATAAGGCTCTTCAAACTTGTTAAAAAACTCAAAATGCTCTTTTCTAGACCAATTATCAAGATCAATCTTTTTCTTCATTACTATAAAAATGCTAAAATGTCGGTAATGGTATCCAAACTTTTGAAACGCTCGTTATCTATGGTGTGCTCTATTTGCTCATGCGCCCATGTTATATGATAAGGTACGTGAACAGCGTGCCCGCCAACATTCAGCACCGGCATTACATCGCTCTTGAGCGAATTGCCTATCATTAACAATTCCTCCGGACGGATGTCCAAATGTTTGATCAACTTAAGGTAATTGGCATCGTCCTTTTCGCTCATGATCTCAATATGATGAAAGTAGTGGTTGATGCCGGATTTCCTGAGCTTGCGTTCCTGGTCCAGCAGATCGCCCTTGGTAGCTACAACAAGGCGATATTTATCTTTCAACTGCTTTAACACATCTTCTACCCCCTCCAGCAATTCAATGGGTTGGTTAAGCATTTGCTTGCCCAAATCAATAATCTGGCCGATCACTTCCACACTCAAGGTGTTGTTGGTGATCTTCATTGCTGCCTCTATCATCGATAGTATAAAACCCTTTATACCGTAGCCATATAGCGCTAGATTGGCTATCTCTATGGTCAGCAACTCGCGCTCCAGATCGTGCCGGGACAGGTAGTCGCTCAGTAGTTCACAAAAACGTTCCTCCGTCTGCCTGAAATAGGGTTCGTTTACCCATAAGGTGTCGTCGGCATCAAAGGCAATAACTTTAATGTTCATGCAGACAAAGGTATTCATCCGCAGATAATTTGCAGCTTTTACCTGATGCTAAAAGTAGGATATTGCCTTAGGGAAAGAGCACCGCGACCTGCCACCTTCAAATCTCACATCCAATCGCCTACATGTAAGCTAAAAAGCCTATTTTTGCACCCTTATAAAATACCTACACTTATATGAGTATTGCGCTGTCTGAACAGGAACTCTTCCGCCGCGAGTCGTTAAAACAACTCCGCGCCCTTGACATTGACCCTTACCCTGCCGAAGCATTTGATGTGAACGCGTGGGCTAAGGATATTACTGACAACTTTGAAGCAAACCCTGACCAGTATAAACAGGTAGTAATAGCAGGCCGTATAATGACGCGCCGTATTATGGGAAGCGCAAGCTTTGCCGAGTTGCAGGATAGCACAGGTCGCGTGCAGATTTACTTAAAACGCGACGATATTTGCCCGGGCGAGGATAAAACACTTTATAATACAGTGTTCAAAAAACTACTCGACATAGGTGACTACGTAGGTGTAAAAGGGTACGGCTTTATTACCCAAACAGGCGAGATATCTATACACGTGCAGGAGCTTACCGTGCTCTCTAAATCGCTTAAGCCGCTGCCGGTAGTTAAACGTGAAGAGGACGGAACTATACATGACGGATTTACTGATCCGGAAATGCGTTACCGCCAGCGATATGTAGACCTTACGGTAAACCCGGAATTTAAGCAGATATTCATCAACCGCTCAAAAGTCATCAGCGCTATGCGCGGGTACTTTAACGCTCAGGGTTGGATGGAGGTGGAAACCCCTATACTGCAGCCGGTACATGGCGGCGCAGCGGCAAGGCCTTTTGAAACCCATCATAATACGCTGGATATGCAGCTTTTCCTACGTATTGCCAATGAGCTTTACTTAAAAAGGCTGATCGTAGCGGGTTTTGACGGGGTATATGAATTTGGTAAGATGTTCCGCAATGAGGGCATGGACCGTACGCACAACCCGGAATTTACAGCTATGGAGATATATGTAGCCTATAAAGACTATATATGGATGATGTCCATGGTTGAGGAATGCCTGGAGACTGTTGCCAAAGCGGTACACGGCGTACCTGTGGTACAAGTAGGTAAGCACGAGATAAACTTTGCAGGCCCTTATGAAAAACTGTCGATGTATGATTCTATAAAGAAATACACGAACATTGATGTATCAGAGATGGACGAGGCGGGCTTACGCTCGGTTTGTGCAGACTTAGGTATAGAGGTTAATGCAACTATGGGTAAGGGCAAACTGATAGACGAGATCTTCAGCGCTAAAGTAGAAGCTAATCTGATACAGCCTACTTACATCACCGACTACCCTATAGAGATGACACCGCTTGCTAAGAAGCACCGCACCAAGGATGGCCTGGTAGAGCGCTTTGAACTGTTTGTAAATGGTAAAGAGATAGCTAACGCCTATTCCGAACTTAACGACCCTATAGACCAGCGTGAGCGCTTTGAGGAGCAGCTGGTATTGGCAGGCCGCGGCGACGATGAGGCTATGGCAATGGACGACGACTTCCTGCGTGCGCTGGAGTATGGCATGCCACCAACCTCCGGCTTGGGTATTGGTATAGACCGCCTGGTAATGCTGATGACCAATCAAAGCACTATACAGGAAGTACTCTTTTTCCCGCAAATGCGCCCGGAGAAAAAAGCTAAGATAGCAACTGCTGAAGATTTTGTAAACGCAGGTGTATCTGCCGAGTGGGTACCAGTACTCAACAAGATGGGCTTTAACACCGTAGAGGAACTCAAAGCGGGTAACCCTAATAAAGTGTTTAACGATCTTGGTGGTATGCGTAAAAAACTTAAGCTGGAAATTACCATGCCTTCGAAAGAAGAAGTAATGGCCTGGTTTAATTAACGAGTCGCATCACTCAACTTTATATAAAACAAAAAAGGAGCTTTATGCTCCTTTTTTGTTTTATGGTTACCTTTTAACCAGTACAATTAAAAATTTCAAGCTTCGCACTTGTTAACACATACAATCCACAGATGTGAAGATTAAACCGTTAATCGATTTACAATTTGTTAATGAAAGCTTAAAGCAAAACAAACTTTCGTAAAAGCTAAGTTGTTTAACTTTATATCAAACACACTAATACGAATTGTTATGACTAATTCTATCCTGGAAATAACAGAAAACGAATACTTGATAAAACTGAACAGAAGCAATTTCGACCTGTCTTTTATCCGTAGCTTGCTTAAAATGGTTGAAGTTTCTAAACCTTCTTCAGAAGATACTGACGTTACCGATCGCTATATAACTGCTAGACAAGGTATGTCGTCAGAACCCGACTACTTTAGCTCGCTAGACGAGAAATAAGCTTAAGCTTGTTGCTTAGAACTTTTGCTGGCGGAAACCACCGCGTACTACCTGCTGCTTATCCATTTGGGCCATCTGGCCTTTCATCATTTTTATCTGATCTGCCAGCAACTTATTCTTGTCGTCCTTAGCGGCTTCTTTCAAGTACATTTCTGCCTCGCGTTTGTTGCGTTTAGCCATCGATATGCCCGCAAGGCTAAGTTTTGCCAGCGCCGTATTGTGAGACATGCTCATACCTAGCTGCAGGGCTTTCTTAAAATACTTTTCTGACTTCATTGGCGATTTGCGCGATTCTATCAATCCTATCAGCAGGTTATAATAGCCATGCTGCGATTTATATAGTTGCTTTTCGTAGTCGGTAATCTTATCCAGGAACTTCTCGGCGCCTTCGGAATTTTCTTTACGCAAGTAATATTGCGCAATAATCATGTTCTCGTTAAAGAAGAACGTAAGCAGCAAAAAGCCGCCCAATATAAACACGGTAATACCCCAGCCCCAGAAACCGAATGCACAAAGTGTTACACCGGCTCCCATCATAACACAGGCAATAATTAGCCTAACTATATTCGACATAATTTGTATTAGTATAAAACAGAGCGCAAATATCGTTATTTGCGTGCTAAATTAAACACCGTATTCAATATTTATGGCAGGAGAATTACACCCATCGTGGATGAAGGTTGTAGGTGACGAATTAACCAAACCTTACATGGCTAACCTGAAAGGTTTTTTACAGCAGGAAAAAGAAGCAGGGCACACAGTCTACCCGAAAAACGCCGATATATTCAACGCTTTTAACAAGACACCGTTCGATAAAGTTAAGGTAGTTATACTGGGACAAGACCCCTATCATGGCGAACACCAGGCACATGGGCTATCGTTTTCTGTACAACGGGGAATTGCTGTACCGCGGTCGCTGGCAAACATTTATAAAGAACTGAAGACCGATATTCCAGGCTTTGTGATCCCTAATCATGGCAACCTGGAGAAGTGGGCAGAGCAGGGGGTGTTACTTCTGAATACTTCGCTTACGGTACGCGCCAACCAGGCAGGCTCGCACTCAAAAAAGGGCTGGGAACAATTTACCGACGCCGTGATCAGGAAAATCTCCGACGAATGTACGGGAGTGGTATTCATCCTGTGGGGAGCGCACGCGCAATCTAAAATAGCGCTCATAGATACGCAAAAGCATCACATTCTAAAATCAGTGCATCCCTCGCCACTGTCAGTAGAGCGCGGCTTTTGGGGCTCTAAGCCGTTCTCCAAAACCAACGAGTTCCTGATAAAAGAAGGTAAGGAGCCTATTGACTGGCAAGTGTAGGTCAGGAGTCAAGAGTCAAGAGTCAAGAGTCAAGAGTCAAGAGTCAAGAGTCAAGAGTCAAGAGTCAAGAGTCAAGAGTCAAGAGTCAAGAGTCAAGCAAAATGCCCGACTAGTCGGGCATTTTGCTGTGTCATAATTTTTAACTCTTGGTTCCTGATTCTTAAATCTTAAATCTCCTATTAGTATTCCAGCGGAACAATAGGCTCCTTTTTGCTGGTGCTCATGATCATCATGGTCTGGAAGGTTTTCACCACCGTTATGCGGCTTATCTTTTCCATTATAAGTTGCTCATACGATTTTATGTCGCGTACGTAAACCTTCAATAAGAAATCGCATTGTCCGGTTACGTGGTGGCACTCGGTAACTTCCTTAATGGTCTGTATCTCGTCCAGAAAAGTCTGAATGGTATTCTTCTGGTGAAAATCCAGCGAGATTTGTATAAAAGTTTTTATACCTAGCCCAAGTTTCTCTTCATCAACCAGCGCGTGGTAACTTTTTATGTACTGGGCGTTCTCTAGTTTACGCACACGCTCAAGCGTTGGGGCCGGTGAAAGGCCAATTTCGTTAGATAGCTGCAGGTTGGTTATGCGGCCGTTTTCTTGTAATATCTTGAGTATTTGGAGGTCTATCTTATCTAATTCAGCTGCCATGGTACATGCAAATATATAATAATCTGTATTACACAAAATAAAATTTCACATTAATATAGTTTGACCAAACATTTTCTTTCCTAAAATTTAGGCATGTCTAAAAAATTTATTAGATTTGCTTAAATGAATACTTTAGCCGAAGAGAATTACCTGAAAGCTATATACAAACTGGCAGCCTCAGTAGAGAGTGTAAGCACCAATCAAATCGCAGCTTCGCTTGACACCAAGGCGTCATCGGTAACCGATATGGTGCGCAAACTTTCCGAGAAAGGTTTGATAAACTACACCCGGTACCAGGGCGTGAGCCTTACAACATCGGGCGAAAAGGTGGCACTGAACATCATACGGAAGCACCGGCTTTGGGAATACTTCCTGGTAGAAAAACTTCATTTTAAATGGGACGAGGTGCACGAGATGGCCGAAGAGATGGAGCACATATCCTCAAACGAATTGATTGACCGCCTTGATGAGTTTATGGGTTTTCCAAAGCGCGACCCGCATGGCGACCCTATCCCCGACCGCGACGGCTGTTTTAAAACAAATGAACTTAAACCAATTTCATCTGTGGGCGTTTACAGCGGGGGTATCATCTCCGGCGTGCGCGAACACTCTACAGCATTCCTGCAGTACCTGGATAAACAACAGCTTACCATTGGGAAGAAGATAATTGTGAAAGAGATAATACAATATGACGGCACAGTAGTGCTGCAAACCGGAAACAAAGAGATACATATTAGCCGCGAAGTGGCAAATAACCTGCTTATAACCTTATGATAACAAGCGAATCTTTAGGAGATGTACACAATTCGGTAAGTACCGAAAATAAAACGGGATGGAAAAAAGTACTGTCCTTCCTGGGGCCTGCTTACCTGGTGAGCGTTGGCTACATGGACCCTGGCAACTGGGCAACGGACCTTGCGGCAGGTAGCCAGTTTGGCTATAAGCTAATCTGGGTGTTACTGCTGTCCAACCTGATAGCCCTTCTGCTGCAAAACCTCGCCGTACGGCTGGGCATTGTACGCGGGCTCGATCTTGCACAGGCATCAAAACACACCTACCCGCGTTTTGTAAACTTTTGCCTGTATATACTTGCACAAATAGCCATTATAGCCTGCGACCTGGCCGAAGTTATAGGTATGGCAATAGGCTTAAACCTGCTGTTTGGCTTACCATTAATATGGGGAGTATCCATCACCATGCTGGACACCCTGCTACTCCTCTTCCTGCTAAACAAGGGCATGCGTAAGTTAGAAGGCTTTATCATCACGCTAATATTTATTGTGGGTGTATCCTTCCTGGTAGAGATGTTTATTGTTAAGCCTGATGTTGTGGAGATAGCCAAAGGGTTTATTCCTGCAAACCTTAATAACCAGGCCCTATATATAGCGATAGGTATTATTGGGGCGACAGTGATGCCACACAATTTGTACCTGCACTCCTCTTTGGTGCAAACACGTAAGATAGACCGTTCCGAGTCGGGCATCAGGTCGGCCATCAAGTTTAACTTTTGGGACACAACCATTGCGCTCAATCTTGCTTTTTTTGTAAATGCCGCCATTTTGATACTTGCTGCCAGCGCGTTTTTTGGGCGCGGTTATCATGAAGTAGCGGAGATACAGGATGCACACAAGCTGCTTGATCACATATTTGGCAAAATAGCACCGGCATTGTTTGCACTGGCTTTAATTGCAGCGGGTCAAAGCAGCACCGTTACAGGTACGCTTGCCGGCCAGATAATTATGGAAGGGCACCTGAATTTACGTATTGCACCATGGCTACGCCGATTGCTTACCAGGATATTTGCTATTGTGCCCGCCTTTTTTACCATTATGCACGCCGGCGAACAGGGTTTAGGCAAGCTGTTAATTTTAAGCCAGGTGGTACTAAGCTTACAGTTAGGCTTTGCTATTATTCCGCTTATACACTTTACGTCCGACAGGAAACGCATGGGCAAGTTTGCCAGCAGTGTTTGGTTGCAGGTGCTTGCCTGGATATTCGCGGTGTTGATTGTTGGGCTAAACGCAAGGCTGGTAATACAGGAAATAAACAGTTGGGCGGCAGATAATCCATCGTCTGGAAACCTTGTACATTATGTAATAACGCCAATAGCCGTGGCAATAGGCGCTTTACTGCTATATGTGTTCCTAAGGCCTCTGCTTTTTAAGCACGCTGATAAACCTGCTTACATTCCACATGGTATTGCGGCAGCGCTGGATAATCTGGAAGCCGTGCACTACGACCACATAGCGGTTACAATAGATTTCTCTAAAAACGACCAGGACTGTATCAGGCACGCGTTAATGCAGGGTGGTAAGGATGCGAAATATACGCTTATACATGTTGTTGAAACTGCAGCCGCCCGTTACTACGGCGATACCGTGATGGATAATGAGACGCAAAGCGATGTAAACAATCTTGACAAATACGTTGTTGCGCTGAAGGCATTGCACTATAATGCAGAAGCAGTAATAGGCTACGGTGGCCCGGCAACAGCCATTGCTCAAATTGTAAATAAATCAAGTATAGACTTTATGGTAATGGGATCGCACGGCCATAAGGTGTTAAAGGACCTTATATTTGGAACTACTGTAAACAGTGTAAGGCACAAGGTAAACATCCCGGTACTGGTGGTAAAACCCGGCAAGAAATAATTTGCATATTTGCAGCGTAATGAAGCAGGACATATATATTAAGAATAAGAAAGCCTATTTTGAATACCATATACTGGACAAGTATGTGGCAGGCATAAAGTTGCTTGGAACGGAGATCAAATCCATTCGCGAGGGCAAAGCTAACGTAAATGATGCTTTCTGCACGTTCATTAACGACGAATTGTACGTTCGTAACCTCCATATTTCAGAATACTCCTTTGGCTCCTTCTATAACCATGAGGCAAAACGCGACCGTGTTTTGCTGCTAAATAAAAAGGAGCTAAAGAAGCTCCAGACCCGTGGTGAAGAAAAGGGGTTGACCATTGTTCCGCTGGCGTTGTTTATCAGCGAACGCGGCTTTGCCAAACTGGAGATAGGCCTCGCCCAGGGTAAAAAGACCTTCGATAAACGCGAAACACTGAAGGAGCGTGATACAAAGATAGAGATGGACCGGGCAATGAAGAGGTAAACTCAAAGCCCCCTAACCCCCTAAAGGGGGAACAGAAATAAAACAGCCATTTAGCTAAAAATAAATGGCTGTTTTATTTACATCGTGTATTGTATTCTGTTCCCCCTTCAGGGGGTTAGGGGGTTCACCAAGCTCTGTCTCCTACCAGCGGTACAAATCTGAAAGTATCCAATACATGCCGCTCGTAATCGTGTTCAGCCGTTTTTAAAACAGTTACCATCTTCTGCGATTTTTCATCTCCTACCGGTATAACTAAAATGCCGCCAATGCTAAGTTGTTTTAATAACAAGTCGGGCACTGTAGGTGCCCCTGCAGTTACAATTATTTTATCGTAGGGCGCATCCCCCGGTATACCAACAGAACCATCACCCAGAAAAAACTTTGGCTTATAGCCCATGTAAGGCAGCACCTGAATGGTACGCTCATACAATTTCTCCTGACGTTCTATAGTACAAACACGTGCACCAAGTTCCAATAATATGCACGTCTGATATCCGCAGCCGGTACCTATTTCAAGCACCTTATCACCTTTGCGGATGTGCAGCAGTTCGGTTTGGTAGGCAACGGTATAAGGCTGTGAAATGGTTTGCCCCTCGCCTATTGGGAAAGCGATGTCCTTATAGGCCTGGTTCCAGAAAGTCTCATCGAAGAAAAAATGACGCGGTACTTTGCCTATGGCTTTCAACACCTGCTCATCAGTAATACCTTTCTTTTGTAATACTTCTACTAATCTCTTACGTGCCCCCTGTTCCCGGTAATTATCTATAAACTTATAAGCCATTGCAGCTACAAAGTTATACAAAAAGCCTGTTTAAGGCGGTTAAATGCGCACCACACTTATTAACAGCCTGAGCATGAAACTAATTTTTTCAATAAGGGTCGACATCGGGCTGTACTATGCTGCCCTTGCTAAGTTTAGTGGTTTGGAATTGCGTTATGGTCTCCCTGATAAGTGCCTTTGCCTTTGCCATTGAGGTGTTTTCCCGCTCGAATTTGAGCATTATGGACTTGATATAGTAATTACGTATCCGGTTGATCAGCGGCGCCTCGGGGCCAATTACCCGTTCACCAAAATGCTTACGCAATTCGTTTGCAAGGTACTCAGCCTGATTATATAAGATCTCGGGGTTTTGGTGTTTGATATCAATGTTGATAATGCGATAGAACGGCGGGTAGTTAAATCCTTTGCGTTCTTCTAATTCGGTCGAATAAAGGTCAGCATAGTCATTCTCAATTACCTGCCTTATTACCCGGTGCGATGGATCGTAAGTTTGGATAACCACCTTGCCTTGTTTGCCCCGCCGGCCGGCACGACCGCTTACCTGGGCCAGCATCTGAAAGCTCCGCTCGTTGGCACGGTAGTCGGGATATTTGAGCAGGCTATCCGCGTTTATAATGCCGATTACGGTTACATCGGCAAAGTCCAGCCCCTTGGCCACCATTTGAGTACCTACCAGCACATCTATTTTTTTATCCTCTAAATCATTAAGGATATTCTGCAAAGAATTACGGGAACGCGTGGTATCAAGGTCCATACGAGCGAGGCGTGCATCAGGCATAAGAACGGATAGCTCGTCCTCGACTTTTTCGGTTCCAAAGCCCTTGTACTCCAGGTGCGTGGAGCCACATGCCGGGCATATGGAAGGGCTATCCTCTTTGTAGCCACAATAATGGCAATGCAGTTTACCGGTGTGTTTATGGAAGGTAAGGCTTACATCGCAGTTGATACATTTGGGCGTGTAAGCGCAAACGCGGCACATCAGCACAGGTGCGTAGCCACGGCGGTTCTGGAACAAGATCACCTGCTCCTTGTTTTCAATAGCCTGCTGTACATCGGCTATTAATACACTGGTGAAGTGCGATTGCATGGTCTTCTGCTTTGTTTCGGCAGCAATGCTTACCACTTCTATCAAAGGCAACTGCACTCCCCCGTAACGTTCGTTAAGTTCTACCAGACCATACTTGTTGGTACGTGCATTATAGTAGGTTTCAAACGACGGTGTAGCAGACCCCAGCAGCACTTTGCCCTTATGCATGTTGGCGAGGTACACCGCTGCATCGCGGGCGTTGTAGCGTGGTGCAGGATCATACTGTTTATAGGAAGTTTCGTGCTCTTCATCCACAATAATCAAACCCAGGTCCTGAAACGGCAAAAACACAGAGGAGCGCGCGCCAAGTATCACCTTGTATTCGCCCTGCAGTACCTTTTGCCATACTTCTACCCGCTCGTTATCATTAAACCGCGAGTGATAAACCCCTATCGATCCGCCAAAGTAGATGCGTAGCCGCTCGATAATGTGCGTTGTTAATGCTATCTCCGGCAGCAAGTACAGTACCTGTTTACCGGTCGCTATTACGGCCTCTATCAGCCTGATGTAGACCTGTGTTTTACCAGACGCCGTTACCCCGTGCAGCAACACTACGTCTTTACTTGCAAACTGATTCTGAATATCCTCCAATGCAGTTTGCTGTACATCGCTTAAAGTGAATGTACTGATTGCTTCTTCGTCTTCATCATAACGCAGGCGGCTTATGGCCCGTTCTTCGGCAATAAATACTTCTTTGTCAATGAGCGCGCGTATACTGCCATCGCCTGCTCCGCTGTCTTCAATCAGCTCTGCTTTTGTAACGGTTTTCTGCTGCCTGGACAGCTTAATAAACGCCAGCACCGCATCGGCCTGCTTTGGCGCGCGGCGTTCCAGTATCTCAAAAAGCTCACGTAAGTTATCCTGATTGTTGTATGACGGATGCAGCGTTATAAAGGTTTTCCTGCGCGGTTTAAACCGCTCGCTTACCTCTTCGGAAATATGTATGATATTCTTCTCGAATAAAGACTTAAGTACCGGCATCACCGTTTTTTGACCGAGCAGCTTCACAATGTCGCTGATCGTGAGTTCGGGTTGCAAGTCGAGCGCCTCTGTTATCATAAACTCCTTATCGTTCAGCAAGGTTTTATCAAACTCGTATTCTTTGTTAAGCGTTACTTTCGTTTCACTCGCCAGTTTCAACGCGCTGGGCAGGGCGGCATTCATTACCTCCCCTTCGTTGCACATGTAGTATTCAGCTACCCAATGCCAAAATTGCAGCTGCCTTTCGGTAACAATGGGTTTATTGTCCAGTATCTCTATAATGTATTTTGCTTCGTACTTCTCCGGTGCAAGTTCGCCAACACCAGCCACTATAGCGGTGTATAGCCTGCTTTTGCCAAACTGAACCACCACACGTTTGCCTATAGCTATGTGGTCGTTCATCTCAAAAGGAACACGGTAGGTGTAGTTACGGCTGATAGCCAGCGGTAATATCACGTCTACAAACAGCGTGCGGCGGTTGCTTTGCGGAGCCTGGGCAAACTCTAACATTTGCTTATTTATTTTTTAAAGCAGCCAGCGCAAGTGATACCCATCCGGCAATAAACAGCAGGCCACCTATTGGGGTAACCGGGCCAACTACACTCAACCCCGGCATTTTCAGGATATCGCGGCAAGCCAGCAGATACAGCGAGCCGGAAAATAGTACAATACCAAAGGTAAATAAGTAGAAAGCAGCGTTGATTAATCCCGTTTTTACGCGACTAAAGGTAGATAGGAACAACAATGCAAACACATGGTAAAACTGGTACTGCACACCCGTTTGCCATACTTCTAATTGCCGGGGTAACAATACAGCCTTAAGCGCATGGGCGCCAAAAGCACCACAGATAACGGCAATTGCACCAAATATGGCTGCGGTTGTTATAATTCGTTTGTTCATGCAGATATAAAGGGCTAAGTTAACCAATTGAAAGAATTACTTTATTGTGGCAGCGTAAAATTCTAACTTGCGGGCAGAACGATGAGAAGACTTATTTTGTTCACTTTAGTATTGGTTGCGGCAACCGTGTTTGTTACCGTTAAGTATTTTAAAAGTTTAAATACTTCCGGCGTTCACGCTGCTAACGTAATGCGCACCATTCCGGATAGCGCCGCCGCTGTGTTCGAGTTCACCAACGACAAGGGTTTTTACGACATATTTAATGACAATTCGCTGCTGGGCAGCCTTGCCGGCGACCAAAACATTGCCGATCTGGATACCGTCCGTAAAGCACTGTTAAGCCACCCGGTATTGCAAAGCGTTTTTGATGCAAGTAATGTTTACATCTCCCTGCATCCTACAACAGATAACGAACCCGACCTGCTGCTGACCGCTGCGTTAAACAAGGATGCCGACCCAACCGCCTTTGATGCGGCAGCAAGGCAGAAGATACCCGGCTTACTAATTACCCCTCTTACATTGGCCGACAAGAAGGGTTATACTATTTACTTTACGTCGTTAAAAAAGCGGTTTTACCTTATCAACACAGAGGCAAACATCTACTCATCCAGTTTTTCAAAGGCGCTTGTAGAGAAAGCCGCCAGATACAGGCCGGACAAGGACAGGCATGCGTTTTTGTTGCTGCCCGATCAGCAGAACTCCAACTCATTGGCCAATCTTTACATTAACTATGCTCATTTGTCGCCTTTATTCGGGCAATTGTTCCGAGATCAAAATACCGATCTGTTTAAAAGCTTCAGGCTGCTGCCCGCGCTGGCCGCCCTTAACTTAAATTACCGTACAGATGCGCTGATGTTTAATGGTTACACCAATATAGAGCAAGGCAAGCCGGCAAGCTACCTTAACCTTTTTAGCCGGCAAGCGCCAATTGAAACTCATCTAAAAGAAATTTACCCGGCTACTGTAGCGTATTCTATGGATATGGCGGTTGCAAACCCGACAACGTTCCTGCGTGACCTTACCGATTTTCATGACCGTGCCGGATTGAAAAAAGAGCGGGACACGCTGTTTAAAAGGATAAAAACAGAAACGGGAATAAACCTGCGCGAAGAGTTTAACAAACTGGTTGGTAACGAATTTGCTGTAGTTACTACACGTTACCGCGAAAAGTTTGCCCTGATCACCATCAAGGACGGATCAGACCTCAGGCCGTTTATGACCAACGTAAGCACCATGGTGAACGATGATGTTGGCGAGCTGAATTATAACAAGCTCCCGTATTTTTTATTGGGCGATGCTTTTAATGTTTTTAAAAGGCCTTACTTCCGGATAGTAGATAACTACCTCATCTTCGCAAACAGCCTTAAGGAGATAAATAGCTACTACGATAGCTACATTAACACTAAATTTTTAACGAAAACGGCCGACTACAACCGGTTTGACGACCTGCTTGCCGAAAAGAGCAACGTAGCCTTCTTTATAAACTTTAAAAACGCGCAGCTTATACTAAAAAACGACCTTAAGCCAAATACTTACAAAGCTTACAGCAGCAACAAGTTGTCGCTTAAAAACTTCTACGCGGCATCTTACCAGTTCACAGCTGCCGACAATAACTTCTTTACAAACTTTTGTATCCAAAAGAACCCGGCCGACTCAGCAGCATCACCAAAAGCTCTTAAGAATTCACAGTAAAATACAACTGTTGTCGCATTATTCCGTTTAAAACCAATTATTTGAGCTTGTTTAACATTAAGTCACACAGGATTTTTATATTAGGGCGGTAATTATGCGCACGCTCGGCAAGATTATATGAAGAAAATTTTACCGGTTCTTATCCTTCTGTTGTTCACTGTCAACTGCTTCGGCCAACAATTTGCGCAATACAATACCGGCACTTTGTACGATTCCTTTGAGAACCTGTCGCAACGGTCCTTCATTCCTGATTCCAGCCGTAAGTACGCCTTTAACTTTTTTCTTCCAAATTTATCTGTAAACTCTTATTTGAAAGGAAACGCGCAGGTACCACTTAAAACAAGGGCATTTTCGGGCTATTACACGGCAGACAACTTAAAGGTTGGGCCAGGCAACGTATATAACCGGGTAAATGCCAATGTAAACAACTATTGGGTTATGTTTAAAGTGTTTACAAGTTTAGAGGGCAACTCCGAGGTTGGCGTATCGTTGCAAACGCGGGCGGAAGGCCGGGGACTTTTTACCGATGAAACTGTAGCCTTATATGCAGGCCCTGGTGCTTTCCCGAAAGACCATTACGATGATATTTTTAACAATACCGGCACTTACCAGGCCTACCATCAGGCTAGTTTTACATACCGCGAAAAGCTAAGTAAAAAGTTTGCTGTTGGTATAAAGTTAAGCGCGTTAATGGGTATACGCTATCAAAAAGCGACGGTAACGTCATCCAGCATTGATTTTGACCGGGCCAATGATGCGGCTTTGCTGAGTATGACCGGCAGGTACTACCTTAATTATAACCCGGGCCCATTTAACTCGCACGATTACTTACCAACCTTTAGAAACCCCGGTGCTGCCATTGGTATAGGAACATCATTACGTACCCGCGATAACTTTAACCTGCAGTTCAACTTTAAAGATGTAGGCTTTATCCACTGGAGCAGCAGGTCTACGGTTTACAACTTTGCCTCTGCAGATACCATCTTTAACTTATCTACATCACGCAGGGAAAACAACATTTACGATGCTGTAAAAAACATAGCTAAAACAAACGTAACTGTTGGTTCTTTTACAACGCCTACAAATGGCAAGTTTGAAGTAAGTGCGAATAAACAATTCTGGCTTGATTACGATAACAGGTACAAATACTCGCCAACCCTAATACTGTCCAAAGAGCTATTTTTTGACGGCTTTACCGCGGCATTGGTCAATCCTTTTCAGTACAAAAATTATGTAGTAACCCTTACTACAGCATACGATAATAACAGGGTATTTAGCCTTGGTGGGCAGTTTATGATTAAAAGCCCCAATGCGGAGTTCTTTATTGGCAGCGAACGTTTCCTGCCTACAGCAAGCACAGCCCTTGCTGGCCTGAAAAGCAACTCGCAGATCAACAAAAATGCGGCCTATACGGCTGTGGACCTCTTTCTTGGGGTATCGTTTAAGTTCGGGCCGGTTATAGAGCATCCACTGAATGCCAGCTTTATCCCTACCGAGAACAGCCCGGGCTTTATCAAGCGTTTATACAACCGAATTTTCGGGAAAGATAACGGGGATTAAAAGCATAACTTTTTGCAGCTTATAACGGACAGGTGGTTAATACCTGCTCTTTTTGGAGTCGAGTATTGTATGTTTAACGTATGCTGTATACTTGCGCCATCAAGCTAGCCAGCAATGTTTTCAATTATTCTTTGCTGACGCTCCGGATCGTTGATTACATTGACCAAAAACAATCCCCAATCGAAATCCTCTTCATCTAAATATTCAAATGGTGATATGTTATACAATAACTTATCAACTTGGTAGGTGAATGTTGAAATAAGCAAATCATCATAAAATAGACTGAACGCACAGTTTGAACTGTTAACTATAGTTATAGATGCAGTTATATGATAATTGATTTCGTAAATCTTACCACTATGAATAAAATAAAATTTTTCGCTTTCTACAAGCAGTATAATTGTAGCATCTATTGTTTTCTTAAATATTCCCCAACGTATTTTACTAGTATTAAAGCCAAGTTGTGAGATATTTTCAAAATCCAAGTACTCGTTAACAAAATCAAACGATCGAATTTTGTTCATTTCATTATAGCTTTACTTCACTATCACTTGCTGCTGCAAGTATCAAATTCGTTAGAGGTCATAGGTAAACAAAATAATCAACTGAACTTTAATTAAACATTTAACCTTAAGCAGCTACTTAAACATTCGATTATAAGCACGGACGCTGCTGTTAATATTTAAGTTAATTTCTGATATTTTATTCCACTAACGTTACTTTCTTCAAATAGAAGCTTTAACTTTTCACTTATCACAATTGATATGTGATAATTTTTTAGCCTAAATATATGTGCCTGTTGAGGGATGTTATCTGGATCTAACACCAGTTTTTCAAAGAATTCATATTCGCCAGCCAAGTCCGGCCTAACTAAATCATCTTTTTCCCATTTCATGAAAACAGATTTATTTTCGTCTACACATTCTATTTCATTATTTATTACCATAAGGGAATAGTTAAGCTTTACATCAGGTTGCGCTTCTAATTTGACAGGAATAAACTGCACCTCCTCTTCGCTGATCAGATCTTTAACCTTGTCATTCACAATAAGCAACTCAAAGTCCGCTATAGTAAAGTCTAAAGGAATTCCTTTTTTTCTTGTCGTAATAAATAGTTCCTTTTGAGGTATATCTACTCTGCCTGGGCTTACATATTTCCAAAATTCCCACTCACCGTCGAAATTGATATTGCCCAAAAACCATCTTCTTTTGGGTATATATAATTCATTCTAACAATCTATAGTAGTTCATTGCTTTTTAAGAACAATAAAGTCTTTTAGGTAATAAGGCTCAAAATAAGCAACGTCTTCAAAGTCTCGCGCCAGTAACTTCTGCTCTGCAATTTTCGTAAGGTGAGCCGCCGAGTTGGAGAATCCGTCCAAAAAGCTCGCGTTAGCATTTGTGCCCAATACCTCGCGGCACTTTTCGGCACCATCACCAAAAAACAGCACCTTATTATCGGCCAGCAAGTCGGCAAAACTTTCAGGAGTGATAATTTCTGCAGCGGTTGGCTTTATTACATCCCCGGCCTTGTTGTACACGGCCGTATAAACTTCCATTCTGCGTGCGTCTATCATGGGGCATAACAGCACGTCTCCGGCAACATCCGCCGCTACACCTGCCGCCATTGATGATAACGTTTCAACAGCAATCAGCGGCTTATCTAAAGCGAAGCAAAGCCCTTTAGCTGTTGATACACCTATACGCAAGCCGGTGTAGGAGCCCGGGCCGCAACTCACGGCTACTGCATCAACATTTGTGTAAGTAATGCCGGCCGCTGCTATCAGTTCATCAATAAATAATGTAAGTACCTCGGCATGGATATTTCTCGCGGTCACCTCTTTTACCCCAACAATTACGCCATTATTTGTTAGAGCGGCAGAGCACGAAGTAGTAGCAGTTTCTATTTGAATGATGTAACCCATGAGAAGCGGAATGTTAAAAGTTCTAAGTATTAAGTCGTGAGTCTTAAGTCAAAAGTCAAAATTACAAAAAACGTAAGCACTTAAACTAATTCAACTTGGAACTGTGCCGTCCTTCAGCTTGACTTAAATCTACTGAATCAACACCAGCTACTTAGTACTCAGAACTTTGAACTGGTTACTTCAAACTTCCGGCTAAATCAAGGCACCGGATCGTGCCCGTGCCCACCCCATGGATTACAGCTGGCAATACGTTTCACCGTTAGCCATCCGCCCTTAAAAGGGCCGTATTTCCGGATGGCCTCGGCTCCGTATTGGGAACACGTGGGCGTGTACCTGCAGGACGCGCCTGTAATAGGTGAAATAAAGTACTGATAAAATTTGATAACCAGGAGGAAGAACCAGCCAATGGCGTTTTTTATGGCATTCCATAACCAACTCATGCGCCAAGCTCCTTACTAAGCTGTATTAAAAGCTTAATTATTTTCTTCTCAAAAAAATCGTAAGGCGTTATTTCTTTACCTATATAACTAATGGAAAGAATGAGTTGCTTGTTGGATGCCATTAGCGCATCGTAAAGAAGGGCTTGTTTGTTAAGCCGGTAAGCTTCGCGCATGCGGCGCTTAACGGCATTACGATCTACCGCGCGTTTATAACGCTTTTTAGACACGGTAAAAAGTACCTGCACCGGGAAAACCTGTTGCTCGGCAGCAACCATCCACGATGCCTTGAAGGGATAACATAAAAAAGAAGAACCGTTATGAAAAAGCCCATCAATAAGCTTTTTATTACATAACCGTTCTTCTTTTTTAAAAGTATACATAGTTGCCGGCTCTAACCGATAGTAAGCTGTATTACGGTCCGGCCCCCTTTAATTAAAGGAAAACAACCAGTAATTAAGCTTTGTGGCTGCGCTCGTCAGATACAGTTAATCTTTTTCTGCCTTTAGCTCTTCTGGCAGCAAGTATTCTTCTGCCGTTAGCAGATGACATGCGCTCACGGAAACCGTGCTTATTTCTTCTTTTCCTTTGTGAGGGCTGAAACGTTCTTTTCATGGCTATATTATATTATATACGTCGTTTTTAAAAACAAGAGTGCAAATGTAGCGTAAATTTTAGTTTTTTCAAATACTAATGTGGTTATTTGGCTAAAATTATTAACATCTGCATAACTCAAACTAATGAAGGCATTTTGCGCATTACTCCTGCTGTTTTTACCCGCACTATCTTTTTGCCAGGATGGTATGTCTGCTCATTATAAGGTATACAACACAGCTAAAAAGGCACCTGCCACGCTGGATGACGTTATTAATGACATGGCTAAAGCAGATGTATTGTTTTTTGGCGAGGAGCACAACGACTCTACCGGCCATTACCTGGAAAATATGCTTTTCAAAAAACTTGTGGAAAAGTATCCTGCCAAGGCAGCACTTTCTATGGAGATGTTCCAAACAGATTGCCAAACCGTGGTGAATGAATATTTAGCGGGATTTATCCGCGAAAAGAACCTGATAACTGAAGGCCGCGCGTGGAACAACTACAAAGACTACCGCCCTATGGTAGAGGTTGCTAAAGAAAACCACTTGCAGGTTATAGCGGCAAACGCGCCAACCAGGTATACCAATATGGTAACAAGGGGCGGGCTTGCAGAGTTGCAAAAGCTGGATGCTACAGCTAAAAACTGGCTCCCTCCTCTCCCTATTGATACGGCCACCGGCGCTTACTACGAAAAGTTTGTAAACATTATGGGCGGGCACAGCGCCATTGGCCCCATGAAAGTTTACCAATCACAAAACCTTTGGGATGCCACTATGGGCTACTCCATAGCGAAGTTTTATAACGCTCATAAAGGTTTTAAGATATTCCAGGTGAATGGTGGCTTTCACAGCGAGGAGAAGC
Source organism: Mucilaginibacter terrenus (assembly GCF_003432065.1). Taxonomy (NCBI): domain Bacteria; kingdom Pseudomonadati; phylum Bacteroidota; class Sphingobacteriia; order Sphingobacteriales; family Sphingobacteriaceae; genus Mucilaginibacter; species Mucilaginibacter terrenus. Next base: position 345,270 of record NZ_QWDE01000001.1, on the reverse strand, counting down.
TGGGCACTGTGGCGCAATTGCAGAAATACGCACCGGGTGTAAAGGTGATAAACATACAGGCCTATGCCGATGACAGCTTTAGCAACCCGGACTGGAGCAAATTTGCTAAACTCGGCGACTACATTATCTTAACTGATCCAAAACTGGCCAAAACCTTTTAGACATTGCTTGCTGAGAATTTTAGCGTTATGTGCGTGCAACACTCCTGATATAGCTGACACAAAATTAGCTGATTAATAGGGTACTAAAGGTGTATCACCACGTTAAAAAGTGTATCATGGTTTCAAAAACTGTAACACGGACTTTAGTTAATTGTTTGATTAACATTGAATTAACTGTTTTTTGACCCGCAAAAGTGTAACAGGTGTAACACCTCATTGTGATACAGTTTACAGTATTACGGCGTAAATTACCACACTCCTCAGTCTTCAAAGTTGATTAGTGCGGCGTACTTCCCGGGTGCCACTTCGCAGTAGGCAACCTTTAATAGTTCGGTACACATTTGGGGAGCGGCAATTTGCAGATCAATGTGGGTCCACCCTAATTTACCCCATTTGTTGGGCACGGGGTAAACGCCATTGTTTTCGGCAAGGCAAAAAACATCCTGGTCATTCGGCGACAGCTTTACCGTAGCCCTGCTTTGCCCCGGAACTATAGTGGCAAATATCTTCCCCGCTATTTTAAAGGACGTTTTCTCAAAGTGAGGCTCTTCATTAGTGTCTGGCAGGGCAAGCGCCGCCATGCGAAATGTGGCGAAGCCCATCATACAGGCAAATTGCGAATCATCACTAATAACAATAGTTTACTTGTTTTGCGCAGCGAGTATATCGCGTATCTCTGCCAATAGCACTTCTTCTTTTGAGGGAGCTGGGGTCACGGTTGGCGCGACAGCCTCCTTCTTCTTAAAGCGATTAATAGCTGTGATCATAATAAACAATGAGAGCGCTATGATAATAAATGAGATAACCTGAGATAAGAAGTTACCATATTTTATAGCAGTGCCTGGTATTACCAGCTGACTTAGATTAGAAAGATTAGCCGCTTTAAGGGCTGGTGTAAGTACAGCAGGAGTTATAATATCCTCCACCAATGAACTAACTATCTTCCCAAAGGCACCGCCAATTACAACAGCAACAGCTAAATCCAATACGTTGCCCTTAACTGCAAATTCTTTAAACTCTTTGATGAATCCCATAGCGCAGGTTTTTGTTTGTTTAAAGTTACAATTATTAACTACCCATGCAAACAAAACCAATTCAATTGCATTTAAAACTTACAATGCAATGCCACCTTATTATTTCCCAAGTTAAGGTAATTGGTGTACTTTTGCCCTTGCTTTAAATTATGCTTAAACAGAACCTTCAACAGAAACTTTTACAAAAGCTTTCACCGCAGCAGATACAATTTATAAAGTTGCTGCAGGTGCCTACTGTATCGCTGGATACCCGTATTAAAGAGGAACTGGAGGAAAACCCTGCTCTTGAAGATATTAGTTTAACCAACCTTAACGAACCTGAAGAACAATATCCCGACCGTGATCCTGACGACGACTATAAAGGAGACGAGGAGAAAGGTGAGATGGACGAGTTTAACATTGACGACTACTTACAGGAAGATAACGTTAATGAGTATGGCTCGCGCTACGACCAAAACGGGGATGATGATGATGAGCATAAGGAGATCCCGATAGCTGTACAAAGTTCTTTCTTTGAAAGCCTGCAGGCACAGCTGGATTTACTCCCGGTATCTGACAAGGACTTTAAAATAGGTAAACAAATCATCGGCAGTCTTGACGATGACGGTTACCTGCGCCGCCCGATAATGTCTTTGACAGATGATCTTGCCTTTTCGCAGAACGTAATGGCCGAGGACGAGGAAGTAGAAGACATGCTGAAAGTGATTCAGAGCTTTGATCCTCCGGGGGTTGGCGCACGCAGCTTACAGGAGTGTTTGCTGATACAGTTAAGGAGAAAAGATCAGAACGATCCAATTATAAAAAAGGCGATGACCGTTGTAGAGGATTATCTCGACGAGTTTACCCGCAAACATTACGACAAGCTGGAGCGCTCGTTAAACATGAACTCGCAGGAGCTTCGTGGCGTGGTAAACGAGATATTGAAACTCAATCCCAAACCAGGCGACAGCAACGAAGTAAGTACCAAGCAACTTCAGGTAATCCCCGATTTTCATATCACCAATAACGACGGGGTGCTTATACTCACACTAAATTCGAAAAACGCGCCGGAATTGAAGGTAAGCCGCTCTTACCAGGAAATGTTCCAGCATTATGAAAAAGCTTCGCAGAAAGATAAAAAGCTGAAAGAAGCTGTGCAATTTGTTAAACAAAAGCTTGATTCTGCCAAATGGTTTATCGACGCAATAAAGCAGCGCCAACAAACTCTGCTGAAGACCATGAATGCCATTATGCAATATCAGTATGATTTTTTCCTGACAGGTGACGACAAAAACCTGCGGCCTATGATCTTAAAAGATATTGCAGACCGTATAGGTATGGACATCTCTACCGTGTCACGCGTAGCAAACTCCAAGTATGTACAAACAGAGCATGGTACGTTCCTGCTAAAATCCTTTTTCAGCGAAGCAATACAAACAGAAAGTGGTGAAGAGGTGTCTAACAAAGAGGTCAAGAAAATACTCGAAGAGCATATAGGAAAAGAAGACAAACGCCATCCGCTTGCAGACGAAAAGCTCACAGACATACTCAAAGATGCCGGCTACAACATAGCAAGGCGCACTGTAGCGAAATATCGTGAACAAATGAATATACCTGTAGCAAGGCTGAGAAAGGAACTCTAGAGTCAACTTAGAGGTTCTATATAAAACAGAAAAGGCTGCTTTCCATTTGTAAGGCAGCCTTTTCCGTTATGGTGGATTTTACCAGCCGTGTTGCGGACTGGTTAACTTATATCTGTTGTTTAATAATATCCCTAACACTATCTCGTGCGAACCATTACTTACGGAACGTAATGCTGATGTAGTAACGTCATATGAATAGCCAACATTAACCACAGAGCTTAAATTAAACCCCGCGAGCACGGCGTAAGAGTCATCCTTGCGGAAAGAGCCGCCAAACCAAAACCTGTCGCGGAAAGAAAGCTTCATGTTTATATCGAAAGAGATTGGCGCCGGATCAATGAACTTTAACAGCGCAGATGGCAACAAGGTAACATCATCCGAAAGGAAGAATTTGTAGCCGCCGGTCGCAAAAAAATGTGGCACTGTTTTGCTTTGGTTAGCTGTGTTTCCTGTAGTTATATAAAGATTCTGAGGCAGTATCTGCTGTGCTGATACGCCGAAGTAATAATTTGATGAATACGCCCAGATACCCACACCAAGATCAGGCTTCCACTGGCTGTTGTTAATGTTGTTAAGCGTAGGGTCATTGGGATCTTCCAATGTTATCAGGTCGGTGTTTAAGTTGATATGATTTACCCCTGCCGAGACACCTACAGAAAGGTTTAACTTTTCAGTTAATCCCAAATGATAAGCATAGTTGGCGTTTATGTTGGTTTGAGTGATCGGTCCGGCTTTGTCAGACACGACCATAAAACCAATACCATGATGCGGTTCAGCCGCCCTGTAGTATTGCGTATATAACCTGCTTGACGGATTTTCACCACCCGAAGCAGGGAAAGCGGTTGCGTCACCTTGTAGGAAGTTGTCACCAATTGGCGCACTTATGCTAAAATAGCTGGTAACAGGTGCACCTTGCAAGCCAGTCCACTGGCTGCGGTAGCCCAGTTTTGCATCGGTATAATTCTCGATGCCGCTTACCGCAGGATTCAAGAGCAGATTATTGAACACGTATTGTGTATACTGCGGGCGCTGCTGTGCTTCTGCCAAACTGAAACACATCTGCAACACAAGCAAGAAAAGTAAAATTCTCTTCATTTATCTGATGATTGTAACATTGCCCGAAATAAGCCCACGGCCATTCTTCGGGTCTATGATATAGTAATAGGTTCCTGCGGGTAAATTTGTTCCGTTGCGCGTACCATCCCAGGGAATGCCGTAACCAACAGACGAATATACCTTTTCTCCGTATCTGTTGTATACATTAACCGTATTTCCGGGGTAAGTTTCTAAATATTTTATCTTCCAGGTATCATTTATCCCGTCACCGTTAGGTGTAAAAGTGTTGCTGATATTTAAGTTTTTAAGTACAGTTACTTTCACCTGATCTTCCGTGCTGCACCCATCACTGCTTGTAGCCGTTAAAGTATAAACTTTATCTTCGGTAGCTGTTACCATCGGATTTAGAGAACTATCGTTATCTAAACCGAATGACGGCGACCATTTGTAGATCAAGTTCTTGCCTGCAGCTGTTGCTTTAAGCAAAACAGAGCCGCCCTCAAGAACCATTACATCATCACCGGCATTAACAACGGGTGACTGTAACACTACAATGTCCTGCGTAGCGTTAAAGTCGCAGCCGTTAGTTGAAATAAATCTGTATTTAATAGTAGTGGTACCTACACCAGCTATAGCGGGGTCAAATACCCCGGATTGACTGACTCCCTTCCCGCTAAAAGTTCCAGTTCCTGGTAAACTTGTTTGTTGAACAACTAATTGGATTGGCTTTGCATTCTGACATATGGTACCAACTTGCAGGATGTTTACATTTGGGCTTGCTAAAACTTCGATATCCTGATCTGCAATGGCAAAACACGTCTGGCCGGAATAAGCTTCCATGTGCACACTATAAACCTTTGATGCCGGGCTACTAAAAACACTATAGGCATGCATGTATTTTCGACTTTTGGGCATCTCGCCGCGGGTAAATTCTTCCTTATCCTGCGGATTGTTCTTGTAATCGTAATACCATACTATCCTGGTAATATCTCCAAAATTAACGCTGGATGCATCTTTGAACACCACCGGATTAGAGCTGCACAACGCGTTTTTGTTTTCCAATTCAAAACCTGCTAACGGTTTATCTCCATTTACTTTGAATGATTGAGAGACACTATATTGGCAACCATTGGATGAAGTAGCCGTTAACGTTACTAAATATTCGCCAATACTGGTATACTTGTGTTTCGGGTTCTTTTCGGTGGATGTATTTGGGTTACCAACACCAGCTTTGCTATCACCAAAGTTCCAGGAATAGGTCAACGCGTCGGTCGTCCCGTCTTCTGTTGTTGTTTCATTTGAAAATTGCGCAAAAGCATCTGAAAGGCAAACGTCTGGTGTTCTGAATTTCACATCCGGTGCGGGGAGTATCTGGATTATTTGACTGAAAGTTTCACTACTGCAGCCGCTTTGCGTTAAAACGGTAAGGCTGACTGTATCGGCACCCGTCTTCTTAAACACATGCGTAAACGGCTTATTATCGTAGCGGGTTATCATGGTCGAGTCGCCCATATTCCATATCCAAGTGGTAATAGGAGCATCAGAGGCGACTGATTTATCCGTAAAAATTGTTGATTTTTTTGTGCAAACAGGCGCATCTACAGTGAACGAGGCCATTGGCTTTTTAGCTATAACAACATCTGTTTGAGTTGATGATGTACACTCGTTTGCATTTGTAACTGTGAGTACTACCGTATACTTGCCATTGGATTGATATTTATGAACCGGGTTAGCCAAAGTTGATGTTGTGCCATCGCCAAAATCCCACACTCTGCTTTTGATAAGTGCTGAACTGACATCTGTACTATCGATAAAGTAAGTACTATCACCTTCGCAAGCTCCATTATAAGCTATTTTAGTCTTAGGTACATCTGTTACGCTAAAATCAAAATCCACATCTGTTGTAGAACCACATTCGTCAGCAACAGGATTTAGCACCGTTGCCGTTACCGAATAATCACCAGCGGTATAATTGATTAATGTTGGATATTCATACGTATAAAGCGTTAGGCCGTCCCTTTCACTTGTGGAAGTAATTACAGGATTGTTTATCGTCACCGGATCACTTCCATTATCAAGCCTCCATTTTATACTATTTGTTTGGTACGGCAACGTTAACTGAAGTTTGTAATTTATACTGGAACAACCGTTTAAATGCAACGTACCGGTGCCGGGATCTTTGAAAACAATGTTTTGATTAAGATTGGCCAGGTTTGCACCTGCTGCATATCCATAGCTCTCATGCTGGCCAAAGCCATAAGCAATTGCGTTAAAACCACCATCAGCAGACATCGTATGGACACCTGATGTTAATGGCACTTGTGCGTAAGAATATGTTTTGTCCGCATCAAGCAAAGTAAAATCTGTATAAGGCTTGCCATCCACCCTGAAGCTCCCTTTTGCTGTGGTTTTTATGATAACGTTAGCGAAATGCTTAAATATCGCAAAATTACCTGTTGAGTTGAGTATAACGTGATCGAGGGTTTGTTCAAGCGGAGTTAGGTAGATCATTTCAGGGTCACCAATATCGCTCTTGTCAATTTCACATTCATCCGTGTTAGTACGTCCTTGAGTTACGGCGTACTGTACTACCTGTATGGGCTTATTTGCTGTAACGAGGCTGGGTTTACTCGTCCAAAACTCGTAAAACTTAGGAGACCAAAACTCTGCTTTATCTACACTTTGCCCATTAATTTTAATCTCAGTGTCCACATCGTCAATGACCACTCTAAAAATATCATAGTCTCTGCCTTTTAAAGGAACAGTTAAGTAGGTTTTGCCCCATGACGATGTGGGATAAACCTGTTGAAATAAATTATCAGACGAATAATCTACGTTACCAATACACCCTATACCAATTCTTGTACTTCCTGAATACACAGCAATTTTCTTGCACTCCCCGTCAGTTGTGCTTATAGATTTTATTGTAGTACCTGTAAGGTCTTGGTCAGACAACCCTTGATATAGTTCTCCTTTATTTAACAACAGTCTGAAAGTCTCGCCAGCGGGGTGCCCATCTTTTAGCTTATTACCAGGGGTTATATCCACTGTAGTTTTATCTTCAGTAGCGATAACCATAAATGTTGAAAATGTATTTTTTTTGTTTGAAGCCTGGAAATAATTAATTGAATAATAGTTTTTTCCCAACGCATTAACAGGCAAAATAAGTGTTGCACCCGATACATTTTGAGCGTAGATGTGCCCAAAAACAGCTATTTTTTTTTGTGAGGTTATATGAAGGCCTTTAAGATACTTGCCTGACGCCTTCACGTAAGCATCTACCGGTATTTTTATTTCGATAAGCTTCCCTCGCGTAACGTTAAAATCGTAAGAATAACTGCCGTCTGCAAGAGATATATTACCCTTAGTGTCAAAGTCAGATGTAATATAAACAACCATATTGCTGCCTTCGCCTGCTGGAAGATCATGTGCCATATAGGCTGTCCAAAAATCTTTGCCTTGATTAGTTGCACCCTGGGCAAAAATGCTTGAGCACATGCAAAACAACGCTGCAACAGTTAAACTTATCGCCTTTATTCGGTTCAATATAATTTTAATATCCGATTATACTTTGATGGGAGCAAGTTAAAAGTACAAATTAACTGATGAATGAAAGACGCTATGGTGAGTTAAAAAAACTTGTCAGGATTAGGCACAAGGTTAAGAAACTTATCAAAGTTCTCTTCGTAATGGGATTGGTCTAACTTATAATAAAAAGCGCCTTTTTTTGATGATAGTTTATCCTTTTCATCCAGCTTTACTAAAAGGCCGGTAGAAAGCAGTTTCCGGCTGAAATTACGATCGTCAAACTTAGTTTGATAAACACCCTCGTAAAGCGCCTGTAGCTGTGGTATTGTAAACTTCCCAGGTAATAGTTGAAATAATATGGGGTGCAAAGCCGCTTTGTAGCGCAATTGCTTAAGTGCTCCTTTAACCATTTCAGTATGGTCAAACACTAAATGCGGTATCTCATCAAGCAGGAACCACTCCGGGCTGTGCTCCGCGGTTAGCTGCTCCTCATACTGATGAATGTCTATTAAGGCAAAATAAGCTACGGCCAGGGTACGTTCCACCGGATCACGGTTAGGATCCCCAAAAACTTTAAACTGCTCCATGTACACATTCTTCAGGCCGGTGTAATCTTCCAGTATCCTGTTTGCGGCATCTTCAGGCGACTCGGTTGGATTAATAAATCCTCCCATAAGGCTCCACTTGCCAAGTTCCGGGGCTAATCGTCTTTTAACCAGTAACAATTTAACCTTTACACCATCAAACCCAAATATGATGCAGTCTACTGCTACTAAAATTCTTTGTTGTCCCGAATACTTATGCATGAGTGTAGTTTATACGCAATTGTAAAGAAAAGATAATCATTTTAAAAACACTTAGTTTATGTAATGCTTTTGTAACTAAATATTTCACAGCCAAAAGCTCTAAATAAAACTTTGATATTTAACAACCTTCATT